>JAFQZI010000150.1 GCA_017406005.1 Oscillospiraceae bacterium | reverse complement strand
TGCACATTCCGCTTGCATGTGCCATAATCTTTCTGCGGTAATGTTTTTTTCACAAACTTATTTTACCACAAACAAGAAACCGAGGCGACTTTTTTGCCGTCTCGGTTTCTTGTTTTTTCAGGGCTATTTTGCTACAGCCCCTCAGTCTGTCAAAGAACCCCTGTTTTCAAGGAGCGAAAACAGGGGTTTTGGCATACCACGGAAGGAAAAGCGTAAAAATCTGACGGAAAAAGGAGTTATTCCAACTCCATTCTGCCAGCTTTTTCAAATTCATGGCAGCATATTTGAGCCTTACCCAGTTTGTAACGTGGGTCAGACCTCGATGATGCGTATAACGCATGGCGTGTTTTTCTTTTGCATCAGCAAAGACGCGTTCTATCGTCTCTTTACGCATAGCGTAGATTTCTTTACCACGCTCTGTTCGCCGCAGTTGCTCAACCAGATCCAAATACTCCTGCCAGATGTGCGTGGTCAAAAGCTTCTGACCTTTCTCATTGGCGCCACACATTGCTTTAAATGGACAATCCTTGCAAACCTTCGTGTTGCTGCGGTAGGTGCGTCTTCCATCTTTGTCTGTTGTCGTATGTCTCAGGATCCCTTTGTGAGGACAGATAAAACAATCTGCGTTTGGATCGTATTCGTATTGCCAGGGCTTGTATATACCTTCCTTGTAATGGTGGTTCGTGTACGGTAGAATAGGGATTCTCCCATCATCCAGTATCTTCTTCGCAATCCATGGTGTTTTGTATCCTGCGTCCATTGTTATAAACTCTGCTTCCGGAAACCTGCTTGTTACTTGATCGTAAAGCGAATCCCACGCTATGCTGTCGTGTACGTTTCCTGCGGTTACTTCTACCCCTAATACAAAGCCTTTCCGATCACAGGCAGTGTGTGCTTCATAGGCAAATTGCCGTTCATGTTCTCCCTTTACAAACATCCCGCTTTCCGGATCAGTCGTGGATACAGCGCGTTCTACCGTCTCGCCGCCTCCGGGATTGTTGTCGTCATGATCATCCCCTGACTCTATCGGCTTCTTTCCCAGTTTTTCCCGTTCCGCGTTTACTTCTTCCCGAAGCTGTTCGGCATAGATCTTTGCCGTCTTTGCTATCTTTTCTTTCTGGTATTTCTTCTTGTTCGCACTCGCCTTGATTTGTGTTCCGTCCATAAAAACCATCGTGGGGTCAAGCATCCGATGATTCAGGGCTTTGTTCAGAATATGCGCAAAGATTTCTTCTGTCAGTTCCGGTGGAAACCGTCTGCAGAATGCATAACTTACTGTCGCAAAATGCGGGATCGTGTCTAAAAGGCCATAGCCCAAAAACCAACGGTACGACACGGTATCCTGTATCCGCTGGTATGTCTGTCGCAGGGACGGAATCCCATACAGATGCTGGATCAGAACCATCTTGATCAGCACTACAGGATCTGTTCCAGGTCTTCCGTTGTCATGGCAGTAATATGGATCAAGCCGCTCATACAGCCATTCGTAATCCATCACCTTTTCGATCTTTCGTAAAAGGTGATCCTTTGGTACCAATGCATCGATATCCACAAATACCACATCACGCCGTGCATCCCTCTTCCACTCATCCATAACAACACCCCCGTTCCTATTCTACCAGAAACGAGGGCTCTTGCATAGTTCTTTGACAGACTGAGCCAACCGCGGATAACCGCGGTTGGCTAATTTACTGTTGAGGGACTATGTCAGCGGGATTTCGACCTGTTCGGCAAGTTCTTTCAGGCGCTTTTCGATTTGTTCTGAAATGTCTTTGCTCATACGGGCATTCAGTGCAAGCAGCTCGCTGCTCTCTGTACTTCCAATCAGCTTCTCGTAGTTTGCCATGACTCTGTTTCGGATCGCCTGCATACGCCGGTCAGAGATTTCCCCGGCGTTGGATGGACGGATTTTCGGCAGCACGTGAAATGTCGAATTCTTCTGTCCCTCCGGATTCTCCTCTCCGGTGAGAACCTGCCCGAGTCTGCTGTTTTTCAGCATTCCTGTGAGATTTGTGCGGGGCATTTCAATTTTTGGCATGATGTTGGATAGCGCAAGCTTCCTGACAAGGATCGGCAGATTGGCATTCATCAGTTTTTCATCGATTGCCTTTTTACCCATGATATGGCTGACGACCAGCACAAGAAAAGAGAGAATAAACCCGATCAGCATTCCGACAGGGCCCTCACTGATCAGTATGACGCCGCTTCCACCGCAGAGCATTGCAATGAGAATAGAGATGACAGACTCAACAAAAACAGCCGTCCATGTGAGAGAATCGCCGGAGAGAATATCCTTTGCGTCGATTTGTTCCAGAATGTGAAAGTCGCTTGCTGTCAGCCCGGAGGAAATCCCCAGAGAACGATCAGGTACATGATAGCGTCGGCAGATTTCTGAGGTATACTGTTCCAGTTCATCTGAAATCAGAAGAAGCCAGTCTGAGACGGGTTGGTACAGGCATGCTTTTGCGTTTTCGGAATACAGATAAACACGGATTCTGTCCTGCAGCGCACTTTCCAGATCGCTCAGGCGTTTAATTTTACCGCTCTGCCATTCTAACAGAACGGGTTTAACGGCATTCTCCAGCAATGGATCGATCAAAGCCTCCAGGGAGGCCTTATAAAGGGAGGCCAAATGTCGGGAGACGATTTCCTCCACAATGTTGGAAGCAATCAACCCGTCAACTTCCGCACGGAAGTGCATCAGCTCGTCATCGATTTTTCCGCACCAGGACAAGCCCCTTGCGACGCTGAATTCGGGCTCCTGATCCACATAGATCACTGCCTCGGGGAAGATCTCCTGGCACCAGTCCCGGATACAGTCCATGCGGGAAACGCCGCCTGTCAGGAAAAGAAGTTCCGGCAGAGCTTCTCCGATGCTCTCGCGCACCTGGCGTAACCCTGCACAGAATACCTGCCGGAAGGATTTCCCTCCGAGTTGTGTACAGGGCTTTTCGGTAAGCCGTTGTGACATGGCTTCATCCATAACAAGGTCAAGGATTAACGGTTTATTATATGTGATAAGGAGGGATTCACTGCACTCCTCCGGAGTGCGCTCTTCCGGTGGAAGGGAGTAGTATTTTTCTTTCAGGCGGCGTGCATGCAGTTCGCAGTCAACGCGCCAACTTTCACTCTCCTGGAAGACGCTGTGGAGGGCACTGCTCTCCGGGGATGCTTCGATGCTTACCTCCAGCAGTACTTCGTCCATAATGCCTCCGCCGAGAGCGACCTCTCCGCCGGTGTGAACTTCAGATTCCTTTCCCTTATCGATATAGGCAAAGTCGGTCGTTGAGGAACCGATATCGATTACCAGAACGGAATGGGATCGCAGATCGACGTAATCTCGTACGGAATTGGATTGGATAGCGCCTACCATGACTGCACGGGATTCCGAAACGACATGGGGAGATGGAAAGCCTATTGTCTCGAAAATACGTTGATAGCGGCCTCTTGCCTCCTGATCCCACCCTGCGGGACATCCTATATAAACAACATTGCTTTTTTCCCCGCCTGTAAGCTCTCCGCTCCCGCGCAGCGATTCAAAAACGCGTGCAGAAAAATCACGCACTAGAGCTGCACAGTCGGATTGTGCATCTAGGAAACGGCGTTTGAAACGGGCGGCACTGCGTACGGCTGCGGAAGCGGAACGAGCGGCGGATTCCCCGATGCGGACTTCGCCGTTTTTCATAACCGCCCAAACGGTGATGGTAACTTTTTTCCCGTCTACGCTGATGATTTCCGGATAAGTGTTCCCTTCCGGCCCGGTACGTGCAATAGCACTTTCCCCGTCACCGAGATCAAATCCCCAATAATACATTCTGTCTCTCCATTTCCCGGTTTATCTTTCAAGTTCCGTAGCTTTTCCCGCAAGAAGGAGTGTCTCCCCTTCCAGTAATGCGGGTCGCAGAGTGGAAGCTCCTTTTTTCGATGGCAGAATCTCAAACAGCTCTGCATTTTTTGTGTCATACTCTTTCAGCTCAATTCCCTGATGCTGAAGATAGGGCTTAATTTTTCGGAGCTGTCGGAGAGAGAATCCTCCGTTGTCGGAATACAGCCCTTCCAGAAGATCCCCGAGGAGCTGCAGTTCCTCATCACTGATTTTTCTGCTGCCGATTTCTCCGGCTTTGTTTTGGGCTTCCTGAATCCAGACTTCCTCCATTTTACAGAAGGAAGTAATCTTTCTGTCCATGGTTGCAGATATTTTTTTCAGTGTTTTCCATACGGTTTCATCATCGAGCCCCGTGCGTACGCGTACTTCTCTCTCGCCATACCAAAGCCTCCCCGAAAGGAAAGCAAAGAAGATACCCAGCACCATCAGAATACATCCGAGGAGAAAAGAGAGTTCCTGTCCGAACAGAAGCAGAGAAGCCAGGCAGCAGATGATGGAACAGAGTAAAGAAATAACCGCTCCGGCCCTAACGGGCCTTTTGGAAATCTCTTTTTCTGCTGTCCCGGCAAGGAGAAAGCCAAAAGAATCCTGTATTGCAGCTGTTATGGAATCTGCAACAGCCTGACAGGCCTGATTCCCTGCATTTGCCGCATTATAGCGCAGCAAAGCTTGTGCCAGAGTATCCTTCAGCCTGGTGACGCTTTGCGTTCTGTCCTGATCGACGGTTGTGTCTGCGCGGATCTCTCCGCGTATTCTTTCCTCTTCTGCTTTCAGCAGCTGTTCCATAGTGACAGATTCCATACTATCGCTCCGTCTCTTTTTCAATGTTATATCTTTTATATAATGTAGAATAAATAAAGAATAGTTTGTTCTGACTATAACTATCATATCATATTTCAGTTTTTTTTTCTACAGAAAAGACAATCGTAATCGGGGTGTTCTTTCTTAAAAATATTTTTTCATTTTAAAAAAAACTGCTTGACTTCCGGGGAGCTGTCTGGTAATATATACAAGCTTGCGCGGAGAGCGCAAACTATGCGATGAAGCGGGAGATTGCTCGTAAAAACGAGGTAACTTTCGTGGAGTATGTCCGGTGTCCTGCCAGTCAGGGCACGCAATCGGGCGGCTGGGGTCTTTCATAATTGCATGCGTATATCGCAGGGCAGAGGATGGCCGGCCATGGTAGCCGGCTGTAATTTTGGAACTGGTCTGATACGCACGGATGTGTGTATGAAATTTCCCCATCCGTACGCAGAAAAATAACGTACGAAGAAAAGGAGAAAAAAACAAACATGGCAAACACCACAGGCAAAAACATGATCCGTATTCGCCTTAAGGCATACGATCATCAGCTCATCGACAAGGCAGCAGAGACAATTGTTGAAGCAGCAAAACGCACAGACGCTAAAGTGTCCGGGCCCATTCCTCTTCCCACGAAGACGGAGATCGTTACCATTCTCCGCGCTGTCCATAAGTACAAAGACAGCCGTGAGCAGTTCGAGCGCAGAACGCACAAGCGCCTGATCGACATTATGAGCCCCACCCAGAAGACGGTTGAAGCTCTGATGAATCTTGAAGTTCCCGCCGGCGTTGAAATTGAGATCAAGCTCTGATCTCGGAATCCATTTTATTAAATTGTTTTGACCCTTTTTCCGCAGCTTGCGTATGCGGAAGGGTTAAGTTGCCAGCCTCCGGCCGTTTCCCAATGACGAGCCATGCTAGGTAACCAATAACCGATAGGAGGAAATAGAATGAAGAAAGCCATCATTGGCAAAAAAGTCGGCATGACTCAGATTTTTGACGAAGCCGGCAAAGTCATTCCTGTGACTGTCATTGAAGCGGGTCCCTGTGTGGTCACCGCAAAGATGACGGAAGAGAAGGAAGGCTACAACGCAGTCCAGCTCGGCTATGAGGAAGTAGCCGAAAAGAAACTCTCTAAGCCTGAACAGGGCCACCTCAAAAAGGCCGGGACAGGCATGCTCAAGCACCTCAAAGAGTTCCGCCTTGAAGAGACCGACAAATTTGAAGTCGGTGATGTCGTAAAGGCAGACATTTTTGCAGAGGGCGAAAAGGTTGATGTAACCGGGACAAGCAAAGGTCATGGTTATGCAGGCGTTATCAAACGTTTCGGCCAGGGCCGCACCCCCACCACTCACGGCGGCGGTCCGGTTCACCGCCATGCAGGTTCCATGGGCTCCAGCACAGATCCTTCCCGCATTTTCCCGGGAAAGAAGCAGGCCGGCCATATGGGCGTTGACCAGGTCACGGTTCAGAATCTGGATATCGTGAAGGTCGATGCAGAGCTCAACCTCATCGCGATTCGCGGCGCCGTTCCCGGTCCCAAGGGAAGCATTGTTTACATTAAGAACACTGTCAAGGCTCAGCCGGTCAAGAAAGGCGAGGCGGCAGCGATCTCCGTCAACCCGCAGAAGGCTTCCGCACGTGTCAACCCGCAGAAGGCTTCCGCACGTACAAAGTAAGGAAAGGAGAGCAGCATAAATGCCTAAAGCAAAAGTTTTCAACATGGCAGGAAAAGAGATCGGCGAGATCGAGCTCTCCGAAGCCATCTTCGGCATTGAGCCGAACAAGAGCGTTCTGCACGATTCCGTTAAGAATCACCTGGCAAATTGCCGCCAGGGCACACAGAGTGCTCTTACCAAGGGCGAAGTTGATTTCACCACAAAGAAGCCCTGGCGTCAGAAGGGCACAGGCCGTGCACGTGCCGGTTATGCCGGTGCTCCGGAATGGACGCATGGTGGCGTAGCATTCGCGCCCAAGCCGCGTGATTACAGCTACACCCTCAACAAAAAGGTGAGACGTCTGGCAATGAAGTCTGCTCTGTCTGCCAAAGCAGCGGAGAATGAGATCGTTGTCGTTGATGGTCTGAAAGTCGATGAGATTAAGACCAAGGCGTTCAAAGAGTTCCTGTCAAAGATAGGTATCAGCGGCAAAGCTCTTGTTGTGACCGAGACGGTTGATGAAAAAGTTGTTAAGTCTGCCCGCAATATTGCCGGTGTGGAAACCACGATTGCAACGATTCTCAGCCCGTACATGATTCTCACAAATGGTGTCATGGTCGTCGACAAGGCTGCGCTTGCCAAAATCGAGGAGGTGTTCGCCTAATGAGGACAGCATACGACGTAGTTATTCGCCCGATCATTACCGAACAGTCAATGGAAGATCTTGACATCAAAAAGTATGCTTTTGAAGTCGTAAAAGATGCCAACAAGATTGAAATCAAGAAGGCTGTTGAAGAGATTTTTGATGTTAAGGTGATCAAAGTCACTACCGAACACGTCAGAGGCAAGGAAAAGCGCCAGGGTGCATATCCTTCCGGCAAAACGGCTTCCTGGAAAAAGGCAGTTGTAAAGCTCAGCGCTGATTCCAAGAACATTGAACTGTTCGAAGGCATGGCATAAGGAGGAATGAAGAATGTCTATTAAAACTTACAGACCGACTACTCCTGCCAGAAGAGGAATGACAGTCTCCGGGTTTGACGGGATTGAAAAGCACATTAAGCCCGAGAAGAGCCTTTTGGAAGTTCTCAAGAAGCATTCCGGTCGCAACAGTTATGGCCGCATCACAGTCCGTCATCAGGGCGGCGGCAATCGCCGGAAATACCGCGTGATTGATTTCAAGCGCAATAAGCTTGATATGCCTGCAAAAGTTGTTCGCCTTGAGTATGATCCGAACCGCAGCGCGTTTATCGCTCTTTGTGAGTATGAAGACGGCGAACTCCGCTACATTCTGGCTCCTGTTGGCCTTTCCGCCGGTGACACAATCGTGTCCGGTGCATCGGCTGATATCAAAGCCGGTAATGCACTCCCGCTGAACAACATCCCCGTCGGCACGATCATTCACAACATTGAGCTTTATCCCGGTAAGGGTGCTCAGCTTGTCCGTTCTGCTGGTGTGGCAGCTCAGCTCATGGCAAAAGAAAACGGCATGGCTACCGTTCGTCTTCCGTCCGGTGAAATGCGTAAAGTCCGTATCGACTGCATGGCTACGATCGGTCAGGTCGGCAATATCGACTATGCGAACATTCATCTTGGCAAGGCCGGCCGCAAACGTCATATGGGCATCCGCCCGACGGTCCGCGGCTCGGTTATGAACCCGGTTGACCACCCCCACGGCGGTGGTGAAGGCAAGTCCCCGGTCGGCCGTCCCGGCCCTGTAACTCCTTGGGGTAAGCCTGCACTTGGTTACAAGACCCGTAAGACGAAGAATCGTACGGATAAGTTCATCGTCAAGCGCCGCAATGCGAAGTAAGGAGGGAAAGTAAATGAGCAGAAGTATTAAAAAAGGCCCCTTCGCAGCTCCTGAGCTTCTGAAGAGAGTCGATGAAATGAATAAGACCGGCAATAAGCAGGTCGTGAAGACATGGTCTCGCGCATCTACCATTTTCCCGTCCTTCGTTGGGCACACGATTGCCGTTCATGATGGCCGCCGTCATGTTCCTGTGTATGTCACAGAAGATATGGTCGGTCACAAGCTTGGTGAGTTTGCTCCGACGCGTACATTCCGCGGCCACTCCGGCGGCAAGACCGGCAAGTGAGGAGGATTCAGATGGACGAAAGAAAAATCGCTTATGCAGAGCATAAATATGCTCGTATTTCTCCCCGCAAGGTCGAGATTATCTGCAACATGATTCGCGGAAAGGACGCAGATGTTGCACTTGCCCTGATGGAGAACACTCCGAAGGCCGGCTGCGAGCTGATGGTGAAGGTTCTGAAGAGCGCCATGGCTAACGCAGAAAACAACTTCGAAATGGATCCCGAAAAGCTCTATGTTTGCACCACCTATGCCGGTGCCGGTCCCATCCTCAAGAGAGGCAGACCCAGAGCTCAGGGCCGTATGTACCGCATTAACAAACGTACCAGCCACATCTACATCGCTGTGGCTGAGAGAGAATAAGGAAAGGAGGCAGAATTATGGGTCAGAAGGTAAACCCGCATGGGTTGCGAGTTGGCGTTATTAAAGACTGGGATTCCAGATGGTACGCAAGAGAAGATAAAGTCGGTGATCTGGTCGTAGAAGATTATAAGATCCGTACTTATCTGAAGAAGACTCTCTATTCCGCCGGTGTTCCTACCATCGAGATAGAGCGTGATTCTACGAAGATCCGCATCTACATTCACTGCTCCAGACCCGGTGTTGTCATCGGCAAGGGCGGCGAAGAGATTACGAAGCTCGAAGCAGCAGTCAGCAAGATGATCGGTAAGGATGTGAAAATCTCCATCGTTGAGGTTCGCACTCCCGATACCAATGCTCAGCTTGTTGCAGAGAACATTGCCCAGCAGCTTGAAAAGCGTATCGGCTTCCGCCGTGCGATGAAAAATGCTATGGGCCGTGCCATGAGAATGGGCGCACGCGGCATTAAGATTAAATGCGGCGGACGTCTTGGTGGTGCTGAAATTGCACGCAGTGAGACATATCACGAGGGCACAATTCCTCTGCAGACCATTCGTGCGGATATTGACTACGGCTTTGCCGAAGCAGATACCACCTACGGACGTATCGGTGTTAAGGTTTGGATCTATAAAGGCGAAGTCCTTTCCCAGACGCTTCGTACCACACCGAGAACCATGGATCTGAGCAAGCCGCAGGGTGAACGCCGCCG
This sequence comes from Oscillospiraceae bacterium, assembly GCA_017406005.1. Taxonomy (GTDB): domain Bacteria; phylum Bacillota; class Clostridia; order Oscillospirales; family Oscillospiraceae; genus Limivicinus. Next base: position 105,263 of record JAFQZI010000150.1, on the reverse strand, counting down.
CAGAGACGACCGCCGTCAGGGTGATCGCCGTCAGGGTGGATACAACCGTGACAACAACCGCCAGGGTGGGTACAACCGCGAGAATCGCGGCCAAGGCGGACAGGGTGGCTATGGAAACAGACCTGCTTTCCAGAACGGTGAACGCCGGGCACCCCGTGCAGCAGCTCCCGCACAGGAAGGAGGCAAAGACTAATGTTAATGCCTAAAAGAGTAAAGTACCGCAGAGTTCAGCGCGGCCGCATGAAGGGCAAAGCAACCCGCGGCAACGTGGTGACTTACGGTGAATTCGGTCTGCAGGCTGTAGAACCCGGCTGGATCACATCCAACCAGATCGAAGCAGCCCGTATTGCAATGACCCGTTACACCAAGCGCGGCGGCCAGGTGTGGATCAAGATCTTCCCTGATAAACCGGTTACCGCGAAGCCTGCAGAAACCCGTATGGGTTCCGGTAAAGGTTCTCCGGAGTACTGGGTATCCGTTGTTAAACCCGGCAGAGTTATGTTTGAGATCGCAGGCGTGCCTGAAGAGACTGCTCGCGAAGCTCTTCGTCTCGCTAGCCACAAGCTTCCGATCAAGACCAAAGTGATCACAAAGGAAGCTGCAGAAGGAGAGGGTGAATAAGATGAAGGCAAACGAAATACGTAACATGTCCGTTGCAGAGCTTGAAAGCAAGCTCGTTGACCTCAAGAAGGACCTGTTCATGCTTCGTATGCAGCATGCTACCAACCATCTTGACAACCCGACTAAGATATCTGCTACCCGTCGTGATATTGCTCGTGTGAAGACTGTTCTCCGCGAGAAACAGAACTGAGGAGGTAAGGTACAATGGAAGAAAAAAGAAATACTTTCCGTAAGGTTCGCACGGGTAAAGTCGTAAGCGACAAAATGGACAAGACGGTCGTTGTGATCGTGGAAGACCATGTTGCACACAAGACTTATAAGAAGATCATCGGAAGAACATACCGCCTGAAGGCTCATGATGAAAACAATGAATGCCGTGTCGGTGATATTGTTCGCGTGATGGAGACCCGGCCGCTTTCCAGAGATAAGAGATGGCGTGTGGTTGAAATCGTTGAGAAAGCAAAGTAAGGAGGCGCCGTAAATGATACAGGAAGAAACCTATCTGAAAGTTGCAGATAATACCGGCGCAAAAGAATTAAAGACCATCCGTGTTCTTGGCGGTTCCGGCCGCAAGTACGGCAGCATCGGAGATGTGGTGATCTGCTCTGTGCGGAAGGCTGCTCCCGGTGGTCAGGTCAAGAAGGGCGACGTCGTCCGCGCAGTTATCGTTCGTACCGTGAAACCGGTACGGCGTGCAGACGGCACCTATGTCCGCTTTGATGAAAATGCGGCTGTTCTCATCAACACCGGTGACAAGAACCCCCGCGGAACGCGTATCTTTGGGCCTGTTGCCCGTGAGCTCCGTGACAAGGAATACATGAAGATCCTGTCCCTAGCTCCGGAAGTAATCTGAGGAGGTACCGGAATGAATATTAGAAAAGACGATAAAGTCGTAGTTCTGTCCGGTAAGGACAAGGGTAAACAGGGCAAAGTTCTGATTGCCGAACCAAAAGCCGGTAAGGTTGTTGTGGAAGGCGTCAATGTAGCGACCAAGCACAAGAAGCCTACCAAGCAGGGAGAAGACGGCGGCATCATCAAGGTTGAAACCCCCATCTATGCAAGCAAAGTTCAGCTTGTGTGCCCGAAGTGCGGCAAGGCCACACGCGTTGGTCATAAGATCGCAAACGGCAAGAAGGTCCGCGTCTGCAAAAAGTGCGGCGCAGAAGTCTGAGAAAGGAGATAACAACCAATGACTACAATGAAGAAAAAGTATGTTGAGGAAGTTGCTCCGGCTCTCATGAAGAAGTTCCAGTACAAGTCCGTGATGCAGATTCCCCGTATTGACAAGATCGTCGTATCTGTCGGCTGCGGCGATTGCAAGGACAATGCAAAAGCTCTTGAAGCGGTAATTAAAGATATTTCCGCGATTACCGGCCAGCATGCCGTTGCAACGGTTGCAAGAAAATCCGTTGCAAACTTCAAACTTCGTGAAGGAATGAAAGTCGGCGTGAAGGTTACCCTGAGAGCAGACCGTATGTGGGAATTTCTGGATCGTCTGTTCAACATTGCTCTCCCCCGTGTACGTGACTTCCGCGGTATTTCTGCTGATGCTTTTGACGGACGCGGCAACTACAGCCTCGGCCTGAAAGAGCAGATCATTTTCCCGGAAATCGAGTATGATAAGATCGAAAAGCTGCGTGGTATGAACATTGCAATTACCACAACGGCCAAAACAGACGAAGAAGCCCGTGAACTGCTTAAGCTTCTCGGCGCTCCGTTTATGAGCTGAGGAAGGAGATTAACATGGCAAAGAAAGCAATGATTCTGAAACAGCAGGCTCCTGCTAAGTTCTCCACTCGCAGATACAACCGCTGCAAGATCTGCGGTCGTCCTCATGCGTATCTCCGCAACTACGGCATCTGCCGTATCTGCTTCCGCGAACTCGCCTATAAGGGTCAGATCCCCGGCGTCCGCAAAGCAAGCTTCTGATGTATTATACCCCGCCCGCAGTACGGGCGGGAGATAATAAAATCCGCTGACGAAAGGCCGCGGGCAATCAAGCGTTGACGCGGAACCTCGTCACTGAAACTGCCTAAATGGGCAGTAACTCTAAATAAGGAGAAGAAAGAATGCAAATCACAGATCCTATTGCCGACATGCTTACACGTATCCGCAATGCCGGCAGCGCAAAACACGAATCCGTAGATGTCCCCGCATCCAAGATGAAGAAGGCAATTGCTGAGATCCTCCTCGAGGAAGGATATATCAAGAATTACCAGATCATTGATGACGGAACGCAGGGCATCATCCGCATCACCCTCAAGTATCTCCCGGGAAAAGAGAAAGCAATTCAGGGCCTTCGCCGCGTCAGCAAGCCCGGTCTCCGCGTTTATGCCGGTGCCGATGAGCTGCCCCGCGTTCTGAAGGGACTCGGAATCGCGATCGTCTCTACCTCCAAGGGCGTTATGACTGACAAGAAAGCCCGCAAACTGAATGTTGGCGGAGAAGTTCTTGCATTCGTTTGGTAAGGAGGAAGAGAAATGTCAAGAATTGGTCTGAAGGCTATTACGATCCCGGCTGGGGTCGAGGTCAGTGTCGGTGAAAACAACCACATTGTTGTGAAGGGACCGAAAGGAACACTCGAACGTACTCTTATCCCCCAGATGAAGGTTGAGATCGACAAGGGCGTTATCCACGTTTCCCGTCCGGATGACACGAAAGAGAACAAGTCTTATCACGGTCTTACAAGAACACTGATTGACAATATGGTAGTCGGTGTAACACAGGGCTTTGAGAAGAAGCTGGAAATCAACGGTGTTGGCTATCGTGCATCAAAGGAAGACAAAAAGCTTGTTATGAACCTGGGTTATTCTCATCCGATCGTAATTCCCGAGACGGAGGATATCCAGATTGACGTTCCCGATGCAAACCACATCGTAATCAAGGGAATCGACAAACAGAAGGTTGGCCAGTTTGCAGCAGAAGTACGTGGCAAGAGACCTCCGGAACCCTATAAAGGGAAGGGTGTCAAATATGACTACGAAACTATTCGCCGCAAAGAAGGCAAGACCGGAGCCAAGTAAACGGAGGATCGCCTGAATGATTAAAAGACCTGATACTAAAGGACAGCGTGTAAAGCGCCATAACAGGGTACGCGGTAAGATTTCCGGTACTCCTGAGAGACCTCGTCTCTGCGTATTCCGCAGTGAGAATCATATTTATGCCCAGGTAATCGATGATGTTGCAGGAAACACTCTGGTTTCCGCATCCTCCGTCGAAAAAGGGTTTGAAGGGCTCGGAAGCAATTGTGAAGCAGCCAAAAAGGTCGGTGCAGCGGTTGCAGAGCGTGCTCTCAAGAAGGGCATTGAAGAAGTTGTGTTTGATCGTGGCGGTTATATTTACCATGGTCGTGTCCAGGCTCTGGCAGAGGGTGCCCGTGAGGGCGGCCTGAAATTCTAAGGAAGGGGGAAAACGAAATGGCATACAGCAATGAAAGAAGAGATCGCAGAAACAAGGAAGAAGCTCCTTCCGAGTTTATCGAGAAAGTAGTTTCCCTCAACCGTGTCAGCAAGACCGTCAAGGGCGGCCGTGTTGCAAAGTTCTCTGCACTGTGCGTTGTCGGTGACGGCAATGGCCGTGTAGGATATGGCATGGGCAAAGCAAATGAAGTTTCTGAAGCAATCCGCAAGGGTCTTGAGGATGCTAAAAAGAATATTTGCAATGTTACACTCAAGGGAACAAGCATTCCTCATGAGGTGACCGGTGAATTCGGTGCCGGCCGTGTATTACTGAAACCGGCTCCCGAAGGCACAGGCGTTATTGCCGGCGGTGCAGTACGTGCTGTTGTTGAAGCAGCGGGCATTCGTGATATTCGTACAAAGTGCCTGCGTACCAACAACCCGGCAAACGTTGTCGCGGCTACGATGGAAGGCCTCAAGTCTCTGCGTGATGCAACTCAGGTTGCAGCAGCCAGAGGCAAGACTCCTGAAGAAGTTCAGGGTTAAGGAGGGCAAAACATGGCTACTCTGAAAATCAAGCTTGTCAAGAGCCTCAACGGCAGACTTGACAGCCATATTGCAACAGCAAAATCTCTTGGTTTGCACAAGATCGGCAACGAGACCGTGCAGCCTGACAATCCCCAGACCAGAGGCAAGATTGCCAAGATCGGCTATCTGCTCAAGGTCACAGAAGAATAAGGAGGGAAAAGAGAATGTATATTAACGATCTTTCTCCCGTACCCGGCTCTACCCATGTTGATAAACGCAAGGGCAGAGGCCATGCAACAGGAAACGGCAAGACAGCAGGCCGCGGACACAAGGGTCAGAAAGCCCGCAGCGGCGGCGGGACCCGCATCGGATTTGAAGGCGGCCAGATGCCTTTGGCACGTCGTATCCCGAAGAGAGGGTTCAACAATATTTTTGCAAAGCCCCTGGAAGCAGTAAATGTCTCTGCACTTGAGAAATTTGAAGATGGCGCAGTTGTTGACGATCAGGCTCTGCTCGTCGCAGGCGTTCTCTCCAAGTGCGAATATGGTGTAAAGATTCTTGGCAACGGTGAAATCACCAAGAAACTGACAGTTAAGGCTGCTGCTTTCTCCGAGACCGCGAAACAGAAGATTGAAGCGGCTGGCGGAAAGGCAGAGGTGGTCTAAGTGATTCAGACATTAAAGAATGCCTGGCGGGTTGAGGAGATCCGTAAGAAACTCCTTTTCACCCTTATCATTCTTCTTATCTTCCGTATCGGCAATGCAATCCCTGTGCCGTATGTCAATACGGCAGCTCTGCAGAGCTACTTCACATCCCTGCAGAACACGGTGCTTGGCCTTCTGAACGTTATGTCCGGCGGTGCGTTTTCACAGGCAACTATTTTCGCTCTGAGCATTCAGCCGTACATTAACGCTTCCATTATTATCCAGCTTCTCTGCATTGCGATTCCGGCTCTGGAACGCATGAGCAAAGACGAAGGCGAAGAGGGCAAGAAGAAAATCGCCTCCATCACACGTTATTCCACCGTGGCAATCGCCCTTCTTCAGGGTTTTGCCTATTATATGCTCATCAAGAACAACGGCCTGATCGTTGCAGAAGCGAAAAACAGCGTATGGGCGGCTATCGTCATTGTGCTGACATTCACCTCCGGTTCAGCTCTGATTATGTGGCTCGGCGAGCAGATTACGGAATACGGCATCGGCAACGGTATCTCCATGATCCTTTTTGCCGGCATTATCTCCCGCTTCCCCGTCAGCATTGCAAGCACAGTCAGCAATGTCATCTCCGGAAACCTCCAGTGGTGGGTTGCACTGCTGATGTATATCGGCGCTCTGGCTATTATTGTGCTGATTGTATTTGTCAATGATGCTGAACGCAGGCTGCCTGTGCAGTATGCCAAGAGGGTTGTCGGACGCAAGATGTACGGCGGACAGAGCACACATCTTCCGATGAAAGTCAACATGTCCGGCGTTATGCCTATCATCTTTGCGCAGTCGATTGCTTCTCTCCCTGCAACTGTTGCAGCTCTCACGGGACACAGCAACAGTGCGTGGGCAAGAACCAATACGATCTGGTATGCCGTTCTGTACTTTGCATTGATCATTTTCTTTGCTTACTTCTATTCGACGATTCAGTTTAATCCGATTGAAGTTGCAAACAACCTGAAGAAAAACGGCGGATATATCCCCGGCTTTCGTCCTGGAAAACCGACAAGTGAATTCATTCAGAAGGTTCTGAATAAGATCACCCTGTTCGGTGCAATTTATCTGGGTATTCTGGCAACGGTTCCGATCCTGATCTCTGTTTTCAGCAAGACTGCAAACCTGACAGGGCTTTCTCTGGGCGGAACTTCCATCATCATCGTAGTCGGTGTTGCACTTGAGACCATCCGTGCCATCGAGGCACAGCTGCTCATGCGCAACTACAAGGGTTTCCTTGACTGAGAAGGATAGTGCTATGAGGTTGATACTGTTAGGGGCTCCGGGTGCGGGGAAAGGCACCCAGGCAGATATCCTGAGCGCAACTCTCAATATCCCTACGATTTCGACGGGGAATATTCTTCGCGCAGCGATGAGTGAAGGAACACCGACCGGGCTGAAAGCGAAGGAATATGTAGAATCCGGCAAGCTGGTTCCGGATGATGTCATAATCGACATCATCCGGGAACGCCTGGCAAAGGATGACTGTGCAAACGGTTATATCCTGGACGGCGTTCCGAGGACGATTCCTCAGGCCGAAGCAATGGAAGCAATGGGGATTGAAATTGACAAAGCCCTTTCCATTGAGATAGAGGATGAGACGATCGTTCAGCGTATGTCCGGACGCAGAACTTGTAAAAACTGCAGCAGGACATTTCATGTGGTCAGCAATCCGCCGAAGGTGGAAGGCATATGTGATTTCTGCGGCGGAGAACTCGGAATCCGTAAGGATGACACAGCGGAGACTGTTCGTGCAAGACTGAAAACCTATCACAGGGAGACAGAACCTCTGAAAGCCTTTTATGAACAGAGGGGAAAACTTGTAAAGGTTGACAATCAGCCGACAATTGAAGCAACTACAGCGGAGATTAAAAAAGTTCTGGAGATTTGACCATGTCAGATACGATCTACGTCAAATCCCCAAGAGAAATAGAATTGATGCGTCAGGCCGGCAGAATCACGGCAGGAGCCCGCAGCATTGCGAGGCAGGCGATTCGTGACGGAGTGACAACAAAGCAGATAGACAAATATGTGCATGATTATATCGTGAAATGCGGTGCGAAACCGACATTCCTCGGATACGGAGGATTTCCAGGCAGTGCATGCGTTTCGGTAAACGAAGAAGTCATACACGGTATACCCGGAAAAAGAGTAATCAGAAACGGCGATATCGTTTCCATTGACGTCGGAGCAATGATCCACGGCTTTACGGGAGACTGCGCAGGGACCTATCCGTGCGGAGAAATCAGCGAGGAAGCAAAAAAGCTCATTAAGGTCACGAGACAGAGTTTTTTTGAAGGAATCAAGTTCGCAAAAGAAGGGTATCGGGTTTCTGATATTGGAGCGGCAATACAGGAATACGTGGAGAACCACGGATTTGCTGTAGTACGGGATTATGTAGGGCACGGCGTTGGCCGAGAACTGCACGAAGCCCCGGAAATTCCAAACTATAAGTTTGACAGGAAAGCCGATCACAGAGGGAATCCAAGGCTTGTAAAAGGCATGACAATAGCGGTAGAACCGATGGTGATTGCCAGCAGGAACTGGGAAATTGAAGTTCTTGACAATGACTGGACGGTTGTTTCGGCAGATGGTGCTTTAGCCTGTCATTACGAAAACTCCATCGCCATTACGGACGGCGAACCGGAAATACTGACAATGGCAGATGACATCTAAGCTTCTAAATTTTATGGAGGAATCATACTTTGTCTAAAGACGATGTAATCGAGTTGGAAGGTACAGTGGTTGAATCACTGCCCAACACCATGTTCCAGGTGGATATCGGCAACGGTCACATTATTCTGGCGCATATTTCCGGAAAACTCCGGATGAATTTCATTCGAATCCTTCCAGGGGATAAGGTCACGGTTCAAATGTCTCCCTATGACATTACACGCGGCCGAATCGTTTGGAGAAGCAAGTAAAAGAGGAGGTACCAAAAGTGAAAGTAAGACCTTCAGTAAAACCCATGTGCGAGAAGTGCAAAATCATCAAGCGTAAAGGCAAAGTGATGGTTATTTGCGAAAATCCCAAGCACAAACAGCGTCAGGGCTGATAAAGCCTCAAGTCCCACTATTATTATAACCCGCATGGATCCGTAGGGCTCCCTCCGGCGGGATTAAGCTCCGGAGACCATAATGCGGGAAAGATTATCGAAAGGAAGATAAGAAAATATGGCACGTATAGCCGGCGTTGACCTGCCCAAGGACAAGAGAATTGAGATCGGTCTCACCTATGTCTACGGTATTGGCAGAACTAGCGCAACAAAGATTCTCGAGAAGACCGGAATCAATCCCGATACCAGAGTAAAAGATCTGACCGAAGAAGAAGAAAGCAAACTCCGTGAATGCATCGATCACGGCTACATCGTAGAAGGCGACCTGCGCCGTCAGACGGCACTTGACATCAAGCGCCTGACCGAAATCGGCTGCTATCGCGGCATGCGGCATCGCCGCGGCCTTCCTGTCCGCGGACAGAGAAGCAAGACGAACGCACGTACCCGCAAGGGACCGAAACGTACGATCGCCAACAAGAAAAAGTAAAGGAGGGATATGAATTATGGCAGCAAGTAATGCGAAGAAAAAAGTCAGAACACGCAGAAGAGAGCGTAAAAACATTGAAAAGGGCCAGGTTCATATCAGCTCTTCTTTCAACAACACAATGGTTACTGTCACCGACACACAGGGCAATGCTATTTCCTGGGCTTCCGCAGGCGGCCTCGGATTCCGTGGAAGCAAAAAGTCTACTCCTTTTGCTGCATCGGAAGCCGCTGAAACCGCTGCACGCGCAGCAATGGAGCATGGCCTGAAGACGGTCGAAGTGTTTGTCAAGGGACCGGGTTCCGGCCGTGAGGCTGCGATCCGTGCTCTGCAGACAGCGGGCCTCGAAGTGACGATGATCAAGGATTGCACACCCATTGCTCACAATGGCTGCCGTCCTCCGAAAAGACGTCGCGTCTGATTTTGACAAGGAGGATCATATATTATGGCTAAAAATACACAGCCGGTTGCCAAGAGATGCAAGGCTCTGGGTATTTCCCCGGCAACAATGGGATACTTTACGAAGGAGACCACAAGGAATCCCGGTGCACAGACCAGAAAAAAGAAATCTGAGTATGCTACTCAGCTGAATGAAAAGCAGAAGGTTAAGTTCGTTTACGGCATCCTTGAGAAGCAGTTCCGCGGTTATTATGAGAAGGCTTCCAAGATGGCCGGTAAGACGGGCGAGAATCTGTTGATCCTCTGCGAGAGCCGTCTGGACAACGTTGTCTATCGTCTCGGTTACGCAGCGACACGCCGCGAAGCTCGCCAGCTGGTCAACCATGGTCACATTACTGTTAACGGCCACAAGGTCAACATCCCCAGCTATCAGGTAAAGCCGGGCATGGTCATTGCTCTCAAGGAAAGCAGCCGCGGTATTGAAAAGATCAAAGCAAATATCGAGGCAAATTCCTTCCGTACAGCACCGAAGTGGCTTGAATATGACAAGACAAACAACATTGCAAAGGTAATCGCCGCTCCGCAGAGAGATGATATCGATCTGCCGATCGAAGAGCATCTCATCGTCGAGTTGTACTCCAAGTAATATTCACCCTCAACGCGGAAACATTGATCCACAGCACGCACGTACGGTGCGCAATTTAATAAGGAGGGTAAAATACAGTAATGGTCGAAACCAACAAAATCAGTTTCGATATGCCGCATGTCGAATGCTTTGATCCGCTTGCTGACAATTCGTACGGGAAGTTTGTTGTTGATCCGCTTGAACGCGGATACGGAACGACTCTCGGCAATTCTCTGCGCAGAGTACTTCTCTCCTCACTGCCCGGCTATGCTGCTACAAGCATTAAAATAGCAGGAATCCAGCACGAATTTTCAACGATTCCCGGTGTTAAGGAAGACGTGACAGAAATCGTTCTGAACGTAAAGAGCATCATTGCCAAGCTTTATTGCGAAGGCCCGAAGACGCTCTACCTTGAAGCTTCCGGCGAAGGCCTGGTTACTGCAGGCGATATCAAAGCAGATGCAGAAGTTGAAATCATTAATCCGGAACAGCCGATTGCAACACTCGGACCTGACGGGGCTCTGAGCATGGAGCTTGTGTTTGATCAGGGAAGAGGTTACGTTTCCGCTGATAAAAATAAAAATCCGACAATGCCTCTCGGCACGATTCCGGTAGATTCTATCTACACTCCTGTTCTGAAGGTTAACTACACGGTTGAAAACACCCGTGTCGGAAATCAGACAGACTATGATAAACTGACATTGGAAGTGTGGACGGACAAGACAATCTCAGCGAAAGAAGCCCTGTCCTATGCCGCAAGGATTCTTCGTGATCATTTCAAGATCTTTACAGATCTCTCTGAGACAGCTGAAACCGAGATTTCCACAGTGGTGAAGAAACAGGAAGAGGAACCGGATACCATGCTCAACATGACAATTGAAGAGCTGGATCTTTCCGTACGTAGCTTCAACTGCCTCAAGCGTGCAAACATCAATACCGTAGCAGACCTTGTCTCTAAGACAGAGGATGAGATGATCAAGGTCCGTAACCTCGGCCGCAAGTCACTGGAAGAAGTTAAATTGAAACTTCAGGCAATGAACTTGTCTCTGGCCAATGAGGAAAATCAGTAACAGGAGGAAATGCAATTATGCCCGGAACAAGAAAACTCGGCAAAACTACTGCACAGCGGACTGCAATGCTCCGTCAGCAGGTAACGGATTTCCTGGATAAAGGCAGGATGGAAACAACCGTGACCCGTGCGAAAGAGATCGCACCTTTGGCCGAGAAAATGATAACCCTCGGCAAAGATAAAGGTCTGGCTTCCTACCGTCAGGCACTCGAGTTCATTACCCGTGAAGATGTGGCAAAGAAAGTCTTTGACGAGCTCGCTCCGAAATATGCAGAGCGCAACGGCGGCTATACACGTATTACGCGTGTCGGCGCACGCCGCGGAGATGCTGCAGAAACAGCAGTAATCGAACTGGTATAATCTTAACATCAGACAAAACAGCCCGGACGGCAAACGCCCGGGCTGTTTTATAAGTGCTGTGTATTAACTACGAGGAAACTGAAATCATAATCGGAGGGTACTATGCTGAATGTCAATGATCTGGCCATGCAATTCGGAACATCTGTTCTGTTTTCGAAGGTGGACCTGCAGTTTACAGCCGGAAATTGTTACGGAATTATCGGGGCCAACGGAGCGGGAAAATCTACATTTGTGAAAATCCTTTCCGGAGAACTGGAACCGACTTCCGGAAGCGTATCGATCGATCCGAAGTGCAGAATGTCCGTATTAAAACAGAATCAGAACCTCTTCGACGACTGCAGAGTTATCGATACAGTCATTATGGGAAATGAGAGACTTTGGCAGTGCGGACTGGAAAAGGATGCCATTTACGAAAAGCCTGATTTCAGCGATGAGGACGGAGTGCGGGCAGCGGAGCTTGAAGAAGAATATGCGGAACTCGGCGGATGGGAAGCAGAAGGAGATGCAGGCAGGATCCTGAAAGGGTTGGGCATTGATGCAGACCTGCATGAAATGAAAATGGCGGAAATCGACCCGCGTTTAAAGGTAAAAGTTCTTCTCGCTCAGGCACTGTTCGGCCATCCGGATATTATCCTGCTGGATGAACCGACAAACAACCTTGATCTGAAAAGCGTTGTGTGGCTGGAAAATTTTCTGATGGACTATGAGGGCACCGTGCTGGTTGTAAGCCATGACAGGTATTTTCTCAATAATATCTGTACGCATATTGTCGATATAGATTACGGGAAAATCAAACTGTATGTAGGGAATTACGATTTCTGGTATGAATCCAGCCAGTTGATCCAGAAACTGGTAAAAGACCAGAACAAGAAAGCGGAACAGAAAATTGCAGAGCTGCAGATGTTTATTGCCCGCTTCTCCGCAAACCGTTCCAAATCAAGGCAGGCGACTTCCAGGCGAAAACTGCTGGATAAGATTACAGTAGAGGAATTACCTGCTTCCAGCAGACGGTATCCGTGGGTCGGCTTTAAAGCAGATAGAGAACCAGGAAAAGACAGGCTCTTTGTAACCGATGTTTCCAAATCAGTGGAAGGGACAAAACTTCTTGACCATATCAGTTTTATGGTCGGGAAGGAAGACAGAATAGCAATCATCGGGAAAAACGAACTTGCTGTTACAATGCTGTTCAAGATTCTTATGGGAGAAGAAGAGCCGGATACAGGATCCGTCAAATGGGGAGCATCCATTGAGCCGTCTTATTTTCCGAAAGACAACAGCAGTTATTTCGACGGCAGGGAAGAAGATTTGATTGACTGGATGCGACAGTTTTCTACCGATAAGAGAGAAAGCTATCTGAGGACTTTCCTCGGCAGAATGCTGTTTTCCGGGGATGATGTCTATAAGCCGGTCAAGGTGCTGTCAGGCGGAGAGCGTGTGCGCTGTATGATCAGCAAAATGATGCTTTCCGGCGGCAATTTCCTTGTGCTTGACCAACCGACCAACCATTTGGATCTGGAGAGTATTGCAGCCCTTAACAATGGGTTGTCTGCTTTTAAACATAATATTATTTTTACCTGTCATGACCATCAGCTTACACAGACGGTGGCGAATCGGATCATTGAGATTACGGACGACGGCATGATCGATCGCCGCTGCACCTATGATGAATATATGAATCTCACTACAGAATCTGAGGAGGAGAACCGATAATACAAGGTGAAAACGGAACCCAAAGGTGAAAATGAGTGAGAATGGAAAAAGCAGGCTTGAAAAAGCCTGCTTTTCCGCGCTAAAAGTTCAAAAATGGCTATTTTTACAATATTGCGCCATTTTCACCAAAATCACCATTTTCACCTTGACACAAAACAAGATATTTAGTATGCTGTACCCAGTGACAATGCAAAGGAGGACAAATATGTCTGATATCATACAGCACGCAAGAAGCGTCTCTGAATTTGAACCAAAGGAAGCAGAATGGGTTATCCCCTACTGGATCCCGAAAGGAGCTATCACTCTCCTGGCGGGCAGCGGAGGAATCGGGAAAACAAATCTCTGGTGTTATCTGCTCTCCTGCCTCAGCATTATGAGGCCTACTATGCTCCATGACCCAGAAATCGGGGTCAAGGAGGAAAACGGGGAACAGGAAGAACCGGAACCGTTTTCTGAAGAAGACCAGGCGTATATGAAGGCAGTGGTAGAAGCGTCCGAAGGCAGACTGGAGCTTGACGATGTGGCGAAGTATTTTGAACTTCGCCGGGAGCAGGAGAGAGCCGTCCCAAAGGGAGTCAACCGGGATGCAGTAAAGGGCGAGCCTTTCAACATGACCTGCATGTACTTTTCCGCAGAGGATCCCCCGGAGATCCTGAGGAAAGAGTTTGAAGCTTACGGAGCAGAAACGGAAAACATCATCACGGTAGATTATCAGCATCTCGGAAAGCTTTCCTTTGCGTCCAAAGAGCTGGAGGAGCTGATCGCAGAATTCCGCCCTGCCATCTGTGTGTTTGACCCGATCCAGGCCTTCATGCCGCGGGGAGCGTCTATGACATCCCGGCAGCAGGCACGAGAATCGCTGGATCATCTTGTGAGACTCGGAGAAGTGTACGGAACGGCATTCCTGCTGGTGTGCCACACCAACAAGAAGAAAACGGATGACTGGCGGCAGAGGATTTCCGGTTCGGCAGACTTGCCGGATATTGCCAGAAGCGTGATCTTTACGGATTACACGGAGCTCAGGCCGCATCAGGAAGTCCGCTTTATCAGCAATGAAAAGAATTCCTACCATGCACCACAGCAAACGATTCTCTATCACTTTGATGACGGGAAGCTGGTGTATTACGGATTCTCCGGAAAGAAGTTCGCGGACTATGCCCACGATGCACCGTTTACACAGGCAGATCCCACACGGATGACGCAGACAGACTACTGTAAACAGACCATTCTGGAAACGTTGGAAAAAACTGGGGAGATGTCTTCCACCGACATGAACAAGATTCTGAAAGATGAGGGCTACAGCAGGAAGGCGATTGATATGGCAAAGCCGAAGCTGGAAGCGGAAGGGAAGATTGAACGCTTTTGCGTCAGTGTCAACGGCAGACCCCAGTGGCGTGTCCGCCTGAAAGAAGGGGATCAGGGCTGATATTAAGCAAATCAATCTGTTTTCAATTTGTTGCTTGACTTTAAGCGGGGGATGATTAGAATAGAAGTAGCAACACACCGCCAAAGCGAAATTAAAATATAGAGATAAGGGGAAAGATTATGGATATCCGCTATGCAGCAAATCCGAGAGATGTAAAACGCTATACGACAGAGGAACTGAGAAACGAGTTCCTGATTGAGAATTTGTACCAGCCGGATACGGTTACCGCTGTATACAGCCATGTTGACCGCATGGTGACACTGGGCTGCATGCCTGTTTCAGAAACGGTTTCCATCGACAAGGGAATCGATGTATGGGCAAACTTCGGAACAAAGTATTTCCTGGAGCGCCGTGAGATCGGTATCTTTAATATCGGCGGAGCAGGAACGATTACAGTAGACGGGACGGTATATGAACTCGGCTATAAGGACTGCCTGTATATCACCATGGGAGCAAAGGAAGTTCTGTTTGCAAGTGAAAGCGCCGAGAAACCGGCAAAGTTTTACATGGTTTCAGCCCCTGCACACCGCAGCTACGAGACGCGTCTGTTGAAAATCGCCGATGCAAACAAAAAACCCTGTGGAGATGCAGCAACTTCCAACAAGCGTGTGATAAACCAGTTCATCCATCCGGCCGTGCTGAAAACATGCCAGCTTTCCATGGGCATGACCGTGCTGGAGAGCGGAAGCGTCTGGAACACAATGCCGGCGCATACGCATGAGCGGCGCATGGAAGTTTACATGTATTTTGAAGTGCCGGAAGATCAGGTCGTCTTCCACATGATGGGACAGGGACAAGAAACCAGGCATATTGTGATGAAAAACGAGCAGGCCGTGATTTCTCCCTCCTGGTCGATCCATGCAGGAGCCGGCACGAGCAACTACACCTTCATCTGGGCCATGGGCGGAGAAAACCAGGAATTTGATGATATGGATGTTATTCCTATCACGGAGCTGAAATAATAACAGGAGGAACAGAGATGGATATCATGAAGAGTTTTTCCCTGGAAAGGAAAGTAGCCCTTGTTACTGGAGCTGCATATGGCATCGGATTCGCAATTGCGGAAGCATTTGCCGGAGCAGGTGCAACGGTTGTTTTTAACTGCCGTAGCCAGGAGCATATGGACAAAGCCCTCAAGGCATACAAAGAAAAAGGAATTGATGCTCACGGATACATCTCCGATGTTACGAAAGAAGAGCAGGTAGTTGAGCTGGTTGCCAAGATTAAGGAAGATCTGGGCGGAGTGGATATTCTTGTCAACAACGCGGGAATTATCAAGAGGATCCCGATGGTGGAAATGAGTGCGGAAGACTTCCGCCAGGTCGTGGACATCGACCTTGTTGCTCCGTTTATCTGCGCGAAGGCTGTTATCCCGGGGATGATCGAGAAGGGCCACGGGAAGATTATCAATATCTGTTCAATGATGAGCGAGCTTGGCCGTGAGACAGTTTCTGCATACGCGGCGGCAAAAGGCGGATTAAAGATGCTCACCAGGAACATCTGCTCAGAATACGGCGAAGCTAATATTCAGTGCAACGGCATCGGACCGGGCTATATTGCCACCCCGCAGACAGCACCTCTGCGTGAGCGCCAGCCGGACGGCAGCAGACATCCCTTTGACCAGTTTATCGTGGCAAAGACACCGGCAGCCCGTTGGGGCACACCGGAAGATCTGATGGGACCGGCGGTGTTCCTCGCATCGGATGCATCTAACTTTGTCAACGGGCATATTCTTTATGTAGACGGCGGTATCCTCGCTTACATTGGGAAGCAACCTTAACCAAAATAAAAGCGAGAACGAGACTGTTCAGTAACCTCGTGATTTAGTGCAGACCCTGCGAAGCAAGGATCGTCACACGTTTCTCGCGCGTCGTATTGCTCGCGAAGACAACACTGTACCTCAATTTCGGTGCTCTGTTGCGAGCTAAGTGCGATTAGGAGGGGCAGGACAGAAGCTAACCCGGGAAATATAAAGAGCCTGCTGAAGGGTTTTCAAGGACCTTTCAGCAGGCTTAGATTATATTCGGTTACTTTTTGATTTCAGCAGTTACGTAACGGAGATGCTTTCCTATATGCGAAACAAGCTTTGCATAGTAGTCTTCCTCATGTTCCGCAAGAAGCGCAAAGAACGGCTCACGGAACCACGACTCTGCCAACAGCAGCCCATAGGTAATATGCATTGTCTGGCGTGAGGCAGGCAATTTCAGATACTCGGGAAGATAGGCATCGCTCTGCAGATCAATATTCGGAATCTCTTTGACGTTGGTCGAGACGTGATAATACTTTTCCGCCTCGCTCCGGTGCTCCAGAGCAAACTTCTGCGCTTTCCGATAAAGTGCGGGATCATACTCCGCAAGAATCGCAACAGCCTCAAGCCAGTTGGTGCCGGCTGTTTTGACATGAACGTGGCCCTGGGTTACACGGCCAACTGTTGAGAATACGGAAAACTTATCGGAACCCGAATGAACAGACAGCTTGTAGCCAAAGTGATCTGCAATCTCCTGATGCACGACAAAATCGTGTGCGAAATCTTCCAGATTGCCTGCATACTCAATGCCCTTTTCGAATTCTCCGGAGAAATGCGGGGCGACGCTGTCCGGCGTAATTCCTGCAAGGGAGAGCTCGTTTGCAACAATGAAATGTTCTGCCGGAGTGGTAATGGTCAACGTTTCATCAATGGAGAGCTCAAAGTCAACATCAACAGATCTTGTTGCTTCAATATGGCGGTAGCAGTCAATCGCATGGTTTACCGCATCCCAGAATACGAGCACGATGCGACGAAGATCCGGGGCAGAAAGTGTACCGATGATCGGCTGCACATTGCTAAGATAAACTTCCTCATAGTGTGCGCGCACATCAGCGGGAAGCTGTGCATAAGCCGCGGCAACTTCCTCGTCCGAGAACGCTGCGGCTTTGGTATTGATATGTTCCGAGCAGTCGAGCGTGATCATTGTGCAGCCGGAAGACAGTGCATAGCTGATTTCGTCCTTCGTTTTCAGATGATCGCCGTCTGCTCCGTAGCCGCCTTTATAGCCTTCCTGCATGACGCCGAATGCAGCGGAGGAGATCACATCAGCAAATGTGCGGTGCGTGAGGTTCAATTCCCGAATTGACTGCTGGGCAAAGATCGGGAATGCATTGTACGAAGCAATGGCGCGGACGTGGCCCGGGGTAGCAAGGCCGAGACGATCGCCCAGACCAAATGTAAACGGATGCCCGCGATGGCTCTGCGGCTTTGTATAGGGGAAGAGAGCCATCATAGCACCGGCGTTATCGTTCGTCAGAGGACATAATTTGACGCCGTCCTTTTTTGTGCCGGTAAAATCGTTTTCCTTCGCGCCGCTGACTGCAAGCAGCTTTTCCTTACCGTCTCTGACGATTGCACAGACAGTACCCTCGGCTTTATCAATAGATTTCGGATAAACAAAAAGGCCAAGTGCCTCGAGGGCAGCTTTAAAATCAGACATATATACCTCCTGTTTTTTACAACTCAGATAAAAATACCACTAAACAAAAAGATTATATTCCAAAGGGTTTGTATTGTCAATGTGAGAAAAGAGTACATGAGTTCAACAACCGTTAATATTTCACCAACAATCCCTTGCGTTGGCTTTTCAGTGTTATGCCATATTATGCATGTCCGGCTGTAACCGGGTAAGAAAAATGTGATGTTAAACTATTTCATGTATGAAAGACCGTAATATATATTGTTATTAATTCGAAAAGAAATAAAAGATATTTATGTTGACACCTCGTGACAAATATGCTAATATGCATTAAATGCATAAAGTACAATTATTTTGAATAGAGGCGCAGCTGTCAAGAGTACGACTGATGCAGGCCCGCTCAACCGTTTTGTCAGAAGGAAAGGGTCAGCTGCCGAAGGGATGATCCTGCAAATCATCTCTGGGCGTGCGGATAAGATCCGTACGACTGTCGCATCATTTGCGGAGAGCTATGGGATTAATTGTCATTTTGTTCAGTGTCTTGACATATTATCTCCTTTAGCCGGCCGCACTCTGCGCCGGCTGTTTATTATTTGTACGTGCATTGAAATTCAATTTCATACGGAGGAACAGAAATGAAAAAGTTATTGGCAGTTCTCCTCGCACTCGCGATGCTGTCCTCAGCTGCCGTCTGCGCTTATGCAGCCGACGAAGTAACGGCAGAGGGCTACAAGAAAGAGATCATTATTGCCATGGCGGACGAATTCACTGAGGTAGACCCGATGGAAACAACCGCCGAAACGAACCAGATTATTCAGGACTGCACATGTGACCTTCTCACCGACACCAATCTGGACACGATGAACAATGAAGGCGAGCTTCTGGAAAGCTGGGAAATGATTGACCCGACGCACTGGACCTTTAAACTCAAGGAAGGCGTCAAATTCCATGACGGCACGATCCTCGACACCGACGACGTTGAGTTTACGCTCATGCAGAGAGCACGCGAGCATTCGATCACCGTTTCCTATGCAGAGAAGATCAAGACCTTTACAAAGATCGATGACCTGAACTTTGAACTCGAGCTCGTGAAGGGTGACGTTGACTTCAACTATACTCTCGCTGCAAACTCTCTTGCAATGCTCTCCAAGGAAGCTTTTGAGACCATGGATCCTGCCGAGGCTGTTAAAATCGGCACCGGCCCGTGGATGTATGATGAAATCGTCCCCGGTGATCATGTCACTCTCGTACGTTTTGATGACTGCACGCTTTACGATGTTCCCCACACGGAAAAGCTCACATTCAGGATGATTCCGGAAGCTTCTGCCCGTATGATCGCCCTTGAAAACGGCGAGGTTGATGTTATCATGAGCCCTTCCGCAACCGACTATACAAGACTCCAGGAGTCTGAAACGCTTGATCTTGTCACAGAAGTCGGCCGTGGCCAGCACTTCATCGGCTTCAACCTGAAGAATGCCGATTCCATCGTATCCAACCCGGACTTCAGACGTGCAGTGGCAATGGGTGTTGACAAGGAAGAACTCATCTATGCTGCATGGGACGGCTATGCACAGGAATCCACCAACTGGCACTGCAGAGACGTCGGATACTACAGCGAGATAGACGGCATCCCTTATGATCCCGATGCAGCAGAAGCACTGTTCGAAGAACTCGGATGTGACGGACTGAAGATCTCCCTCGTAACTTCCGATGCTGACCACAGACAAAAGATGGCAACCAATCTCCAGTCGCAGCTGGCCGGATACGGCATTGACGTGTCCATCGAAATTATGCAGAACTCCGCACTCACCGAGCTCAATACCTCCGATGGCACGACCTCCGGAGTTGAGCTTCTCATCGCATCCTGGACACCCGGCAAGAACGCCGACTACATGTACCGCAACCCGATCTACTCTACCGGCGGCAGAAACTACTGCCATGTTGATGATGCGCATGTTGATGAACTGATCGATGCCGGTGCAGGCGAAACCGATCCGGAAAAGAGACAGGAAATCTACACCGAGCTTCAGAAAATCCTTGTTGAGGACATGGTAGCCATGGTTCCCGTAGCACAGGCAACGCTTACCCTCGGTGTCAGAGCCGGTGTCACCGGTGCCAGACTCCACCCGGGCCTTGTCCACCAGTTCAAGCAGGCGGAACTCTTTATAGGTCAGTAAATTCTTTCAAACCGTACTCTGCGATAAGGCCATGCTAAGCCATGGCTTTATCGCGCTTTTAGGAGGTAGTTTTGGCACGATATATTATCCGACGGCTGCTGCTGATGATACCTGTCTTGATATGTGTGTCGTTTGTTGTCTTCTTTCTGATGGATCTTGCTCCGGGCGATATCGTTTCACAAATGGCTCCGTCCGATGCAACACCTGAACAGATCGAGATGCTCCGGGAGGAGCTTGGGCTCAACGGTACGGTGCTGCAGCGCTACGGCAGGTATTTGTGGAATCTGCTCCACGGCGATATGGGCACCTCGCTGTCACTGAAACGGCCTGTCATAGAAGTTTTTGCCGAACGTCTGCCGGCTACGCTGAAGCTTGCGTTCGCCTCAATTGTTATAGCGCTGCTGATCTCGATTCCTCTCGGAATAGCCGCCGCAACGCACCACCGCACCTGGCTTGACGGCAGCAGCGTTGTCCTGTCGATGATCAGCGTTTCCATGCCCGCATTCTGGCTCGGCCTGCTAATGATCTTTGCTTTTTCCTACAGGATAAAAATCTTCCCGTCGGGCGGTTCAGGCAGCCTGAAGCATCTTATTCTGCCGGCACTGACGCTCGGCACCGAGCAGGCAGGTAACCTGACGAGAATCACGAGATCCTCGATGCTTGACGTAATCAGGCAGGATTATCTCAGAACCGCGAGAGCCAAAGGCGTCAGTGAAAAGCAGGTTATCAGAAAGCATGCCCTGAAAAACGCGCTTATTCCGATTATCACTGTCCTCGGTTCGACTCTCGGGAACGCCTTTGGAGGCGCAGTTGCAATTGAGACGGTGTTTGCCTGGCCGGGAATAGGGAGGCTGACAGTGGCAGCTATCAACTCGAGAGATATGACACTTGCCACGGGCTGTATCATCATGTTCACCTTTATGCTGAACATGACGCTTCTGATTGTTGATATCGCCTACGCGTACGTTGACCCGAGGGTCAAGGCGCGGTATTCAAAGTAAGGAGACGGACATGGCACGAAAAAATAAAAAAGCTACGGCTTCCGGACAGAAAGAATACAAAAAGCGCAGCCTGGCTGCGGAGGTCTGGAGGAACTACAAGAAGAACCCAAGTGCAATGATAGCTCTTGTACTGGTTGTGATCATCGTCTTTGTCGCCATTTTTGCCCAGTTCTTTTATGACTTCAAGAAAGACATTGTAAAGCAGCACGTCAAGGAAAAGTTTCAGAAGCCAAGCGCCGAGCACTGGTTCGGCACAGACAACTACGGCCGGGATGTCTTTACCAGGGTTATATACGGCACAAAATATTCACTGTCGGTCGGCGTTGTGGCTGTTGCAATAAGCTGTATTGTCGGTGTGTCGCTTGGGCTTGTCGCCGGATATTACGGCGGCGTGATCGAGGATCTGATTCTCAGATTCTGTGAAGTGTTTACCGGAATCCCAAGCATCCTGATGGGTGTTGCGCTCATGACGGCATTCGGCCAGTCTATCGGCGTGCTGATGCTGGCTATCGGCCTTGTGTATTCGCCGATGTACTGCAGAACTACCCGTGCAGCTGTCCTTCCCGTGAGAGATCAGGAATACATTGAGGCGGCAAGGGTCGCAGGAGTCGGAGATCTCGGCATTATGTTTAACCACGTTCTGCCGAATGCGCTTTCTCCAATCATCGTCCAGGTGACAATGGGTATTGCGAGTGCCATTCTCTGTGCGTCCGGCCTGAGTTTTCTGGGGCTCGGCGTTCCCATTCCGATGCCGGAGTGGGGAGCTATGCTGTCCGAAGGCAGAGAGTTTATGAGAGACTATATGTATCTCACCATTTTCCCGGGGCTCGCGATCATGATAACGGTGCTTTCCTTCAACCTGATGGGTGACGGACTTCGCGATGCGCTTGATCCCAAACTCAAGCAGTGACAGGAGGCAGCGTGGATAACAATCTTATTCTTGATATTGAAAACCTCGTTGTTCGTTTTGAAACGGATGACGGTACGGTCAGGGCCGTAAACGGCCTCAACCTTCAGCTCGAAAAGGGGCATGCCATCGGGCTCGTGGGAGAGACGGGCGCAGGAAAAACTACAACAGCACTTTCCATTCTGCGGCTTGTACCCGATCCTCCCGGAGTTGTAGAATGTGATAAACTCGGCCTAGACGGGCGGGATGTCATGGGCATGTCGATCAGTGAGCTCGAGAAGATCAGAGGCAAGGACGTCTCTATGATTTTTCAGGATCCCATGACAGCTCTCAACCCCGTGTTTACGGTAGGCGAGCAGATCGCAGAAAGTATCTTCCTCCATGAGGACGTTTCCATGGCGGAAGCCACCAGACGGGCGATAGACATGCTGGAACTTGTCGGAATTCCGGGTGAACGAGCAAATGAGTATCCGCACCAGTTTTCCGGCGGGATGAAGCAGAGAGTGGTCATTGCGATTGCTCTCGCCTGCCATCCGAAGCTGTTGATAGCCGATGAGCCGACGACTGCTCTTGATGTCACGATTCAGGCCCAGATGCTCGACCTTATCCGCAGCCTGCGCGAGAAATACAGCACGTCTCTCATCATGATAACGCACGATCTCGGGATTGTTGCGGAAATCTGTGATGAAGTTGCCGTAATGTATGCCGGGTGCATCATTGAAAAGGGCACACTCGAGGATGTGTTCAACAGGACGAAACACCCTTATACCGAAGGGCTGTTCAACTCAATTCCAAACTTGAACGACCGCAAGGCGATGCTCACACCGATCAAGGGTTTCACCCCCGACCCGACCGACCTTCCTCCCGGCTGTGCCTTTGAGCCGCGCTGTCCGTACGCCTGCGAAGGCTGCCTGAAGGAGCAAAAAGACATCTATATATCCGATACGCATTTCGTCAGATGCTCAAGGTATGAAGAGGGCGGTTTCCGCATTAACCGCAAGGAGATACAGTAATGGACGAAAATCTGCTTGAAGTAAAAAACCTGAAAAAGTATTTCAAGACAAAGCGCGGAACCGTTCATGCCGTTGACGATATATCCTTCACGATAAAAAAAGGAAAGACACTCGGCCTGGTCGGAGAATCGGGCTGCGGCAAAACGACAACCGGGCGTGTTATCCTCAGGCTGACAGAGCCTACGGACGGACAGATCCTCTTCAACGGGCGAGATATCTGTACGCTATCAAAGAGAGAACTGAAAAACGCACGCCGGGATATGCAGCTTATCTTCCAGGATCCGTATTCTTCGCTCGATCCGAGAAAAACGGTCAGTCAGATCATCGCTGAACCGATCAAAGCCAACAAGCTCCTGAAAAGCAAAACCGAGATTGATGAACGCGTTAACAGCCTCATGCAGACAGTCGGCCTTGCTCCGAGACTGTTCAACACCTATCCGCACGAGCTTGACGGCGGCAGGAGACAGCGTATCGGCATTGCGAGAGCACTTGCGATGGAGCCGCGCTTTATTGTCTGCGACGAGCCGGTTTCTGCGCTCGACGTTTCTATCCAGGCTCAGATTCTCAATCTCCTTAAAACGCTTCAGGAGAAGATGGGACTGACTTATATCTTTATCACGCATGACCTTTCCGTAGTGAATCACTTTTCGGACGATATAGCCGTCATGTACCTCGGGAAAATTGTTGAGATGGCTCCGTCCGAAGAGTTGTTCTCAAATCCGCGCCACCCGTATACTCAAGCTTTGCTTTCTGCGATACCGGTTCCCGATCTGTCCGCAAAGCGAGAGCGTATTATCATCAAAGGAGAAATAACCTCGCCGATCGATCCACCGGAAGAATGCCGCTTCTATAAGCGATGCAATTATGCCTGCGATGCCTGCAAAAAGACACCTCAGCTCGAGGAGATCTGCCCGGGACATTTCGTTGCCTGCAACAGACTGAAGGAACTGGAAAATCTAAATTCGGTCGTTCATGACCAGGAGAAAACAAAATGACATTTGGTATTTTGAAAGACATTAAAGAGGGCGAATACAGAGTTATTCTTACCCCGCTCGAGGTTTCTTCCATCGCAGCTGCAGGGCACAAGGTATATGCCGAGAAAGACTGTGGGAAAATGGCAGGCTTCTCCAATGAGGCATATGCTGCGGCAGGCGCCGAAATTCTGGATACTCACGCAGAAGTGTTTGAAAAGTGCGACTTTGTTGCCAAGGTTAAAGAAATCGCTCCTGAAGAATTCGGTCTTGTCCGCGAAAATCAGATTCTTTACTGCTGCGTCCATCCTGCTGCACATCCTGAAGAGGTGCAGGCCCTGCTCAAATCCGGGTGCATTTCCTTCTCCGCCGAAGACTCACACAGATGGGGATCCCCCAACTGCGAGGCAGCAGGCAAGCAGGGTGCGCTTTTCGGGCTGGAATCCATGCTGACGATTAACGGAGGCAAGGGGAAATACGTCGGAGGTCTCGCCGGGGCTCCCGGAATGAACGTGCTTATTTTAGGCTGCGGTCTTGTCGGCCAGGGTGCACTTTCCGTACTCTATGCTCTCGGTGCCAACTGCACGGTTATGGGACTCAATGCAGGACATCTCAGAACTCTCGGCTATCAGTATAACAACAAGATTAATACAATGTTCTGTACAAAAGAAGCCATCGCCAAGCTGCTTCCGACAACGGATATGGTTCTCAACTGTGTGCGCTGGCCCAAGCACAGAAAAGACTTTCTGATTACAAGAGAAATGCTCAGAACAATGGAGCCGGGCTCCGTACTCGTCGATATCTCAAACGATGACCCGGGTGCCATCGAATCCAGCCACGAGACCCATCACGACAATCCGCGATATGTTGACAGCGGTGTTGTTCACTATTGCGTTTCCAACATCGGCGGTGCGATTGCTCACGATGTATCCATTGCCCTCGGCGGAGAGACGATGCCTCTGCTGCTCAACATTCTCAACAACGGCGTTGCGGAAGCATGCGTATCAGACGGCTATATCCGCAGATCACTGACAACGTACAAAGGCTATCTTACCCATGAGGAAACTTCTGCCATTCAGGGTATTCCCTGGATCAAACCGGAAGATATTCTCGGAATAAGTGACAGAAAGCTTGATTTCGCTCCTGCGGCGACAACCTCAAAATCAGACAACTTTATTAAACTCTGAAAAATATCCGGAGGGCAGGGGCGTATGCCCCTGCCGTTTCTTTGTATTATGGAAAAGTATACGGACAAAACGATTAAAACAGAAGCACTGCTTGCCATGGCGGAGGCATATTTCCTCAGGGGAGAATGGCTGCAGTACGATCAGCTCAGCATGGATCGGATCGTCAGGATATCACCCAGGCGCGAATCTTTTGCTCCCCCGGAGGCGGCTTCACCCTCCCGCCGGCTGCATCTTGACTGCTCTTCTTTTGTATGGGCTCTGTATTTCATGACCTTCGGGCATATGCTCGAGGCGGATCTGACATGGCATATGACGAATCTTCTTCGGCCGGAGGTATTTTATTACGAGCCGACCCATAAAGAGACTCCCGAAACTATTGCCGAACTGAAAAGCCGGATTGCCGGACTGCTTCAGCCCGGCGATGTGATCACTTATTTCAGAACTACCGGCACAGGTCATACTATGCTGTATCTGGGAAATGGCTCCATTATCAACTGCAGCGGCTATGGAATAATGTCGGATTACGATTACAGCGGATGCCACGGCAACTATAAAAAAGGGCATGGAGCAATCTATATTGAGGATCTGAAAACGCTCCTTGAAGGATCCGATGCCAGAGATACCGTTGCGATGGGTGAAGACGGGCCGGTTAATCTTGCGCCGAATTACAGAAACTATCTGTTTGCCGATACAATACACCGGTTTTCTGTTCATCGCCCCCTTGATGTTGTCGGTGACCCGTTGCCTGATGCATTGAAGCGGGTGAGAGAAACACAGGGCCTTGTATGCACTGCAGAACCTGAGCTGCCGGCTGGATGCACAGCCGGCAGCGGAGATCAGGTAAAGTACAGAGTCACAGTTTCCAATGAAAGTGAGATTTCCGGCAGAAGCATTGAAATCCGGTTTAACGAAGAGGCGAAAATCTTTTTTGTCAACGCACATGAAACCGCTGCTGCTGAATTTGTGCTCAGCGGTTCGGACGGCGAGATACTCTCTCCGTGCGTTACGGTAAACGGAATGAATGTTTTCTGCCGCCAGGTGCACTGCGGCCGTATCCTGACGTCAGATGAAGCCGAACAGATCAGTGCTGCTGTTGTGAGAGCAGTTATGGAATCTGCGAAAGGTGAGACCGCCGTTGCTGCCGGTTTTGAAGCTTACGGAAAGCTCGGAGCGAAACTGCACGGCGACTGCAGGACCGTCATAACGCGCCTTTTCTTCCGTCATGACGCGCTTAGCGGGGATGTTTTTTCACGGAGAACGACAGATCCGCATACTGACGGCGCTGCATACGGGTTGTACGGAGGAAAGGGTGTGATATCTCCTGCATCGGGATATTCCTTTACCGACCGCACACGAGATCTGCGGCTCAGTGCTTTGATGCCGGGTGATGTCATCATCACCAGCGACAATGCACTCTTTAACTGCTGCAGGAGTTTTTATTACACTGGAAAATCAGTTGTCGGAGTGTTCGGATGCAGCGGAGAACCGGAAGAGCGATCGGGCGAAGCCGCTGAGCGGTTTGTTGAGTCGTTATTCGGCAGCTATATATTTGCTGTGCTGAGACCGTCATTAACCATGGATTAAGGAGGATGGCATATGACCGATTATTATCCCAGACTGCATATTGATCTCAATGCCATTACCAGCAATGCCTCTGTAATGCGCCGTGAAATGGCTGCACGAGGGATGACGGTCTGCGGTGTGGCAAAAGTGGCGGACATAGCTGTCCCCGTCGCGGAGGCATATATGAATGGCGGACTGAGCCAGATTGCCGGATCGAGAGTTGCTCAGGTTAGAGCCTATAAGCAGGCGCACCCGGAGTGGACAACCATGCTTCTGAGGGCTCCTTCTCTCTGTGATATTCCGGGTGCTGTGACGTGGGCGGACATTTCGGTCGTGACGGATCTGCAGACGGCGAGGTGGCTTGCTGAAGAGGCCGAACGTCAGAACAAAACTTCAGCTGCTCTCATTATGGCAGATATCGGTGACAGACGCGACGGAATCACAGACCCGGAAGAACTGACAGACCTCGGCGTGTTTATTGAACAATGCAGCAGCCTGAAGCTGGCCGGAATAGCTGCAAATTACTGCTGCGTGTCGGGGCTTCTGCCGGATGATGAGAATCTCAGTCTCTTTGCCTCTTTTGCTGAAAAGCTGACTGCAGCGGTCGGCCATCCGCTGGAGATCGTTTCAGGCGGGAACTCCACGCTTCTGCTGCGGATATACTCTGGAGGGGAGTTACCGGATATCATCAACCATATCAGACTCGGCGGTACTGTTATTAATCCCTATAATATGAAGCTTAACCGCGGCTTTGCATTTCCTGATCTGAAAATGGATACCGTCAGGCTGGAAGCCCAGATCAGCGAAATACACGACAAAGCACCCTCTCCTATGGCACAGCCGGGGAAAAACTGGAAGGGAGAACAGGTCACATTCAGAAGCAAAGGAACCAGAAAACGTGCTATCATCAATCTGGGCTGTATGGACATTGGTGACCCATACAACCTGCTGCCATTTGAAGACGGTATAATAGTTGTCGCTTCCTCCTCTGACCACACGGTTTTGGATATCACCGACTGCGGGAAGCCTCTGCATGTAGGGGACACGGTTTCGTTCCGGCTCCGGTACGCAGGGCTTATGTACTGTTTTGCCGGACGTCATGTTTCCATCGAATACTGCTGATTCAATCGAAGAGGTCATCATGAAATACGAAACTACCTATAAACTTGAAAACTTTGTACTCGACACGGACTGGGATGATCTTCCTCCCGCTGTTCGTGAAAGAATAAAAGGATGTTTTGTTGATCTGACAGGTGCACTCATTACCGGCAGCAGGAGTGACCAGTTTAAGGTCGGGCTGAAGCTTGCGGAAGAGGTTTTCGGAGCCGGCAATGTTCCCGTAATCGGCAGCGACAGGACCTTCTGTTTTATCGGAGCCGCTGCGGCGATGGGGCACTCTTCAAATGCCTACGATATCGATGACGGACATAATCTTATCCGTGCGCATCCCGGTACATCCGTGGTAGGACCGATCCTTGCAGCAGCACTCGAAAAGGATGTTTGTCGCAATGAGTTTCTCACAGCGCTTCTGATGGGTTATGAGACAACAATACGCTCCGGCGCGGCCATTATGGATTACTACTCCAACCCGCACTCTTCCGGCACATTCGCGCCTGCAGGTATAGCTGCCGGTGTCGGCAGGCTGTACGGTTTTACGAAAGAACAGCTGAACAACTGCATCTCGATAGCAGAATTCAACGCGCCTCTGGTTGCCGGGTCAAGAAGCACCGAGTATCCGTCTATGAACAAAGACGGAGTGCCGTTCGGGGCAATGATCGGAGCACTTGCCGTCAAAGAACAGCTTGCAGGCTTTACGGGAAACAAAAACCTGCTTGAGTCTGAAAAATACAGTTACCTCCTCGATGACCTCGGCAAGCACTATCAGGTGATGGACCTTTATTTCAAGCCGTACGCATGCTGCCGCTGGGCACATCCCGCCATTGATGCCTGCCTAATGCTTATGCGGGAAAATGGATTGGCGGCGGAAAACATTGAAGCCATCAGAATCGAGACCTTCCTTAACGCAACGCGACTTTCGAAAATAGTACCGATGACTGCCGACGAGGCGCAGTACAACATAGCCTATCCCGTAGCGGCAGCGCTTGTATACAGAGATTTCGGTATAGCACAGGTCCACGAGACGGCTATCCCTGATCCCGCTGTTGTGAAGATGATGGAAAGACTTACCTTTGCTGAAGACCCCGCGCTTACTGCACGCTTTCCGGCACACAGGATTTGCCGGGCCGTGATAACAACGAAAAGCGGAGAAATCTTTACATCACCAGACTGCGAACCGCGTGGAGAGGCATGTGAAAATATCGGTCTTGAATGGCTGTGTGAAAAGTTCAGGAGAATTACCGCTCCCGTCTTTACAGAACAGGGACAAAATTTCGTCCTGAACATGCTCTGCGGAGATACGGATATCCCCGTCAGAGAGATTGTCAGGGAGATAAACCGCCCGGAGTACCGTATTGAGCGGTAAAAAGGCACAGATCACAGAATACTTACAGAAGCCGACAGACATGCATTGAGAGTTGCACAGAAGGTTTTTTTGCTTTATACTAAAAAGAACAGAAATTGAAATCCCCCGATTAAACGGCAAGAAGGTGAGACTATCGATAACAGCAGCAAAATCGAAAAGAAAAAACATATTATATGGGTGCTGCTGTTTGTGGCACTCAATATTGCCGTTATCGCATGGACGGCTTACAGAGAGTTTCACGTCAAATCCCGGCCGGCTGAGTTCACCTTGGGGGAAAACGGTATTCTGTATCTGGCAGGGGCATTGGGCTGCCTTGCAATAATATTTCTGACAGAGACAGTGAAACTTCTCCTTGCGATGCGTTTTCTGAAAGGGGAAATGTCTTTCCGAGCCGCTTTTGAAACGGTTGTTTTAGGGAAATATTATGATTCCATCACACCTACCGGAGGAGGCGGACAACCGCTGCAAATGTACTGGCTGCATCTGAATGGCCATTCCGCAAAAGAATCTGCAGGAACTCCGGCAGCCGCCTTTATCACGAGGCAGTTATCCGCTGTTCTGCTGGCGCTTGTGGTTTTCGTTGTTCAGAAAGAGATAGAACCGGAAGCGATCCGCTATACAGCCTATGCGGGGCTGGTCTGCTGTGCCATCCCGCCCTGTTTTGAAATTGCGTTTTCGTTACGTCCCAAAGCTGTCGAAATGCTGCTGGCGTGGCTTTTACGACTGGGCGAAAAGGTACATCTTATAAAAGACTATGAGAAGACCCTTGACAAAGTACTCGATACCCTGACACAGTATCGGGACGGATTTACGCTGATGGCACGGAACAAAAGCCTGCTGACAGAACTTATGCTGCTTTCCGTAGTGTGCAGGATAGCTTTGTGCAGCATCCCATTTTTTGTGCTGCGGACACTTGGATGCCAGGTATCCTATTTCTACATCCTTTGCCTGACAGTGTACATCTATGCGGCGGTCACCCTGATTCCCACTCCGGGGAATTCCGGTGTTTCAGAAGGAGCGTTTTATCTTGTTTTCTCAGAAGTCGGTTCTTCCGGTATCTTCTGGGCGATGCTGCTGTGGCGGTTGATTTGCTATTATTCCCTTCTCCTGATCGGGTTGCCCTATCTTGGGAGGCAAGTGGAAGTGTTTCAACAAAGCAGAAGACAAAAAGAAGAGGACAGGGAATAACAGTACAGGAGAAAGAAGGGAGCTCTTGAACAGGGTATCTAAACATATAACAGAAAGGCAGAAAGCGCTTCAAGGAGAGAAGAACTACGTTAAACGACTGGCAATTATTATGACAGTCGTTCTTCTGATTCTGACAGGCCTTTATTCTGTTTTGCCTGAAACCACGGATATCAGGAATGAAGAATATGCGATTTCCGATACAAATGCTGAACATTTCGAACAATTATTCTCTGATTTGCTGAAAGCCTGCCAACAACCTTCCCCGGAGGATTCCCGGACCATCCTGACGGATCTGAATGCAATCAGGTCTGTCAGTGAAAAGGACTATGCACTGGCAAGTTCCATAGCAAACCATTGGCAAAAAGTGTACCTGGATCCGGATTATCACCTTTGCATGTATCCTGAAGAAAACATCTCTTCAGGACCGGAGAACAGGAATATTCCGAACACATCAAAACATGCTTTCATTGTATTGGGATACGAGTTGCAAAATGGTGAGATGACAGAGGAACTGAAGGGAAGATGCGAAGCTGCCGCTGCTGCAGCAAAATCATACCCTTATTCTATTCTTGTATGCACCGGCGGAGCGACAGGAGGCAATAATCCGGAACGTCATACGGAAGCCGGACTTATGAAGCAATTTCTGATTGAAGAATGCGGGATTCGGGAAGAACGCATTTTTACCGATGAAAAAGCGATGACAACAGCAGAAAACGCAATTAATACGTTTGAAATCCTTCGGGAAAATAAAATAGAGACCATGACAATTGTCACTTCTTCCTATCACCAGCGGTGGGGACAGGTTCTGTATAACGGCTTGAGTGCAATGTATGAACAGAAATACGGAAAGGCACCAAAACTTGTCGGGAACTACAGCTATAGGATCGAGCCAAATAATTCTGCATATTTAAACAATGCTGGAATTGCTATTCGGCAACTGGCGACTGTGCTGCAGCTTCCGAGGAATACAACCAGATCTAAAGCAGGAACGTAACAATAATCGAAAGGCAGAGGTGATTCATTTTGAAAATCGGCTGTTGCGCAACGACTGCAGATTACCTGACGGTGAAAGAACAGGGTTATGACTGCATAGAGCTTTCTGCACGGGATATCATGAGTCTTCCTGAGAGCGAATTCCGGGATTTCCGTGCCCTTTATCTCGAAACGGGTTTTCCCTGCATCGGGTTCAACAATTTCTGCGGTTCAGAGCTGCCGCTGGTCGGCCCCGGACAGGATATGGGGGCTTTGAAAGATTATATAAGCTGTCTTTGCGAGAGAGGCAAAGCACTTGGAATCAGAAATATCGGCATCGGAGCACCAGCAGCAAGAAATCCTCCGGACGACTGGCCGGAGGAACGATCAGACACACAGATGCTGGCTTTTCTTGAAATAGCATGCTCTTTGACGGAAAGCTCCGGAATCAGGATCCTGCTTGAGGCAATTAATGACAATGCCTGCAGATATCTGAATCGAACAGCTGATGCGGTGAGACTGCTCCGTGTGCTCTCCGCATCCAACAGCGGACTGGTACTGGATTATTATCATGCACGATTGATGGAAGAGGAACCGGAATCATTAGGATTCGCTATGCCGCTGGTGAGACATATACATGTCAGCGGCGGGGAGCGGGGCACCGCACGTTTCTTCTTCACTACTGCAAATGATGAGGAAGAGCTGCGGCATCTTCGTATCTGCGCTTTTGAACAGCACTATAGCGGAGACACTGTCAGTGTGGAAGCGGACAGGGCTTTTCTGCAAAAAGACGGGGAATGCTGCAGGATATTATTAGAGCGAAGCTGGAAGTAGCTTTCAGCTGATATTGGAGGACAACAATGAACAATAAAGTGGTTATTGCAGGAGCGGGCGTTATGGGCGCGTCCATAGCCCAGGTATACGCGTTGGCCGGCTGGGAAACTGTCGTTCTGGTACGCAGGATCGAAAGTGCAGATAAGGGAAAAGAGCTGATCCGCCTTAATCAGCAGACGATGGTGGAAGAGAAACTGATCACGGAAGAACAATCCCAATCGGCGATCGCTCGAATCTGTTTTACAGAAGATAAAAAGGAATACACCGACTGCGCACTGGTCGTTGAGTGTATTGTTGAGGATTTAAAGGCAAAACAGGACTATTTTTATGAGGTTTCGAGGCTCGTTCCCGCGGAAACGCTCCTTGCCACGAATACTTCAGGCCTGCATATTTCCGAAATTGCAAAGACCGTAGATAGGCCTGAGCGTTTTATGGGGCAGCATTGGCTGAATCCTCCGCATCTGCTGCCGATCTGTGAAATTGTAGAAGGGGATTGGACGGAAAAGACATATCTGGAGCAGATGAGGCAGATTGTGCTTGATCTCGGCAAAAAACCCGTTATAGTCAAAGACATAAACGGGTTTCTGGTCAATCGCCTTCAGTTTGCCCTTTTGCGGGAAGCGTTGTATATTGTTTCAACAGGGGCTGCCTCATGTTCGGATATCGATGCCGTGCTGAAGGGAGGCCTCGGCCTGCGATATGCGGCGTTGGGAGCTTTCGGCGTCGCAGATTTTGGAGGATTGGATACTTTTGACCACATCAACAGCTATTTGAATGCCGACCTCTGCAATTCCAAGGAAGGCAGTGCTCTGCTGCGTTCAAAGGTAGAACACGGCGAACTTGGAGTGAAAAGCGGCAAGGGGTTTTACGATTATTCCGGAGACAAACGCACAGAGGCAATCCGTGAAAGGGATCGATTGTATATTGAACTGGCAAAGGTGCTATATTTTTAAGTCACTTTCCGAGTCATACCATCTTTGCCGATAAATATGAGGCGTCACGCTTTCATATTTTTTAAAAACATTATCGAAATAAGAAGCTGTATAACCGACTTCCTGGGCAATCTGCGTTACGGTATCATTTGTTGTTCTGAGCAAGTTTTTAGCTCTTTCAAGACGAACACGAGTGAGATATTCGTTCGGAGATAGGCCCAGTTTCTTTTTAAACTGCTTTTGCAGATAAAACTTATTAATAGAGAATTGCTGTGCCAACAGATCCAGATTCAGGTTTTCGTGATAGTTTTCATCAATATAGTTCTGAACAGACAGAAAATAGTCCACATGCTGCCGGTTGGATACTTTGCGGCTGAGGGTAGTCCTGATGCAGTCTACCATCAGCTGCGTTAAAAGGCTTGACGCGTAAATATCATCCTGCAGGGATTTGCTGTGACTTCCGTACAACCGGATCAGTTTTTCCAGGATATCAGAAAACTTGGTGGGTATATCGGAAAAAATGAGAGGAGAACCGGCATTCTGTTCCATAAAGGACTCATAATAGGAATGTGCCGTGGGACCGTAAAAATGAACCCATAATACATGCCAATGATCCGCATTTTCCGAGGTGTAATAGTATTGCGGTTTTGTACAGTCGATCCAGAACAGGGTCCCCGGTTTAACGGAATAAGAGCTGTTATTGTATTCCAGAGTTCCCTGCCCGCTGACTGTGAGTTTAATCAGGAAAGACGGAAGGTTCTTTCGACGTGTGAAATAGTCTTTGTGACAATAAAAATCGCCTAATTCCTGAACATAAACAAAAGAATTGCGAATGGAAGGGGCGGCAGTGACCGTGAGCCATGTTGATTTTGAGGTTATATCAAGATTATAGGTTAAGTAAGTCTGCTCCATAAAACCACCTCAGTCGGAGAAATAGAAAGCCAAGATTTTGCAATAATATGCCAGCATTTTGGTAGACAATAGTGGTTGATAACTATATAATACTACCATAAAAATTATAATCCCTGGGTGGAAAAACGTCAAGCGTTGTATAGAGTATACAAGCGGACCCTTTCCTGAAACGCTATAAAAAAGACAACAAAAAGCAAACCGTTTTCTGCTTTATAAGAGAAGAAAACACTATTCAGACGTGTGCAAATCATATCATTGCGGGAGGGATGCAAATGGCAGAGTATCTGCTGGAAATGAACCACATTACGAAGATCTTTCCTGGTGTAAAAGCGTTGGACGATGTAAGTTTCAACCTGAAAAAGGGTGAAATTCATGCCATCGTCGGAGAAAACGGCGCAGGAAAATCTACCTTTATCAAGACGCTGACAGGCGTTCATCAGCCTGACGGCGGGGAGATTATCCTGGACGGGGAAAAGATCGTTATGTCCGACCCGCTCGTTGCCCAGAAGCATGGTATTGCAGCTATTTATCAGCATGCGGCATCCTATCCCGATCTCTCTGCGGCAGAAAACATTTTCATCGGCCATGAATTCATGACGGGTCCTTTTATCAGTTGGACAAAAGCAAACAAGGAAGCTCAGAAGCTGTTGGACAGCGTGGGAGCAAACTTCCCGGCAACAGCTTCGGTCGGATCTCTTTCCGTAGCACAGCAGCAGCTGGTTGAAATTGCAAAGGCTCTTTCCCAGCACGCACGGATCCTGATCATGGACGAACCTACAGCAGCACTTTCCAAACGAGAGAGCGAAGAACTGTACAGCATCGCAAGAAAGCTTCGCGATGAAGGCGTTGCGATTATTCTGATTTCCCACCGTTTTGAAGATATCTTCGGCCTTGCAGACAGAGCGACGGTATTCCGGGACGCACATTATATCGGAACATGGGGTATCGAAGAATGTGATGAGAAAATGCTCGTAAAGCATATGGTCGGGCATGAAATCGGAGACTTCTTCCCCAAGAAGAAAACGGTGATCGGAGACGAATTGCTGCGGGTAGAAAAGCTTTCACGAACCGGGTATTTCCGGGATGTGAGCTTTAACCTCCATGCGGGAGAGATCGTTGGACTGACAGGGCTTGTGGGTGCAGGACGGACGGAGGTTGTGGAAGCCATCTTCGGTATTACGAAGGCGGATTCCGGAGAAGTCTATATCAACGGAAAGCAGGTTCCGCACAACCGTTCCCCGCGCAGCATGATGGACATGAACTTCGGGCTTCTCCCTGAAGACCGGCAGAAGCAGGGCCTGCATCTGCGCTGGTCCATCAATCATAACACCTCGCTGCCGATCATCGATCAATGCACCAACGGCATTTTCCTTTCCGGTAAAAAAGAGTATGACATCTCCAACAAAATGAAGGAACTGCTTGCCATCAAGGCACCGTCGGTCGATACCCATTCCGGAGCATTGTCCGGCGGGAACCAGCAGAAAGTCGTGGTAGGAAAGCAGCTTGCGGCAAACACAAAAATCATTGTTCTGGATGAACCGACAAAGGGTGTTGACGTTGGCTCCAAGGCCCAGATCTATCAGCTGATGAGTGACCTGGCGTCCCAGGGAATGGGGATCCTGATGATCTCTTCCGAAATGCCGGAAGTCATGAATATGTCTGACAGGATCTATGTGATGAGTGAAGGGCATATCACAAAGGAATTTCAGGCGGAAGGCCTGACGCAGGAAGAAATTCTGACGGCTGCCATGCCGGTGGAAAGAGAGGAATAAAGCATGGATAACAAGAAAAAGTTTTCTCTCGGATCCTTCCTGATGGAGCACCGTGAGATTCCTCTGATTGCAGTGCTGATTCTTCTGATTATCGGCGTCAATCTGAAAATCCCCGGGTATATCGGCTCCAACTATATGAATATTCTGAAGAACTGCACGCTGAATCTGGTAATGGCAGCCGGAATGCTGTGTGTGCTGCTGATCGGATCGATAGACATTTCAGTTGCTGCTGTGCTGGAATTATCGGCGGCAATTGCCGGCGTATTAATGCGTGATGGGTATATTTCGTCCACGTTTATGATGTTTGTGGTGGGTGTTGCAATCGGGGCGGCAATCGGCCTGATCAACGGTGTGCTGATGAGTTACGGCCGTGTTCTTCCGATTATTGTGACACTCGGTATGACATATATGGCACGCGCCCTGATCCCGATGGATTTTATCCTCGGAATGAATAAGATTGCCCGTATCAATCTCACGGATCATTTTAAAGATTTTATCCTCGAAAAATACATGGGCGTTCCTCTGATTGTATTCATTACTGCCGGCGTAGTTCTGGTTATAGGGCTGTTCCTCAAGTATACGAAAACCGGGCGGTCGATCTATGCAGTCGGATCCAATTCAGAGGCGGCAGAGATGCGCGGTGTGCATGTCAAAGGCATCAAGGTGCTGGCACATGTGATCTGCGGGGCGACGGCGGGCATGTCCGGCATCATGCGGCTTGCCGAATACAACGCGATTGAAAAAGGCGCGGCAACCGGCGGCGAGATGTATGTGATTGCAGCCTGTGTTCTCGGCGGCGTGTCGGTTATGGGCGGATACGGGAAGATGACCGG
Organism: Oscillospiraceae bacterium; assembly: GCA_017406005.1. Lineage (GTDB taxonomy): Bacteria > Bacillota > Clostridia > Oscillospirales > Oscillospiraceae > Limivicinus. Next base: position 68,700 of record JAFQZI010000150.1, on the reverse strand, counting down.
CGTTGTGATCGGAGCTCTGCTGATTGCGACGATTGACAGCGCGATCCCTCAGCTTTTTATGGGTGCAACGATGATGAAGGAGTTCTTCAAGGGAATCCTGATTCTTGCGGCGATCCTTCTCAATGTTATCCTGCAGCGTACGGCTGAAAAGCGCAACCTGAAGGGGAGGAACATCTGATGAAGAAGAAACTTTCCAAACTTCTCCGGTGGGAGACAATGCTTGTTGTGCTCCTTATTGTATTATGGGTTGTGTTTGAAGCAAGAGATAACGGACTGGATGCTGCGCTGATTGCAAAAGGGCGCAAGGCGAAGGACGTTTTCAACTTCTCCAAAATGCTCAACGGCATGGGCGTCTATATGCTCTACAGCTTTATGGCTCTGGGCATGGCTCTGATCCTTGGCATGGGAGATATCGATATCTCCGTCGGTGCGTCTGCAACGCTGTCTGCTTCTGTCATGGGCATCAGCTACCGCGCATTGATCAACGGAGGAACGGCAAACGGAACGGCATTCGCAATTGCTGTTGCCGCATGCCTGCTCACCGGATGCGCCTGCGGTTTGATGAACGGACTCCTGGTGACGCGATTCCGGGAATTGTTCCCCATGATTATTACACTCGGCACGCAGCTGTTTTTCCGCGGCTTCTGCTATCTGTTTCTCGGCGGAGAAACCCTGAAGTTTGATGGGGATGCAACCTGGGGGCAGCTGAAAACTCTGTATAACGGTGCCGTAACAATCGGCGGATACAAGGTTCCAACGATTATCTTTTGGTTTCTCGGGTTTGCGCTGGTGTTCTTCGTCTTCCTCCATCTGACTACGGGTGGACGCAAGCTCTTTGCAATCGGTGAAAACAGGACGGCTGCTCTGTACAGCGGCATCCGGGTTGACCGGTTTGAACTTCTGATGTTTGTCATCTGCGGAATGATGGCGGCTGTTTCAGCTCTGTTCTATGTAGGAAGCGCATCAGCAACCGTGCGTGCAGACGCTATGACCGGATATGAGATGTACGCTATCGCAGTCGTAGTCCTTGGAGGCTTTTCAACAGCCGGCGGCAAGGGCAACATTATCGGCGTTATCCTTTCGGTGATTATCTTCGGCGTCATGAAGAAAGGCCTCGGCACGCTGTACGGCTTTGCAGACAGCACGGTGAACCTTGCAGTCGGCCTTGTGCTGATCATTGCGTCGCTGCTGCCTAATGTGATGGAAGATATTTCCAACAGGATTCGGGTGAAGAAACAGCACGTATCTATTAAGGCGACTGAATAACAATTGAATTTTAGGCAGATTATATCTGTTTAAAATAATTTTTTAGGAGGTAAATCCAAATGAAGAAATTCCTCGCAATTATCCTCGCACTTGCCATGGTTATGGCGATCAGCGCTTTCGCTTTTGCTGATGAAGCAAAGCCCGGCGAAGGCATCACAATCGGCGTCGTGTACAAGCAGAGCGGCAACGCTTACTTCCAGGCCGGTGTTGAAGGCTTCCAGAAGGCTGCAGATGAGCTCGGCTTCGAGTTCATGCATGACGGCCCGGAAGACAGCTCCAACGATGGCCAGGAGCGTATCATCCGCAACTACATGGACCAGGGCGTTGATGTACTGGCAATCTCCGCAAACGATGCTGCAGGCCTCGTAGATGTCTGCAAAGAAGCCAAGGAGAAGGGCATTGTTGTTCTCTCCTGGGACGCAAAGGTTGATCCTGATGGCCGTGACCTCGACATCGAGCCGGCTTCCGCAAAGGTAATCGGCATCACTCAGCTTGAGAGCCTTGCTGAATCCTGCGGTTTCGAAGGCAAGATCGGTATTGTATCCGCCGGCGCAACTGCTCCGAACCAGAATCTCTGGATCTCCTTTATCCAGGAAGAGTTTGCTGCCAATGAGAAGTATGCCAACATGACGCTTCTTGATCCTGTCTACGGCGATGACGACTACACCAAGTCCTACGACGTGACAAAGGCACTGCTTGATGCAAACCCGGATCTTAAGGGCCTGATCGTTCCAACGACCGTCGGCGGCCCGGCAGTTTCCAAGTGCATCAAGGATGAAGGCCTTGCAGGTCAGGTCAAGGTTACCGGCCTTACGCTCGCAACGGATATGGCAGAGTACATCCACGAAGGCATTGCTGATGCAACGTTCCTCTGGAACCCGATCGAGCTCGGCTATGTTTCCGCCTATGTTGGTGTTGCAATGGTCAACGGCGAGTTTGAAGCTGTTGAAGGTGCCACCATTGAAGTACCGGGCTTCGAAGGCCTCGAAGTCACCGCTTCCGATGACGGCGGTCTGATCCTCTTCCTCAACAAGCTCAACGCATTCACTGATGAGACGGTTGACGGCTGGATCGGCATCCTGTAATCAACGGACAATCTCATTACAGCAAGGAGGGACGCGGCAACGCGTCCCTCTTTCATTCCCAAAATTCAGTTTTCACTCTGAGCAAAGGTGCTCATGTTGATGATCAGATGCTGTCATCCGGAAGAAATTCCAGAATTTCATTATCTTCGCTGTGGGATGAATCAGCCGAGTCATTAGTTTCCTTATTTTCGAATACTTGCAGGATTGACTGTGACGCTGCATGATATTGGTCAAGCATGGTTGCATGCTCACTTTCAATATCATGCTCTCTGCCTTCTACGGCTGCAGCTTCCAGCCTTGCAGCAATCTCCGAAAGTGCCGAGGCTCCAATCATCCTGGAGGTACTCTTAAGTGCATGAACCAGAACCGAGTAGTTCTTCCAGTCCCGTGCATCATAATAGCGTACAATATCTTGTGCCCTCTCTTTCTCACTCTGTGCGTATTCCTGCAAGAGAGAGCGGTAGAGAGTGACGTCATTTATGCAGTAGCTAAGGCCAACATCAGGATCAATACCCGCTTTGCGCAGCGGAGCGTAAAGATCTTCCGTATTCCCTGTATGGATTTCAGCAGCATCCTCTTCGGATTCCTTCTGAACCAGGCATACCTTCTCACGAGGGAGATATTTCATCAGCATCTGTTCCAGGGCATGGCTGTCAATTGGTTTTGTCAGATAATCTGTAAAGCCTTCTGCTATATAACGTTCCTTTGCACCGATTACCGCATCAGCAGTCAGGCAGATAACCGGTGTTTTCCGATTCGCACCATCTGACTGAGTCCGGATCAGGTGCAAAGCTTCCGTGCCGTCCATCTTCGGCATCCGCTGATCCATAAGAATCAGATCATAGGCATTCGTTTGCGCAAGTTCAATGGCTTCATCTCCGCCGGTAGCTGTGTCGATCTGTATTTCCGTGTTCTTCAGCAAGCCTACGGCAACTGTCAGGTTCATCCTCGTATCATCCACGATCAGGATATGTGCATCCGGGGCCCGGAATGTCTCTCTGTAGGCTTTTGTTTCTTTCATATTTGCCAGAAAACGAGTCTGGAAATCACCGATCGGTTCAACTGAGACGATCTTCTGCGGAATCATAATTGTAAAGACAGAGCCCTTGCCGTATTCGCTCTGCACCTCAATGCTGCCGCCCATCATATCCAACAGGCTGCGCGTGATGGCAAGCCCCAGCCCGGTACCCTCCACAGTGCTGTTTTGCTTGAGATCCAGCCTTTGAAACTTGTCAAACATCTTATCCAGGTCTTCTTTGCGAACACCGATGCCGGTATCCTGAACATCGATCTTCAAACAAATGGATTGCCCGGGCTCTTTCGTGCCTTGAATATCCCCACGCATTGTCAGCTTGACGAAGCCATGTTCAGTATATTTCACGGCATTATTGAGAATGTTGGTGATGACCTGACGTACACGGACCTCATCTCCACAGAGCCCGTCGGGGAGCGTCTCATCCACATCAATGATAAAATCCAGCCCTTTTTCGTTTGCCTTGAAAAAGATCATATTGCTCAGGTCATTGAGGATGGAACTGAGATAGTAATTCCCTTCGACGATATCCATTCTTCCCGCTTCGATCTTGGAAAAATCCAGGATATCGTTGATGATAGCCAACAGATTGCTTCCCGCGCTTTCTATGTTCTGCGCATAGGTAACGATATTACCGAACGAGCCTTGGAAAGAATCCAGACTGGGTTTTTCCATACTCTGCGCTTGAAGACTCTCCCGCAAGACCATCTCGTTCATGCCCAGCACGGCGTTTATGGGCGTGCGGATCTCATGTGACATATCGGCCAGAAAATCACTCTTTGCCCGATTTGCCTGATCCGCCGCCTCTTTCTCCAACTTCAGTGTCTTTGCCTCAAAGGCCTTCTTTTGCTCCTCGACCCTCATTTCCTCGATACGGCGGGAATAGTTTTGCTCATTTCGGCGTCCAAGAAAATAAATGAATGCAATAAGAGCAAAGATGACGATGCAGATCAAAACATTGACTGTCATTTGCTGCCAGACTTCAGAATAAAGCTCACGATTGCTGACGATAATGATGATGTACCATTGATCCATGATCTGATGAACGAAAACTGTACTCTTTGTCCCGTCCGTTACCATCTCAAAATCGCCGTTCTCTACCTCCAACACTTTTGCTATAAAAGAACGCTGTTCCTCTGTTTCGTTGATATATTTGCCTTTCTGAGTTTCATCCTGATGGGCGATTATCATGCCGTCACGATTGACAATATATCCATAGCCTTTTTCCTTAATCTGCAGATCGGATACAGTATCCTGAATATGATTCATCATAACATCCAGGGAGAGCACGTCGGTTCCATTGGAGAGCATCCTGCAGATCGAGATGATAATGCCGTTTGTCTGTGCGTCCAAATAAGGAGAGACAATAACAGCGTCACCGTTTGCCTCGATACCCGCCTTATACCAGTCCCGCTCCAAGGGATCATACCCTTCCAGCGGCACCCAGCCCGCACCGTCCATGTATTCACCCATCACATATCCGTAAATTCCCGTATAGTTCTCATCAAAATGCTGTTCCTGATGCTCCGATTCCGCTGTGATGTATTGCAGGATATCCTGTGCAGAAGCTCCGTTGCGAACCATGTGATCTACGGAATCCGCTGTGACCCACAGAGTGCTTTTTGTCATTTCCAGATAGTTTTCCAGCTGTGCCGCTACGCTGGAAATCCTGTCTTCCCCAACTTCATGAATATTGGCTATCGCCACGTCCTGAATCGTTTTCGAAGTGTACAACACCATCAGAACCATCAGACAAAAGATGATGATAACAGAGACAAGCAGATTTGTTCTGTTTTTTTCTCTTGAACTTGTATTCATTCCTTCAATCTCCTCCTGGCAGAAAGTAAGGAGCTTATCAGTGGTTATCTGTAATAATGTGGTTTCGTGTTTCAGAAGTCGGAAAGTTCAGAACACTGAAAAGCATGAGACAGGAGCCTCACAATATTTCTGTTTCATGTTTTTTCTCTTTTTTATAACAGACATTATAACAGACCTGTTTCGGGAAGTCTACCTTCCAGGGACAGTTTATTGCTCCAGAAATTTCAGAATCCATATGGTTTTTGAGTTTTTTTCCAGTGGTCATGAACTAATGAGCATTTGCATTGTATGTCTCCAAAAGAACACAATTTTTCGAATTATACTTGAATTCGTTTGGGATATAGTATAAGCTTCTTATGGAAGGAGGGTTATCATGCTGACGATTATTAATCTGATGACAACCGATCCGGCGTTTAATCTGGCGGCGGAGCAGTATGTTTTTGACTGCCTGCCAAAGGACAGAAGCTACTTCATGCTCTGGCAGAACGAAAATGCCGTTATCATCGGGAAATACCAGAACACGCTTGCAGAGATCAACCAGCCATACGTGGAAGCCCACAAGATCAAGGTTGTAAGGCGGCTTTCCGGTGGAGGTGCGGTCTACCATGATCTGGGAAACCTGAACTATACTTATATTATAGACGCAGGAGAGCTTGAAACGCTGAATATGCGGGTATTCTGTGAGCCGATTGTAAAAGCACTTGCGGAATTCGGTGTGACGGCGGAGATCAACGGAAGAAACGACATGACGATCGACGGGAAGAAATTTTCCGGCAATGCACAGTATCTCCGGCATGGAAGGGTGATGCACCATGGGACGCTTCTTTATAATTCCGATCTTTCGGCAGTGAGCAAGGCACTGCAGGTTGATCCTGAGAAGATAAGGGCGAAGGGGATTGAATCTGTCAGAAGCAGGGTGACCAATATCCGCCGGTATATGAAAGAGGATGTTCCGCTTTTTGTTTTTCGTGAGATGCTGCTGGAATATATCCGAAGAGAAACGGAAAGCGAGAATTATGATTTTTCTGAAAAAGATGTCCACGAAATTGAGCGTATCCAGAAAGAACGATACGACACGTGGGAGTGGAATTACGGAAAATCACCGGAATGCACAATTCTGAAAAGCGGCAGGGTGGATGGCTGCGGGACGATAGAAGCATTCATCACGACAGACCGGGGTCTGATTACCGGGATTGCATTTTACGGAGATTTTTTCAGCACAAAGGATCCGGAAGAGCTGGCGAAGTATTTTATCGGGAAAAAGCCGGATGCAGAAGGATTTGCGCAAGCACTGGAAGGAATTGCGGTTGAACAGTATTTTTCCGGGCTTACAACGGAAGAACTGTTGAATCTATTATCAGGGGAATGAGTTTTCTGAAACGAATCAGGAAATCATTCCCCTGATTATTTGTAATTTCACTACTTTTTAAAAGAAAAAATCTTGTAATTTCATTACAGAAGTGGTACACTGTTTCCATCCAGAAAAATGTTTGTAAGGAGATCACTATGAGCACTATTATTACGATGCCCCAGCAGGGTTTGACAGAGGAATCTTCCGTTATTGCAGAATGGTATGTAAAAGAGGGGGATACCGTTTCTGTCGGAACGCCTCTTTTTGCCATTGAGACCGGGAAAGCGACCTTCGATGTTGAATCAGAAGCAGCCGGAACCGTTCTCGGTATTTTTGCTGCAGAAGGTGACGATGTGCCGATCAAGGCACCGGTATGCGTGATTGGAGAACCCGGGGAAGCATTTGAGCGGCCTGCAGGATCCGCAGCTGCTCCGACTGCCCCTGCAACGGAGGAAAAGCCCGCTGCTTCCGGCCCGGCACCCGCTGCAGGACCTGCGGCAGTGAAGAGTGAAGCCGGGGAAGGCGGATTTGCTTCTCCCAGAGCCAAGGCAGCAGCGGAACGCGCCGGCGTTGACTGGCACGATGCAACACCGACCGGAGCCGAAGGAAGAGTGATTGAGCGGGATATTGCAGCACTTGCAGCCAACCGCGGCAAGGCGAAGGTTACAGCCAAGGAAGCAACTGAAGCAGCTACGGAAGAAGAGTTTGAAATCGTCAAGAACAGCGGTATCCGCAAGGTCATTGCACAGAATATGCATGACTCCCTTGCCGGTATGGCACAGCTCTCGATGACGGCATACTTTGATGCGACTGAGCTGTTTGCCTTCCGCGCCAAGGTGAAGGCGATGGGTGAGAAGCTGGGATACCCGAATATCTCCATCAATGATATGATCCTGTTTGCGGTTTCTCGTACGGTCCTTGACCATCCGCTGTTCAACGCACATTTCTCTGACAAAGAGACCAAGATCTTCCACAGAGTTCATCTGGGAGTGGCAACCAACACGGAGCGCGGGCTCATGGTGCCGACGCTGTTCAACGCGGACCTGAAGAGCCTGAACATGATTTCCAGAGAGGCAAAAGCGCTCTCAGCCGCCTGCAGAGAAAACACCATCAAACCGGAGCAGCTTACGGGCGGCACCATTACCGTGACGAATCTCGGGAACAATGACATCTCCAGCTTTACACCCGTGATCAACCCGCCGCAGACAGCGATTATCGGTGTCTGCAGCCCCGAATACAGAGTAAGGCCGGGGAAAGACGGTGAGATTGAGATGTACCGCGCGATGGGCATTTCGCTCACATTTGACCACCGGGCAGTGGACGGAGCTCCGGCGGCGGCCTTTCTGCATGATTTTTGCCAGCGGCTCGAGAACTTCTCTCTGCTGCTTGCGGAATAAGAAAAGGAGTACGGAACAATGGCAGAATTTGATGTAATTGTTATCGGAGCGGGACCGGGAGGATATCTTGCAGCGGAACGTGCCGGACAGGCAGGCCTGAAAACACTGTTGATCGAAAAGCAGCATATCGGCGGCACCTGCCTCAACGAGGGATGTATCCCGACCAAGACGCTGCTGCGCAGTGCAAAGCTTTATGATGCCGCAGTGAGCGGGAAACCCTACTGTGTTACGGTTGAAGGGGCAGCACTGGATCACAAGGCAGTTGTTGAGAGAAAAAGAGCTGTCACGGCAAATCTTGTGGCAGGCGTAAAAGCCGGCCTCAAGGCGGCAAAAGTCAAGACCGTGGAGGCACCGGCCATGATCAAAGGCAGAAATGAGGCGGGATTTGCCGTAGAAGCTGCCGGCGAAGTACATCACGGGAAGAACCTGATCCTGGCGGTGGGCTCCCATCCGATTGTCCCCGGAATCGAGGGACTTGCAGATTGCCTGAAGAGTGGGTTCGTGCTCACCAGCACAGAGCTTCTGGAAATCCCGGAGGTCCCTGAAAGCCTTTGTGTGATCGGCGGCGGCGTGATCGGCCTGGAAATGGCAACATACTTTGCCATGGCCGGCGCAAAAATTGAGATTGTCGAAGCAATGGGAAAAGTTGCCGGAAATCTTGATGCAGACGCTACGGCAGTGATCCAGAAAGCCTGTGAGAAGATGGGAATGAACTTCCGGCTGAACACAAGGGCTGTTTCGTTTACCGACGGGAAGGTCACCGTAGAAGCGGACGGAAAGAGAGAAGAAATTGCCTGTGAAAAGGCCCTGCTGTGTATCGGCAGAGCAGCCAACCTGGAAGGCTACGGGCTGGAGACACTTCACGTGCCTACGGTGAACCACGCAATTACCGTGGATGAGCACTGCATGACAGGAATCCCCGGTGTGTATGCTGTGGGGGATTGCAACGGAACGGGCATGCTTGCACATGTTGCCTATCGCCAGGCAGAGGTTGCGGTGAACCACATCCTCGGGAAAGACGATCCGATGCGCTGGGCCTGCGTACCGAGCCTTGTCCACACAGAACCGGAAGCGGCATTTGTAGGGCAGAGCCTGGAGGAGGCAAAGGCCAACGGAATCGACGCGGCAGGGGTAAAGCTCAGCATGAATTATTCCGGGCTTTATCTTGCGGAAAATGAGAACGGCCAGGGCATTATCAAGGCTGTGTTCGATAAAAAGAAAAAGACGATGATCGGAGCAACGATCGTCGGCGGCCCGGCTTCGGAGCTGATTACCATCTGCGGGATGATGATTGACAATGAGCTGCCGGTGGAGAGAATGAAGAGCTACGTCTTCCCGCATCCAACCTGTGCGGAAGCTATTCGCGAAGCAATTTTTGCAGCAAAACTATAAGGAGAGAAAAGAAATGTCTAAGGAACAATTTTACGATCCTCAACAGATTTTCAGCGAAAAAGATATCCATTTTGAAGATATCCCGGTTTTTGCTTATAAGAAGACAGTAAAAGAGCAGTTTGAAAGCGGAAGATTCACCAAAGAAGATCTGCTCACAATCTGGCGTGATATGCGTTATATCCGTGAGTTTGAAAACATGCTGCTCTCCGTGCGCACCAAGAAGAACTTCAACGGTGTGGAATACATGTACACGGGCCCGGCTCACCTTTATATCGGAGAAGAAGCGGCGGCAGTCGGCGAGGCATTCAGCCTCCGCCCCGAAGACTTTATTTTCGGCAGCCACCGCAGTCACGGTGAAGTGCTGGCAAAGGGGCTTTCCTCCATCGAGAAGCTGCCCGAAGAGGAACTGAAAAAAAGAATTGAAGGCGTTTTTGACGGGAAAATTCTCAATGTGGTAAAAGAGCACTGCAACGAAACGGACACCAGAAAACTTGCCGTTCGTTTCTTCCTGTACGGGCTGATTGCAGAGCTCTTCGGCAGAGAAACCGGCCTGTCCAAGGGTCTCGGCAACTCCATGCATCTTTTCTTTGTCCCGTTCGGGATCTACCCCAACAACGCGATCGTCGGCGGGTCCGGACCGATCTCCGCCGGTGGTGCTCTTTACAAGAAAGTCAACAAAGAAGACGGCATTGTAGTGTGCAACATCGGGGACGGCTCCATCGGCTGCGGACCGGTCTATGAATCGATGAACTTCTCTGCAATGGATCAGTACACCACACTGTGGGAAGAAGGCTTCAAAGGAAACCTGCCGATCCTGTTCAACATTATGGATAACGGATACGCCATGGGCGGTCGTACCAACGGGGAAACGATGGCATACCACAATGTCGCACGTCTCGGAGCGGGAGTTGCGGTAAACCAGATGCATGCAGAACGTATCAACGGAATGAATCCTCTCGCAGTAGTGGACGCTTATGACAGGAAGCTGCCGCTTGTAAAGAGCGGAGAAGGCCCGGTGCTTCTCGACGTGGTGACATACCGTTACAGCGGGCATTCGCCTTCTGATCAGAACGCATATCGTTCCAGAGAAGAAATTGAAGCCTGGCAGAAGCTGGACAGCATCCAGACCTTTAAGGCAGAGCTTCTGGAAGCCGGAATTGCCTCGGAAGACGATTTTGCAGCTTTGGAAGCCGAAGTAACGGGCAATATTGCGGATGCCTTCCTGCTCGCGGTGGATGAGAAGATTTCCCCTCGGATGGACTTTGAGAAAGAGCCGGATGCCATTGAGAAATACATGTTCTCCAATGAAAAGATTGCAAAAATGGCAGACAGAGAGCCGGATGTCTTCGGGCCGAAGGAAGAGAACTCCCGCTGGAAGAAGATTCAGAAGAAAGCACATTACGCTTTTAAAGAAGACGGAACACCGGTTCCTGCCAGCACGGTTTACAGCTACAGAGATGCTATTTTCGAGCCGATTTTTGATAAATTCTATGAGGATCCGACTCTCGTCTCCTACGGTGAGGACGTACGGGAATGGGGCGGTGCTTTCGGTGTTTACACGGGCATGTATGAATCCATCCCATTCCACCGTCTGTTCAACAGCCCGATTTCCGAGGCAACGATCGTTTCTTCCGGCGTGGGATATGCCATGCTCGGCGGTCGGTGCGTAATTGAGCTGATGTACGCTGACTTTATGGGCAGAGCAGGTGATGAGATCTTCAACCAGCTTGCAAAGTGGCAGAGCATGACTGCCGGCCAGATCAAAATGCCTGTTGTTCTGAGAATCTCTGTCGGTGCCCTTTACGGCGCCCAGCATTCACAGGACTGGACGAGCCTTGCTGCACATGTTCCCGGGCTGAAGGTTGTATTCCCGGCTACACCGTATGACGCAAAAGGCCTGATGACAGCCGCGCTCAACGGAACAGACCCGGTACTCTTCTTTGAGAGCCAGAGGCTTTACGGGAAGGGCGATGAGTTCCGCACGGTACCCGCAGAGAGTTATGAAATTGAAATCGGCGAACCGGACATCAAGCGTGCCGGATCGGACATTACGATTCTGACCGTCGGCGCAACGCTCTATTCCGCTATGAAAGCAGCAAAAGAGCTGGAAGAGAAATACGGCATTTCAGCCGAGATCATCGATGCACGCAGTCTGGTGCCTTTCAACTATGAAAAGGTTGTGGCTTCTGTCAAGAAGACGGGGAAGATCGTACTTGCGTCAGATGCCTGTGCAAGAGGCAGCCATCTGAACGATGTTGCCCGGAATATCACGGAGCTCTGCTTCAACTACCTTGACGCGCCTCCCGTGCTGATCGGTGCACAGAACTGGATTACCCCATGTGCGGAACTGGAGAAGGAATTCTTCCCGCAGGCACAGTGGATCCTTGACGCAATCGATCAGAAAATTATGCCTCTCGGCATCACCAAACCAGCCCACAACTTCACTCCCGTTGAACAGATCAGACGCGAGAAGAAGGGCGTATGATGCAGAGAGAGGATTCCGCACTCGGCTTCAAAATCCGCAGCATGATCCCGGAGCTCAGCAAATCGGAAGCACTGGTTGCTGAGTATATTGCAGACTGCCCGGAAGAAGTCATCAATCTGTCCGTCAGTGCTCTGGCGGATTGTTGCGGAGTCTCTGAGCCGACAGTTGTCAGGGCCTGCAGAAATCTGGGGTTTTCCGGTTACCAGGCCCTGAAGATTGCGCTGATCCAAAGCATCAGCGCTTCGGTTTCCCTCTCAGGGGAAGAGGTCACGGCAGAGGACAGCATGGCGACCGCCGTGCAGAAGGTATTCGGAGCGGCGTCGGATGCAATATCCCTCACCAGAACGAGCATTGATACGGCAACGATGGAAAAAGCCGCTGAGACGCTTCTGAAAGCAAAGAGAATCTTTATCTTCGGAGTGGGGGGAAGCGCAGCAGTTGCGGCAGACGTGCAGCATAAATTCCTCCGGCTGGGCCTGGATGCGCATGCGCTGTCAGACGTCAACCTGCAGACCATCACGGCAGCGTTCGCCGGAGAGGGAGATGCCGTATTCGCCATCAGCCATTCGGGATCCTCTAAGGTTGTGGTGGACAATACCCGGCTTGCGAAAAACAACGGAGCAACTGTCATCAGCCTGAGCTCGATGGGAAAATCACCGCTCACGGAGCTTGCAGATCTTTCGCTGTATACTGCGGCCAATGAAACGAGGTACCGGATTGTGGCGATTTCTTCGCGGATTGCGGAGCTGACCATTATAGACACACTGTATTCCTATCTGTCTTTCCGGACGGGGAAGGCAGATAACCTGATCATTGAGAAAGCAATCGAAGATCAGATGTACTGACGGAACGGAGAAAAAAGATGAAAGAATTGGTTGAGTTTTCCAGAAAATACGGATCGGATCCGGAACTGGTTCTGGCAGGCGGCGGCAACACCTCCATGAAGGAAAACGGTGTGCTCTATGTGAAAGGATCCGGCTGCAGCCTCAGCACCATTCAGGCAGAGAATTTTGTAGCGATGGATCTTGAGAAACTGCTTGCGGTTCTGAAAAAAGAATATCCCGCCTCCGATCGGGAGCGGGAAGCGATGTTCCTCGCAGATGTCAGCGCAGCAAAACTGCCCGGAGAAGAGCAGAAGCGCCCCAGCGTGGAAGCACTGCTGCATGCACTTTTCCCGCAGCGCTATGTGCTCCATCTCCATCCCGCACTTGTTAACGGGCTGACCTGCGGGATTGCGGGAGAAAAAACCGCAAGGGAACTTTTCCCAAGTGCAATCTGGGTGAATGCCTGCAAACCGGGATACACCCTGGCAAAGCTGCTTTCGGACCAGATCGGCCCGGACACCGACACGGTGCTACTGCAGAACCACGGCGTATTCTATGCAGCCGAAACACCGGAAGAGCTGGAAAAGCTGCTGCAGGGGATGATGGACGTGTTAAAGGCACAGCTTCCGGGAGAGCTTCCGGAAGAATTGGAGGATGTGGATCTTTCCAAACCATTCACGCCTGATCATATTGTATATTGCGGAGTCGGGCCTACGCTTCCGGACACGGACAATGCACGTCTTCTGTATCGGGACGCGCAGAAAATCAACTGGTACGCAAAAGCTTTCGGCGGATCCCTCCCCTTGAAAAAGGAACTGGTTGATTTTATCCTGAACTGGGAAGCAGAGTCGTATCGAAAGAAAAAAGCCTGAAATAATACAGAAAGAAGGAACGAGCCATGACTTTTGAAGAAGCAAAAGTATATGCGGCATCGCATATTAGTGAAAGACCATCCTACCCGGGAAGACTGTCCGGCAAGATTGCGGTTGTGACAGGCGGCGCTCAGGGATTCGGATTCGGAATTGCAAAGGCACTGATTCGTGAAGGGGCGCAGGTTGTAATCGCCAACCGGGGTGAAAAACAGGGGCTTGCTGCAGTGCAGGAACTCGGAGAGCACAGCTTTTTTGCGCAGTGCGATGTGTCCGACCCCGCTTCCGTAGAGAACCTGATGATTAAGGCTGTGGAACACTTCGGAGGGATCGATCTGTTTGTGTCCAATGCCGGGGTGCTGAAAGCAGGAAGCCTGCATGATATGACTCCGGAGAATTTTGAGCAGGTCACGAAAATCAATTATAACGGGTATTTTCTGTGTGCAAAGTACGTCAGCGAAATTATGAAGGCCGAGTATGAGGCTGATCCGACACGCTGGTATGACATTGTACAGATCAACTCCAAATCCGGGCTGGTGGGCTCCAAAGCGAATTTTGCCTATGCCGGAGGGAAATTCGGAGGAATCGGACTCACCCAGAGTTTTGCGCTGGAGCTTGTCCCCTGGCAGATCAAGGTGAATTCCATCTGCCCCGGCAACTATTATGACGGCCCGCTGTGGTCGGATCCGGAAAAAGGACTTTTCGTCCAGTATCTGAATGCAGGAAAAGTTCCCGGCGCAAAGACAGTGGAGGATGTGAAAGAATACTATCTCTCCAAGTCCCCCATTCGCCGCGGGTGCACACCGGAAGATGTGGCCAAGGCTATTTTCTACTGTGTGGAGCAGACATTTGAAACCGGCCAGGCTATCCCGGTAACCGGCGGGCAGACCATGCTGAACTAAGACTGCCATGGACAGAGAAATTACTTTTCTGAATGCGGAAACAGCGGAACAGAGGCTTGAAAACCTGAAGATCCTTCTTGCAGAGGAGAAAGAAAAACCGACCGGACTTCCGCAATACTCCAACAACCATATCCATACAACGTTTTCCTTTTCTCCCTATTCTCCGACAGCAGCTGTCTGGGCTGCAAGGAGGGCGGGATTGTCCACTGCGGGGATTATGGATCATGACAGCATCGGCGGCGCTTCCGAATTCCGAAAAGCGGCAGCACTTGCCGGTGTCGGTTCCACGTGCGGAGTGGAAATGCGGATCAGCTGGAAAGATACTCCTTTTGCCCAGCGGCGCATCAATAATCCGGATCAGTGCGGAGTAGCCTATATGACATTTCACAGCATCCGGGAGAGATACTTTGAACAGACAGCAGACTTTCTGAAACCGTATCGGGAGCGCAGAAATGCCAGGAATATCTTGATGCTGGCGAATATCAAAGAGAAGACGGGAATAGCACTGGATTTTGAAAATGACGTACTTCCGCTCTCGGAATATCGGAACGGAGGCAGCGTAACGGAGAGGCATCTGTTGTTTGCACTTGCAAAAAAAGTGATTCCTGACGGGACGGAAGAAGAACAGTATAAGCTGCTGGGCCAGTACAAGGCAGGGCTGATTCACGACGTATATATCGAACCGACAGATGAACTGATGAAGCTTTCGGATGCGATCGGTTTTGCAAGAGATGTCGATGCGATACTCTGCTATCCGTACCTCGGGGATGTGACGAATTCACCGACCGGGGACAAGAAAGCGGCAAAATTTGAAGATGACTATCTGGATGAACTGATTGCTTTCCTGCCGAAAGTCGGCATCCCGGCTGTGACTTATATGCCTTCACGCAATACGCCGGAGCAGCTTGACCGCCTGATGGCACTTTGTGACAAGTATCAGCTCAGGCAGATCTCGGGAGAAGACATCAATTCCCCTTCACAGAGCTTTATTTGCAAACAGCTTGCAGACCCCAAATTTGCCCATCTTGTCGATGCGGCGTGGGAACTTGTAGAGAGAGAAAGAGAGGGCTAAGGTATGAAAACAAGAGCAGTCCGTTTATACGGGGAGATGGATCTCCGGCTGGAGGAGTTTGACCTCCCGGAGATGAAGGAAGATGAAATCCTCGCGAAAGTCATTTCCGACAGCCTCTGCGCATCCACCTATAAAGCGGCGAAGCAGGGAAGCGCCCATAAGCGCGTGCCGGCAGATGTAGCAGAGAACCCTGTTATGGTCGGCCATGAGTTCTGCGGGGAAATTGTAAAGGTCGGATCCAAATGGGCAGATGAATTTAAAACGGGAGATCGGTTTATCATTCAGCCGGCCCTGAACTACAAGGGGAGCCTGGATGCACCGGGTTATTCCTACCGTTATATCGGGGGAGATGCGACATACATTGTCATCCCCAATGAAGTAATGGAAATGAATTGCCTGATTCCGTATGACGGTGATAGCTTTTTTGCCGGATCTATGACGGAACCTTACAGCTGTGTGATCGGAACCTTCCATGCAATGTACCACACTAAGTATGGCAGCTATGTACACCATATGGGTATCCGGGAAGGCGGAAAGATGATCATGCTCGCCGGAAACGGGCCGATGGGGCAGGCAGCGATAGACTATATTCTTCACTGTGACCGCCGTCCGTCCATGCTTGTGGTTACGGGAAGGCGTCAGGAGCAGCTTGACAGGCTTGCCCAGCTTCTGACGGTTGAGGACGCCGCAGCGAACGGAATTTCCCTGCATTATTTCAACACCGTTGCCTGTGAGGATGCAAAGGCGGAACTTCTGGCTCTCACGGGCGGGACGGGTTATGATGATGTGCTGGTGTTTACACCGGTGGCCTCCATGGTAGAGCTCGGAGATGAGCTCCTTGCCAACGACGGATGCCTGAACTTCTTCTCCGGCCCAAGCGATAAGAACTTCAAAGCACAGTTTAACTTTTACAATGTCCACTATGCAGCCACGCATATTGTCGGTACGTCAGGCGGCAACACGGAGGACATGAAGGAAGCTGTTGCCATGATGAACGAGGGGAAAATCAACCCGTCCATTCTGGTGTCGCATATCGGCGGGCTTGATGCTGTTCCCGAAGCAACAAAGCATCTGCCGGAGATCCCGGGCAGCAAGAAACTGATCTATACCGGAATCCGGCTTCCGCTCACCGCAATTGCAGACTTTGAAAAGCTCGGAAAGGATGATCCTTTCTTTGCCAAACTGGATGAGCTTTGCAAAGCCAACCATGGCCTGTGGAGTGCAGAGGCAGAAAAATACCTTCTCGAGACAAAAGCACAGAACTGAAAAACCGGGATGCAAAACGCCGCAGAGATGACACTCTGCGGCGTTTTGCAATTTGCGTATTCTTTTTATAAATTCAGCTCCCGCAGGATGGTTTCAGCATCCTGTAAAGGACGGACATAGCCTTCCAGCATTTTTGCTTTGGCGGAGAGACCGCGGGAGCGGGGATTAATAAAAATCTTGCATTTCTCCCGCCCGTTTCGGGCCTCCTGAATCAGGTTGAGTGCTGCGGAATTCCCGTCAAAGGCAAACAGGGCAGAAGGCATTCGTTTGAATATCTCATAGGCAAAGCTTTTATACAGACCCATTCCGGAACTCTCAATCGACACAAGAATGCCGATGCCCGATTCTGACAGCCGTTTTTCTTCCGCATGTGTGATCCGATTCGGTACGATGGCAAAAGTCCGGAAACGGCCTGCAGCCTGACGGACCAGATACCCTTCCTGCCCTGTCAGTGTGTGGCCCACGACGAAAACTACCTTCACAGGATCGGCAAGTTCCAGAAAAGAGTCCAGAAAAGCCCGATCCTCTGCCTTAACCGTTGTGCGGTGCTGGCTGTTGTTGAAGCTGCCGCCTGCTATCACGATCGGGAAGCATCCATCGGGAAGCGGCCTGAGCTGCTGCTTCAGCACTTCCTCTGCATCGGTCTTTCCGGAATCCTGCCAGAGATTTCGGTCAAGCTGCCCGGCGCATTCGAGCTTTCTGCGATAGAATAATTCCGTGTCGCCTCCGGGACAAACAGTCCGGAAGGCGGCTGCTTTTTCTTCAAAAACACTGCGGCTCGCGAAGAGAATGCTGTCTTCTACATCCCGCATACGGCAAAGTTCTTCATGGGTCAAGCCAAGCAACTTCTCCAGACTCAGTTCCTCATCAATGGAATTCGTGCCGTAAAGTGCACCGCCGTCAGTGCCCTGAATGCAGCGCACACCGGCTTTCAGATACTGCTGAAGAGGATGCTTTTCCAGATGGCTTAAATTGTTCAGACGGACATTGGAACTGATCTGAAACTCCAGTGTGACGTTATAGTTCTGCATATCTTCCAAAAGCTTTTTCCCTTTGGCACTGCGAAGATCACAGGTATAAAGGCCGTGGCCGATCCGCAGGGAAGGCATCGGCTGTCCTTGCTGGAGTGATTCGACGACACAGTGGATGCTGTTGGCAACGTTATCGCGCAGGCTGTCATTTTCACCGGCGTGAATCTGAAGCACAAAACCGGGATTTTCCCCGGCGATGGCAACAAGCTCACGGATAACGCTGCGAAGTTCCAGGATATCGTTGATTTCTTCTCCGATGATGTCACACCCGGCAATATAGGGATCACCGGCAATGACACGAAGACAGCGGAGGTTTTCTGCCAGATAGTCATTCGGGGTTATCCTGTCACGTACAATAGTAAGCGGAATACGGCGAATCCCGGCAAGAAAGCGGATGAGGACGCCGGTTTCCCGTGTAATGGTCGGCATAATCTCATGGATCTGACGGAGCTTCAGGGGGAATTCCGCCTTGTTGAGAAGGGAAGTATCCGAGATCTCAACATATTCAATGCCCTGCTTTTCATATTCCCGTGCGATCCAAAGGAGAAGATCCTGATAGAGAGTATTTGCACGATAACGGTCATCTCTGCGATCCTGCCGCATTTTTTCGGCATAGGTATATACTTCACGGTCGGGGATCCCTTCAAGGTTGATTCCGCTGAACGGGTCATCGGCAGGAATCCCTTTTGTGAAAACGTATCGATACAGATATACTTTTTCCAGGTTCCCAAAAACAGCCTGGCCGTCTTTGGGAATGGTAAGAGAGTTACGGATGCGATCGATGTTATAGGAGGCATCCTGCAGATTACCCAGTATCAAATCCGCAAAATTGATAAAAGTATAATCGTCAATCCGGCGTTCCCTGTGGCGACCGGTCAAAGGGATGTCCCCGAGAGCCTTTTCAACCTCAGCCCGTTTTGTCTGCAAACGCCGCAGCTGATCCGGGGTGCACTTCAACTGCAGTTTTTTGATGTAATAATACGGATAACGGATCTGGTGGAGTATGCCCAGGGCGATCAGCGTGTCAGGGGGGAGATTGCCGTTCATGTGGGTATGCAGGTCAGTATGGAACTTGCAGTCACTGCGAATATAGGTTTTGACGATGGTTTTTTCGATCCCGAGGCGATAATCCTTCGTCTGGCTCATCAGGGTTTTGGAAATAGCGGGGACAGATGCTTTCAACTCGACGGTCCCGTCCGGATAGATATTTGCGATTTTTGTGTTGCCCAGCCTGAGAATATACATACGGCGGTTATCCCCGTCAAAATAGCAGGGAATCTCATTCCGGATAACTTTCAGGCCATTTTCATCTTCCGTTGTTTCCAGGCCGCACAGCTTTGCCAGATTGGTGATCAGGTTGCCGGTGTGATGGTTGGGAGTACGGATCACATGAAAAAGACGGTCATCTTCAATATAGAGATCAACAACAATATCCTTTTCACGGTCCAGAAAAAAGCGTTGAAAAAAGATCATTCTTTCCTGCCTTTCCGGATTTGGTTTGTCATATCAAAGCTGAGTTCCAGCAGTTCTTTTATCAATTCATCTTCTGCGGAACCATCCAACAGGATTGTGAGCCAGTTATCTTTGTTCATATGGTAGCCCGGGAGAATACCGGGCTGTCTGCGGTAGACATCCATCAGCAAAGGTCCGCATTTTACGTCTACGATATCGGCGGATCCTTCACGGGAAATCCCGAGCCGCCGGTAGGAAATGTGCATTGCAACGGCAAACCATTTCCGATTGCTTTGATGCCGAAAGATAAAGTTTTCATCAGCCCACGGATATTCCGGTTCTGTTGAATATCGTTCACCGACATATTGAATCAATTCGTCTTTTGTCATTTTCCGGTTCCTCTGCTGTTCTGTTGAACATAGCATAAGGCACGAAAGCAGCAACGTCAACCTCTATTTTAGTTTTGTTATGCTGCAAAACCGCAGAGACAGTAGATTAATTTGAGGAATCATGATACAATTGCTTTGTTTTTCAACACGAAGGAGAAAGCAATGCTCAAAATTCTTCCCATAGCCAGCGGATCAACCGGAAACTGTGTGCTGGCGGATATCGACGGCATACGGGTCTTGATCGATCTCGGTGTCACGGCAAAGATGCTGATGAAGGCGCTTGCAGATAATGATTATTCCTGCAAGGACATTGATGCCGTGCTGATTACCCATACCCATTCCGACCATATCAAAGGTATGGAAGTCTGTATGAAGCGGATTGCGGCACCGATCTTTTTAAGCCACACATCCCAGACAATGCTTATGCCGGAGCGGGCAACAGCACTGTCCTACTCGGAAAAAACGGAAATCCTGCCCGGGCTGTGGGTAACAGCGATCCGAACCTCACATGACTGCCCCGGCAGTGCAGGTTTTAAGATTGAGACAACAAAAACCCGTTTCGGATTTATTACGGATCTCGGAGTGATTCCGGAAAGTACGATGGAACTGCTGTTTGGCTCTGACTGCATTGTCATTGAGTCGAATCACGATACAGAGATGCTCCGCTATGGCAGATATCCTTTTTATCTGAAAAAACGAATTCTCTCCGAACAGGGCCATCTATCCAATGAAGCCTGTTCAGAGGCTGTTTCCCGGTTTGCAGACAAGGGCACGAGATATTTCTTTCTGGCCCATCTCAGCCGGGAGAATAACCGGCCTGAACTGGCACTGGACAGTGCACGGAAGGCGACAGCCGGAATGGATGTACACATAGAAGTATTGCCTGTTACCGGAGAGAGGATCATTGAGGTGCTGTGATGATATATATTGGCTGCCATCTGTCTGTTGCGGACGGATATGAACAAATGGGGAAGACAATGGTGGGATTCGGAGGCAACACTTTCGCTTTCTTTACCAGAAACCCACGCGGAGGAAAAACAAAAGACGTCACACCGGAAGATGCCGAGGCATTGAATACACTCGTAAAACGAGAGAAATTCGGACCGCTGGTTGCCCACGGAAGCTATACCATGAATCTTTGCTCCTCCAATCCGGAGACGAGAAGAAACGGATTTGAGATGCTGAGCCGGGATCTTGAGAGAATGGAGCAGATCCCGGGGAATTATTACAACTTTCACCCCGGTGCACACACCGGGCAGGGAACCGAGGCCGGGATAGCAGAGATAGCCGATGCGCTCAATCAGGTCCTGAAGCCGAATCTGCATACAACGATCCTTCTGGAGACTATGGCCGGGAAAGGATCGGAAATCGGAGGAAGGTTCGAGGAACTGGAGGAAATTATCCGGCGTATTGAGGTCAAGGACAGGATCGGCGTCTGTTTTGATACCTGCCATACCTGGGACGCAGGATATGATCTGGCTCGGGATTTTGACAGTGTTTTAAAATATTTTGATGAAGTAATCGGGCTTGATCGCCTCCGTGCCGTACACTTTAATGACAGTAAAAATGCGTGCGGGTCGCATAAGGATCGGCATGAAAAGATCGGTCAGGGATATCTCGGAGAGGAAACATTAAAAAGGATTGCAAAGCATCCGCTTCTGTCCGGCCTGCCGTTCATTTTGGAGACGCCGAATGATGACGCCGGTTATATCAGGGAGATTCACATGGTACAATCATGGTTCGCAGAATAAGTTGTCAGAAAACCGCCTGATTTTTGAAATAATAGATAGTTATCACCTGCTGTTCGGAAAAGAATAAACAACTAAAGTTTCTTTGCTTCTCTTTCGCTTTTTGTCTATTTCGCCGATTGACAAGGGAGACATGTCAACATATAATACGGGCAATTTTACAGGAGGACTTGCGTATGCCGTTTTTTGACAATGTCAAGAGAATCCGCGCCGATAAGGCAGACCAGTTCTTCATCGGGGACGACTGCGCAGTCTTAGGCTGTCTGAATAAAAATGAATACGTGCTTTTACCTGGTTTTTGCGATGTGCATGTGCATTTTCGCGAGCCGGGTTTTTCTTATAAAGAGACTATCAGCAGTGGGAGCCATGCTGCTGCCAGGGGCGGGTATACAGCGGTTTGTACGATGCCGAATTTAAACCCGATCTGCGACAATGTAGAGCATCTTGCGTTGCAGGAAGAGCTGATTCAACGGGATGCTGTAATCGACATCAGACCCTATGCAGCCATTACAGTGGAACAGAAGGGAGAGCAGCTTGTCGATATGGAGACACTGGCTCCCCGAGTCATTGCTTTCTCGGATGACGGACACGGCATACAAACGGAAAGTATGATGCGAGAGGCTATGGAACGTGCGAAGGCACTCGGAAAGATGATTGTTGCCCATTGTGAAGACAATAGTTTGCTTCACGGCGGCTACATTCATGACGGACAGTATGCGGCAGCACATAACCATCGAGGCATCTGCGCTGAAAGCGAATGGCGGCAGGTTAAGCGTGATCTGCGTCTTGCTATGGAAACCGGATGTGCCTATCATATCTGCCATGTCTCCACAAAAGAGAGCGTTGCGCTGATCCGCGAGGCGAAGCGTGCAGGTGTAAATGTCAGCTGTGAAACAGCGCCACACTATCTGCTGCTGGATGAAAATGATCTGCAGGAAGATGGTCGTTTCAAAATGAATCCTCCGCTGCGTGCTCCGGAAGACCGTGAGGGACTGATCGAGGGCCTGCTGGACGGAACGATTGACATGATAGCTACCGACCATGCCCCGCACAGCAAAGAAGAAAAGAGCCGGGGCCTTGAAAAGAGTGCCTTTGGCATCGTCGGGATTGAGACAGCCTTTCCGCTGCTCTATACTGGGCTGGTAAAGACTGGTATTCTTAGCCTTGAGGCATTAATTGATCTGCTGTGTGAAAAACCGCGAAAGCGCTTCAACATACCCATCGGGAACGATTTTTCAATCTGGAATCTGAACCGACAGTATACTATTGATCCGAGAGAATTCCTTTCCCAAAGCCGTGCGACACCCTTCGCAGACTATTTGGTCTATGGACGGTGCATGATGACGGTTTATCACGGCAAAGCTGTGTATTATGAGGAGGATAAAAATGGCTAAACGTACAGACATTAGAAAAGTGCTCATTATCGGCTCCGGCCCCATCGTGATTGGCCAGGCGGCGGAGTTCGATTATGCAGGGACGCAAGCATGCCTGGCTCTCAAAGAGGAAGGCTATGAGGTCGTGCTGGTTAACTCTAACCCTGCCACTATCATGACCGATACCTCTATCGCCGACAAGGTGTACATGGAGCCGCTGACTCTTGACTATGTGGCTAAAATTCTGCGCTATGAACGGCCGGACGCTATTGTACCCGGTATCGGCGGGCAGACAGGCCTGAACCTTGCGATGCAGCTCGAGCGTAAGGGCGTTCTTCGTGAGTGTGGTGTTAAACTCCTCGGTACCAGCAGCAAGAGTATTGAGCGCGCTGAGGATCGAGAGCTTTTCAAAGAGATGTGCGAATCGATCGGCGAGCCGGTCATTCCCTCGGAGATTACCTACGATCTGGAGCATGCGAAAATGGCTGCCGAGAAGATCGGTTACCCCGTCGTGCTGCGCCCGGCGTTTACCCTTGGCGGCACGGGAGGAGGCTTTGTCAACAACGAGCAGGAGCTTGTAGATATAGGCACCAATGCGTTCCGTCTTTCTCCCGTGCATCAGGTGCTGATTGAAAAAAGTGTCAGAGGCTACAAGGAAATCGAATTTGAGGTTATGCGCGACTCCAACGACCATGCTATTACTATTTGCGGCATGGAGAATGTGGATCCTGTCGGTGTGCACACCGGTGATTCTATCGTTGTAGCACCGATACTCTCTCTGAACGAACATGACCTGAAGATGCTCAATGACAGCGCAATTAAAATTATCCGTGAGCTCAAAATTGAAGGTGGGTGCAACGTGCAGTTTGCCCTGAATCCCGAGAGCAGCGAATACTTCCTCATCGAAGTCAATCCCCGCGTCTCCCGTTCCTCGGCGTTGGCATCCAAAGCCAGTGGTTATCCCATTGCCCGCGTAACAGCCAAAATCGCTATGGGGATGGCGCTGGAGGAGATCCCGGTAGCAGGCGGGACCGCAGCAATGGAGCCAAAACTTGATTATTTTGTCGCCAAATTCCCACGCTTCCCGTTTGACAAGTTTCCTGATGCGCCGAATACACTCGGAACGCAGATGAAAGCGACCGGTGAAGTCATGGGTATTGGTTCAACCTTAGAGGAGTGCTTTCTTAAATCGATCCGATCACTCGAGACCGGAGTCTGTCATCTTTACAGTCACAAGTTTGATGACATGACAAATGAAGCTCTTCTTGAGTATATTGCATGTTTCAGGGATGATAACATCTATGCTGTTACGGAGCTGCTGCGTCGAGGTGTCAAAGTAGATCAGCTTCACAAAATCACGATGATTTCTCCGCTTTTCCTGGAGGCGATGGAGCGCATCGTGAAAATGGAGAATACCCTGAAAACCCATGTTAATGATGTTTCTGCGCTGAAAGTTGCAAAACAGATGGGATTCTCGGATAAGTATATTGCTTCCCTCTGGAATCTCAGCGAGGCAGAGATTTACGAGAAGCGGAAGAAGCGTGGTATTGTCCCGGTCTTCCGCATGGTTGATACGCTGCACACCGGAAAGTATATTGCTTATCTCTACTCCTCCTATAACGGGAAAAACGAATCCCGGCTCACAGATAAGAAAAAAGTGATTGTCCTCGGTGCCGGCCCTATCCGCATTGGCCAGGGGGTGGAGTTTGATTATTCCACTGTCCATGCTGTGCAGACCATTAAGCGCAACGGATATGAAGCTATCATTATTAACAACAACCCCGAGACAGTCTCTACAGATTACACCACCGGTGACAAGCTTTATTTTGAACCTCTGACAACAGAGGACGTGATGGCGATTATCGACTATGAAAAGCCTGAAGGTGTTATCGCATCTCTGGGCGGACAGACGGCCATCAATCTGGCTCAGCCGCTGATGGATCGAGGTGTGAAACTTATCGGGACCGATTGTGCCGCCATAGAGCGTGCCGAGAACCGGGACAGTTTTGAAAAGGTACTGCTCGAACTTGATATTCCACAACCCCCCGGTGCTGCCGTTACCAGTATTGAAGACGGCGTGAAAGCGGCAGCTGAGATCGGCTATCCCGTGCTTGTACGCCCGAGCTTTGTTCTCGGGGGTCGGGCGATGGAGATTGTTGCCAACGAGGAGATGCTGCGTCACTATCTCAAGACCGCTGTTGAAATTGATGCGGATAAGCCTGTACTGGTCGATAAGTATATTCTCGGTAAAGAAGTGGAAATAGACGCCATCTGCGACGGACGGGAAGTATTTGTACCCGGTATTATGGAGCTTGTAGAACGCACAGGCGTCCATTCAGGAGACTCCATCAGCGTTTACCCCATAGTATCTATCTCGAACAAGGTTAAGGGAATCATTTTACAGTATGCCAAGAAGCTTGGCATCGGCATCGGAATCATCGGCCTTTACAACATTCAGTTTATTGTAGACAAAGAGGATCGAGTCTACATCATTGAAGTCAATCCACGCTCTTCCCGTACGGTACCCTTTCTCTCCAAAGCTACAGGCTTTTCGCTCGCTGACATTGCAACAGAAGTCATCCTTGGCAAGAGCCTCAAGGAGCAAGGAATCTTTGATCTATATCCCGAAGAGAAGAAGCGCCACTATGTCAAGGTTCCAGTCTTTTCCTGGAACAAAATCAAAGGGCTCGATGCCTATCTGAGCCCGGAAATGAAATCTACGGGTGAGGCTATCGGTTACGATGACAAGATGCCGCGCGCCATGTTTAAAGCACTGCAGGCTTCGGGGATGAAGCTGCAGAACTATGGAACGGTTTTTGTAACCCTTGCCGACGAGGACAAGGAGGAAGCACTGCCGCTGGTACGCCGCTTTTATGATATGGGTTTCAACATTGAAGCTACTGCCGGGACTGCTGCTTTCCTCAAGCAGCATGGTATCCGCACTCGTGTCCGACGTAAGATCAGCGAAGGCAGCGAAGAAATCCTCGAATCTATCCGTGCAGGCTATGTCTCCTATATTATCAATACACGTGCCATTCAGCGCGGAGTGCACTTAGAGGATGGAGTAGCTATCCGCCGCTGTGCTACCGAGAATAATGTAACTATTTTCACATCACTCGATACCGTGCGAGTACTGTTGGACGTGTTGGAAGAAACGACCATTACCGTCTCTACGATAGATTCCTGATATGAAACAGGGAATTTTTGAAATCATTGAAAATACTGCGTTGACCGGCAAAGTCATGCGCATGCGTCTTGCAGGTGACACATCTGGCATAAAGCAACCGGGGCAGTTTGTCGATATTCGGCTGGAAAGCCTTTTCCTGCGCCGCCCGTTGTCTGTATGTGATTGGGATAATGAGAGCTTTGCCGTGCTTTATGAACGCGTGGGTCATGGCACCGATCGTATGGCTGCACTCCCAGTCGGTGAGAAACTTGATGTACTGACCGGTCTTGGTAACGGTTTCGATCTGAGCTTTGCCGGAGAGTACCCGCTGTTGGTAGGTGGCGGGACAGGACTCTCACCGCTCTACGGCGTGGCGAAGGTTTTACAAAAGAACAGTATTTGCCCTACAGTGATTCTCGGCTTCAATACGGCGGAGGAGGTGTTCTACGTCGAAGAATTCGAGGCGCTGGGATCAAAAGTGATTATTGCCACTGTGGATGGCAGCCGAGGCATTCAAGGATTTGCCACTGATGCAATGGATATCCCCTACACTTCCTTCTATGCCTGCGGAACAGAAGCTATGCTTCGTGCAGTTTGTGAGAAAAGCAAAAGCCCGGGGGAGATCAGCCTGGGGAAGCGTCTGGGCTGCGGTTTCGGTGCATGTATGGGGTGCACTGTGCTTACTAAAAACGGACCGAAACGGATCTGCAAAGACGGACCGGTTCTGAATCGGGAGGAAATCCTATGGGAAGACTAAGCGTCAACCTCTGCGGTATCGAGCTGGAAAACCCTGTTATACCAGCCTCCGGAACATTTGGGTACGGCTATGAATTCGCAGAACTCTATGACATTAACTGTCTCGGCACGTTCTCCTTTAAAGGGACAACCATAGCAGAGCGAATCGGGAATCCTCTGCCTCGCATTGCTGAAACGAGCAGCGGGATGCTGAATGCTGTCGGGCTTCAGAATCCCGGTGTGGAAAGAGTTATTTCAGAGGAACTTCCGAAACTGGCCAGGTGTTTTCATAAACCGGTCATCGCAAATGTCAGCGGTTTTTCTGTAGAGGAATACGCAGAGGTCTGTCGCAGGCTCGACAAACAAGAACAGGTAGGCTGGCTGGAGGTCAATATCAGCTGCCCGAATGTGCACGGGGGCGGGATGAGCTTTGGTACGGATTGTCAGGCTGCAGCTGCGGTAACCCGGGCAGTTAAGGCGGTGACAACAAAGCCTGTGATTATGAAACTCAGCCCGAATGTCACGGATATCGTTTCAATTGCGCGTGCCTGTGAAGAAGCAGGGGCAGATGCCTTGAGCCTTATCAATACTCTTATGGGTATGCGGATCGATCTGAATACAGGAAAGCCTATTCTCGCAAATATCACCGGTGGACTCTCTGGGCCTGCGATCTTTCCGGTAGCTTTGCGTATGGTGTGGCAGGTATCATCGGCAGTGAAAATTCCGGTGATCGGCATAGGCGGTGTTCAGAGTGCTGAAGATGTGATTGAGATGATACTTGCCGGGGCAACGGCAGTAGAAGTCGGGGCTGCCAATCTGATCAACCCCTATTCCTGCCGTGATATCATTGAAGACCTGCCTGGCGTCATGGACAGGTATCGGATAGAGTTTTTGAGAGAACTTACAGGAGGTGCACATGGCTAAAGACGTTATTGTTGCCTGCGATTTTCCGAGTGCGGAGGATTGTTTCCGCTTTCTTGACTGCTTTTCCCAGGAGAAGCCTTTTGTCAAAATCGGGATGGAATTATATTACGCTGAGGGGCCGGACATCGTGCGCGAGATCAAGCAGCGCGGACACAAAATCTTTCTCGATCTCAAGCTGCACGATATCCCCAACACCGTCAGGAAAGCTATGCGTGTTCTGTCAAGACTAGACGTAGACATCGTGAATCTCCATGCAACAGGTGGTTCGAACATGATGAAAGCCGCTCTCGATGGGCTTACGCGTGCTGACGGAAGCCGGCCTCTGCTTATTGCTGTTACACAGCTCACAAGTACCGATCAAAGCCTCATGGAGTCAGAATTGCTGATTAAAAAGCCTCTTGATGAAGTCGTGATGGCCTATGCACAAAATGCATCAGCCTCGGGGCTTGACGGTGTAGTCTGCTCCCCTCTGGAGGCGAGCCGCGTTCATGAGGTCTGCGGAGAAAGCTTTTTCACCGTTACGCCGGGTGTACGCTTCGCTGATGGCGATGCCGGTGATCAAAAGCGTGTGACTACTCCGGCGAAAGCACGTGAACTCGGCGCGGACTTTATCGTAGTTGGTCGTCCAATCACACAGGCGGAAGATCCCGTGGCGGCCTATAGAAAATGTATAGAGGAGTTTTTAGGATGAAGGAACGAATTGCAAGAGATCTGCTGTCGATCGGCGCGGTATTCTTTCGGCCGGACGAGCCTTTCACATGGGCGAGTGGGATCAAGAGCCCCGTATACTGCGACAACCGCCTGACACTCACTGCCCCGGAGGTTCGTGATGATGTGGAGAACGGCCTTGCTGCATTGATCCGGGAATATTATCCCGGGGCCGAGGTTCTGATGGGGACCTCTACGGCAGGTATCGCCCACGCAGCCATCACCGGCCATCTGCTTCATCTGCCAATGGGCTATGTTCGCTCCGGCAGCAAAGACCATGGGCGGCAGAACCGGATTGAGGGGAAACTGAAGCCTGGTGAGAAAGTCGTGGTGGTAGAGGATCTGATCTCTACCGGCGGAAGTGTTCTTGAAGTTGTAGATGCACTGCGTGAAGCAGGTGCTGAAGTGCTGGGGATCGTCAGTATTTTCACCTACGGCATGAAAAAAGGACTTGAGCGTCTGGCTGCAGCAGGTGTTGAGAACCATTCTCTAACGGATTTCGACTGTATTGCCCGTGTTGCTGCTGCTGAAGGATATATCCGCCAGGAGGACGTTGAAAGGTTATTGCATTTCCGCGATAATCCCGCGGATGAGGGTTGGATAGGAGGGAAAGCTTGAAACGCAGTCTCATTGATATCCAGGATTTTTCTGTGGCAGAATTGCAGGAGCTTATGGATACCGCAAATGACATTATTGCGAATCCAGGCAAATACAGTGATCTCTGCCGCGGAAAAAAGATCGCAACGCTGTTTTTTGAACCATCGACTCGAACACGTCTTAGCTTTGAAGCTGCTATGCTTGAGCTCGGCGGTTCGGTGATTGGTTTCTCAGAGGCACAAAGTTCCTCTGCTGCCAAAGGGGAGAGCGTTGCAGATACAGCTAAGGTTATTTCCTGTTATGCGGATATCATCGCCATGCGCCACCCCAAGGAAGGCGCTCCACTGGTAGCTGCGATGAATGCGTCCATCCCGGTAATCAACGCAGGAGACGGCGGGCACAACCACCCCACACAAACCCTCGCCGATTTACTGACCATCTACCGCGAGAAGGGAAGCCTCAATCACCTTACGGTCGGAATTTGCGGCGATCTGAAGTTCGGCCGAACAGTCCATTCCCTGATCGCTGCGCTCAGTCGCTACAAGGGGAACAAATTTGTCCTGATTTCACCAGAAGAGTTAAAACTGCCAAGCTATGTGAAGAAGGAAATTCTAAAAGCCAAAGGCATCCCTTATATGCAGACTACCGATTTAGAGGCAGTTATGCCGGAGTTGGACATTCTCTACATGACCCGTGTACAGCGTGAGCGTTTCTTTAACGAAGAAGATTATCTGCGTCTCAAAGACAGCTACATCCTCACTCCTGAACGCCTGAACAATGCAAGAAAGGATCTCTGTATCATGCACCCCCTGCCCCGCGTCAATGAGATCAGCGTCGCTATTGACGACGATCCCCGTGCCTGCTATTTCAAACAGGTAATGTACGGAAAATATATGCGTATGGCCTTGATCCTGAAACTCTTAAAGGAGGCCGGAATACTGTGAATATTGACTCCATTCAGAACGGCATCGTCATCGACCATATTACCGCCGGGCAGGGAATGCGGCTCTATGAGCTGCTGGGGCTCGAAAAACTTGACTGCTCGGTTGCCATTATTAAAAACGCTCACAGCGAGAAGCTCGGTAAAAAAGACATCATCAAGATTGATGCTGATATCCCTGTTAACCTCGATGTAATCGGCTATGTCGATCCCAGTGTCAGCGTGAATACCATTCGAAACGGGAAACTCGTGGAAAAACGGAAAATTGACATGCCCGAAACCCTTACGAATGTTATTTTTTGCAAAAATCCCCGCTGCATCTGTTCCACGGAACAGGAACTCAAACATATTTTCAAGCTGACTGACAAGAACAACAAGGTCTATCGCTGCTTTTACTGCGAAACAAAGGCCAACTGAGAAGGAGAGGAGAAATAATAATGGCGAGAATTATCAACGAACCCTGCCACACCTTTAATGAGTATTTGTTGATCCCAGGCTACACACCGATTACCTGCCGTTCCGATAAGGTTTCGCTTCGGACCCCACTTGTGAAGTTCCGCAAGGGCGAAGAGGATTGCCCGATCACTATGAATATTCCTATGGTTTCGGCTATCATGCAGTCGGTATCCGGTGACCGCATGGCTGTCGCACTTGCCACAGAAGGCGGTATTTCTTTCATTTACGGCTCCCAGAGTGTGGAAGATGAAGCGGCGATGCTACGCCGCGCCAAGAGCTATAAAGCCGGCTTTGTCCAGAGCGACTCAAACCTGCACCCGGACAATACCCTGCGCGATGTGCTTGCACTCAAGGAGAAAACCGGGCATTCCACCGTTGCCGTTACAGAGGACGGCACAGCTGAGGGAAAGCTTGTCGGTGTGATCACCAGCCGTGATTACCGTGTAAGCCGCATGGACCTCGACACACCGGTCTCCGCGTTTATGACGCCCTTTGACAAGCTCGTATGGGCAAAAGAGGGGACGACGCTCAAAGAAGCCAACGACATTATCTGGGATCACAAGCTCAACTCTCTGCCTATCCTCTCTGAGGACGGACGTCTGTGCTATTTTGTTTTTCGCAAGGACTATGAGAGCCATAAGCAGAATCCCTATGAGCTGCTCGATGCACACAAGCGCTATGTCGTCGGCGCAGGCATCAACACACGAGACTATGAAGAACGTGTCCCTGCCCTGCTCGATGCCGGGGCAGATGTGCTGTGCATTGACTCTTCCGAGGGGCATAACGACTGGCAGCGGTTTACGCTTGGCTGGATCCGCGAGCATTACGGTGATACGGTCAAGGTAGGTGCGGGTAATGTTGTTGACGCTGCGGGCTTCCGTTTTCTTGCCGACTGCGGTGCAGACTTTGTGAAAGTCGGCATCGGCGGCGGTTCTATCTGCATTACGCGTGAGACGAAGGGCATTGGCCGCGGGCAGGCGACTGCTCTCATAGAAGTCTGTGCCGAACGCGACAAATACTATGAAGAGACCGGCATCTATGTCCCCGTCTGTTCCGACGGCGGCATCGTTTACGACCACCATATCACGCTTGCCCTTGCCATGGGTGCGGACTTTGTGATGCTCGGGCGCTATTTTGCCCGCTTCGATGAGAGCCCCACGAACAAGGTTAATATCGGCGGCACCTATTACAAAGAATACTGGGGCGAGGGCTCTGCGCGTGCGCGCAACTGGCAGCGCTATGACATGGGCGGCGACAAAAAGCTCAGCTTTGAAGAGGGTGTGGATTCCTACGTTCCTTATGCGGGCTCCCTGAAATACAACGTTGCACTTACGCTCAGCAAGGTACGCCACGCTATGTGCAACTGCGGCGCGATGAGCATTCCGGAACTCCAGGAAAAGGCTGTGCTCACGCTCGTTTCCTCAACCTCGATTGTTGAGGGCGGCGCACACGATGTTATACAGAAGGACACGTCACAGGTTATCAAGTAAGAGGAATGCTGCATGAAAAAAGTCGGAATTGTCATGGGCAGTGACAGCGATCTGCCCGTCATAGAAAAAGCTGTCAGGCTTCTTCGTGAGTTTGAAATTCCTTTTGAGGTACATATCTATTCGGCTCACCGCACACCTGTTGAAGCTCGGGATTTCGCTCTGCATGCGCGTGAAAACGGTTTTGGTGTGATTATTGCTGCGGCAGGCATGGCAGCGCATCTGGCTGGAGCGTTCGCTGCAAACACTACCTTGCCCGTTATAGGAATTCCCTGCAAAGGGCCTGTTTTCGACGGAATGGATGCACTTTTATCCACAGTACAAATGCCGTCCGGTGTCCCTGTGGCCACGGTCGGTGTGAATAACGGTGCAAATGCCGCTCTGCTTGCGGCTGAGATCCTCGCTGTGGAGGATGCGGATCTTGCCGCTCTCCTGCAGCTTAAACGCCAACACGACAATAATGCTGTTCTCGAAAAGGACGCAAGTATTGTCGACAGACTGTAAGAACCCCATCTTAGAATAAAGGAGAATCAATCATGGAAAGAAAGCTCGTTTACACCGGAAAAACCAAGAATGTATATGCACTCGACAACGGTAACTATCTGCTCAAGTTTAAAGACGACTGTACCGGAAAGGATGGGGTATTTGACCCCGGTGAGAATTCTGTAGGCCTTACCATTGACGGCGTAGGAGACGTGAATCTGCGCATGTCTGTTTATTTCTTCGAAAAGGTCAACGCCGCAGGTATCCGCACCCATTTTGTGAGTGCTGATCTGAAGGAGACCACGATGGAAGTGCTGCCTGCCAAGGTGTTCGGCCACGGGCTCGAGGTTATTTGCCGCTACAAAGCTGTCGGTTCTTTCCTGCGCCGCTATGGTGAATATGTCGAGGAAGGTGCTGACCTGCCTGCCTATGTTGAAATGACCTTTAAAAACGATGAAAAGGGAGATCCCCTTGTCACAAAAGATGGTCTCATTGTGCTCGGTGTTATGACCGGAGAGCAGTATGACGAAATCAAGGATATGACCCAGAAAATCACCAGGATTGTTGCCGATGAGATGGCTGCGCGTGGTCTTGTGCTCTACGATATCAAGTTCGAGTACGGCTATGATGCCGAGGGCAAGGTCATGCTCATTGATGAAATTGCTTCGGGGAATATGCGTGTTTATAAAGACGGCAAGTACATTGATCCAATGACCCTTTCCGGGCTCTTCTTCGCATAATGGGTGGTTTCTTCGGCGCGGTTTCACACCGCGACATTGTGTTGGATGTTTTCTTTGGTACGGATTACCATAGTCACCTTGGAACCCGAAGCGCAGGTATTGCCGTTCTGAATGAGGACGGCAGCTGTACCCGGGAGATCCACTCTATTGCCAATACTCCTTTTCGTACACGGTTTGAAAAGGATCTGACGGACTTTGCCGGGAACATTGGCATTGGCTGCATCAGTGATACGGATCCTCAGCCTCTGCTGATCCGCTCCCATCTTGGGCTCTACGCCATTATCACAGTAGGGCAGATCAACAATGCCGAGGAGCTTGTAAATACCTATTTTTCCGATCACGGACATCAGTTTATGGCTATGGGTTCTGGGCGTGTTAACACTACAGAACTCGTTGCCTCACTCATCAACCAGTGCGAAAGTCTGACAGAGGGCATTCTCCACGCACAGGAAGTTATCGATGGCTCACTATCCGTGCTTCTTATGTGCGCCGATGGCTCACTCATAGCAGGGCGTGATCGGTATGGCCGCCTACCGGTACTGCTCGGAAAGGATGCGGACGGCTGCTGTGTATCCTTTGAGTCGTTTGCCTACCAGAAGCTCGGCTATCAAACAGTCTACGAGCTCGGCCCGGCAGAAATCCTGCGTATTACTGCCGATGGCTGGGAGGTACTTTCGCCTGCTGGGAAGGACATGAAAATCTGTGCTTTCCTCTGGACCTACTACGGCTACCCGAATTCAAACTATGAAGGTGTTAACGTCGAGGTCATGCGTATGCGTAATGGGGAGATTATGGCTCGCGACGAGGTTGCACGCGGCAGCCTGCCAAAGGTGGATTATGTAGCCGGCGTGCCCGATTCAGGTGTACCCCATGCTATCGGCTTTGCAAATCGCAGCGGGAAGCCGTTTGCGCGCCCCTTCGTAAAGTATACCCCGACCTGGCCCCGCTCCTTTATGCCTGCACAGCAGTCCATACGGGATCAGGTGGCCAAGATGAAGCAAATTCCTGTGCCAGAGCTGATAGAGGGGAAAAAGCTGCTGTTTGTAGACGATTCGATTGTCCGCGGTACACAACTGCAGAGCACGGTGGAATTTCTCTATGAGTCCGGTGCGGCCGAAGTACATATGCGTTCAGCTTGCCCGCCCATTATGTATGCCTGCAAATACCTCAATTTTTCCCGTAACAATTCCGACATGGATCTTCTTGCTCGTCGGATCATTCGCGAAATAGAGGGCGAAGAGGGTGAAGCACATCTCAATGAGTATGCCGATTCTTCCACCGAACGTGGCCAATGCCTGCTGCACAGTATCTGCGAGAAGCTGGGTTTCGATTCTCTCGGGTACCAGTCCCTCGACAGCCTTCTGGAAGCCATCGGCATTGACCGGGACAAAATCTGCACCTATTGTTGGAACGGAAAGGAATAAAATGATGAAGCATTCGCATTCCGCCTCCTATGCCGCGGCAGGTGTCAATATAGAGGCCGGCTACGAAGGCGTTCGCTTGATGAAACAGCATGTTGAACGCACCTTTATTCCCGGTGTGGTGTCCGATATCGGTGGCTTTGGTGGCCTCTTTGCTCCAAAGCTCAAGGGGTTACAGGAACCAGTGCTGGTCTCCGGCACTGACGGCGTCGGTACCAAACAGCGTATCGCGCAACTCATGGGAAAGCACGATACGGTAGGCATTGACTGTGTTGCCATGTGTGTTAACGACATTGTCTGTTGCGGTGCAAAGCCCTTATTCTTTCTCGACTATATTGCTATAGGCAAAAACGACCCGGAAAAAGTAGCCGCTCTGGTCTCCGGCGTGGCAGAAGGCTGCGTGCAGGCGGGCTGCGCACTCATCGGTGGTGAGACGGCTGAGCATCCCGGTACCATGCAGCCGGATGACTATGATCTGGCGGGCTTTTCCGTCGGCATTGTTGATAGGGCGAAAATCCTGGACAAATCATATGTCCGACCCGGCGATGTTCTGCTTGCGCTCCCCTCAAGCGGTGTGCATTCCAATGGCTATTCCCTCGTAAGGAAAGTGTTCGATGTGGAGCATACCGATCTCGGGCGGGAGATCCCGGAACTCGGGACAAGCCTGGGCAAAGCATTGCTGACGCCGACCTGCATTTATGTCAAACCGGTCCTTGCTGTTCTCGAAACAGCTGAAGTTCACGGGATCAGCCACATTACCGGTGGGGGATTCTATGAGAACATTCCAAGGTCAGTCCCGGATGGGCTCTGTGCTGTTGTTGAAAAAGCCGCAGTACGCACGCCGGCCATTTTCAGCATGATTCAGAGCATCGGCAATATCCCTGAGCGGGATATGTTCAACACGTTCAACATGGGTGTGGGTATGAGCCTTATCGTCTCCTATGATAGTGCTGATCGCGCATTGGAAACACTATCAAGGCAGGGTATCGATGCCTATCCGATCGGGGAAATTCGGATGGGGGAGGAAAAGCTGTGTCTGTTGTAAAAGCACCATTGCTCGACCAGCTTTGCATTCCTGCCATTCAGGCACTGAAAGGAAGGCAGGAAGCATGAACAAAACCAAAATTGCGGTGCTGGTTTCCGGCGGCGGCACCAACCTTCAGGCATTGATTGATGCACAGGAAAGCGGAAAACTCCGCAGTGGTGAGATTGTTTTCGTCGTATCAAATAAACCAGGCGCTTATGCCCTTGAGCGTGCGAAAAAAGCCGGGATTGAAACAATGACGCTCTGCCGCTCAGATTGTGGTGGCCAGGAAGGATTCGAGACAGCGCTGATGACAGCTCTCGATTCCCATGGTATCGAGCTAATCGTACTCGCCGGCTTTATGAGCATCCTCTCCGCCCGTTTTACCGGGCATTATGAAAAACGAATCATAAATATTCACCCCTCACTGATCCCTTCTTTTTGCGGTAAGGGTTATTATGGCTTGCGTGTACACGAAGCGGCACTTGCTTACGGTGTCAAAGTAACCGGGGCGACCGTCCACTATGTCAACGAGATCCCGGACGGTGGGCAGATCATTCTCCAGGAACCCGTCCATATACAACCCGGAGACACTCCGGAGATACTGCAAAGGCGCGTCATGGAACAGGCGGAATGGCGCATCCTCCCTGAAGCTGCCGAGCTGATATCCGCCGAAATACAAAAGAAAAAGGAGAATAAGGCATGATCGATTTCCTGGATTTTCTGAAAACCACTTCTTATCCCGGCAGAGGTATTGCTGTCGGCAAAAACAGAGTGTACTACTTCATTATGGGGCGCAGCGAGAATAGCCGCAACCGTATTTTCGCACTGACCGACGACGGTATCCGCACTGAAGCCTTCGAGCCTGCAAAGCTCACGGATCCCAGCCTTATTATCTACCATCCGGTACGTTCCATGGGCACAAGCCTTGTTGTCACGAACGGCAACCAGACTGACACCATTTGCGAAATGGGCGATTTTCGTGCAGCCCTTGCAACGCGTGAATATGAGCCGGATGAGCCGAACTGGACGCCGCGTATTTCTGCCATTCTGAACAAGGACGGCAGCTTTTCCCTCTCCATTCTCAAGCGGGTGGATGGACGCTGCCTGCGCTGCACTTATGACTATGAGGGCTGCGACGAAGGAAAAGGTTACTTTATCAGCACCTATCAGGGAGACGGCTCTCCGTTGCCAAGCTTTACCGGTGAACCGAAGCAAATCGATATGCCAGAGCCGGAACAGGTCTGGCAGGCACTGAATTTTGACAACAAGGTCTCGCTCTATACGAATGTAAACGGCGAGGTCCGGCTTTTCAATAAACATCTGGGGGACTGAAACATGAAAGAATTTGAACTCAAATATGGCTGCAATCCCAATCAAAAACCTGCACGTATTTATATGAAGAACGGTTCGGAGCTGCCCGTCGCAGTGCTCAACGGCCGCCCCGGCTATATCAATTTTCTCGATGCTTTGAACTCCTGGCAACTCGTTAAAGAACTGAAAGAAGCTACAGGCTTGCCATCCGCCGCATCCTTCAAGCATGTCTCACCCGCCGGCGCAGCTGTTGGCTTGCCGCTTTCCGAGACGGACAGACACATCTACTTTGTTGCAGAGGGTGCCGAGCTTTCCCCGATTGCCTGCGCTTATATTCGGGCACGCGGTGCCGACCGCCTCTGTTCCTATGGTGACTGGGCTGCGTTGAGTGAGACCTGTGACGCTGCAACGGCCGCCTATCTCAAGGACGAGGTTTCCGACGGGGTGATCGCTCCTGATTATACTGAGGAGGCACTGGCAATCCTGCGTACCAAGAAAAAAGGTAATTACAATGTTGTACAGATCGACCCTACCTATATCCCGGCCGAGCAGGAGTGCAAAGACGTCTTTGGTGTTACCTTTGAGCAGGGCCACAACAACTTCAAAATCGACGAAAGCCTGTTGTCCAATCTCGTCACAGAGAACAAAGAGCTGCCC
Organism: Oscillospiraceae bacterium; assembly: GCA_017406005.1. Lineage (GTDB taxonomy): Bacteria > Bacillota > Clostridia > Oscillospirales > Oscillospiraceae > Limivicinus. The sequence goes on along the minus strand of JAFQZI010000150.1, from coordinate 31,295 downwards.
GAACAGGCGAAGATTGATATGATCGTTTCACTTATCACTCTCAAATACACCCAATCAAACTCCGTCTGCTATGTCAAAGACGGGCAAGCCATCGGCGTCGGAGCTGGACAGCAAAGCCGCATCCATTGCACCCGCCTTGCAGGACAGAAGGCTGACAACTGGTACCTGCGTCAGCATCCGAAGGTGCTGGGCCTTGCATTTGTCGACGGCATTCGCCGTCCTGACCGCGACAATGCCATCGATATTTATACGTCCGACGAGTACGAAGATATTCTACGCGAGGGTGAGTGGCAGCGCGTCTTCAAAGTGAAACCCGAGGTATTGACTGCAGAAGAGAAGAAGGCCTGGATTGCCACACAGAGCGGTGTTACCTGCGGCTCTGATGCGTTCTTCCCCTTTGGCGACAATGTGGAGCGTGCCCGCAAGTCCGGCGTGCAGTACATCGCTGAGCCCGGTGGCTCTATTCGTGACGACCATGTGATCGAGACCGCAAACAAGTACGGTATGGTCATGGCATTCACCGGCATGCGGCTGTTCCATCACTGATACGGAGGACCGGGAATGAAACTTCTGGTCGTTGGCGGCGGCGGGCGTGAACACGCCGTCATCAAAAAACTGAAAGAAAACCCTGAAGTAACAGAAATATATGTTCTCCCCGGCAATGGTGGAATCGCTGCAGATGCAGAGTGTGTTGCTATCGGTGCAAAGGATATTCCGGCCATTCGAGACTTTGCTGTTGAAAAAAAAATCGATTATGCTGTTGTAACACCGGACGATCCGCTGGTACTCGGTTGTGTAGATGCCCTGGAAGAGGAGGGCATTCCATGTTTTGGTCCACGCGCAAATGCTGCTATTATTGAAGGCAGCAAAGTCTTTTCGAAGAACCTCATGAAAAAATACGGTATCCCAACTGCCCGCTTTGAGAGCTTCAGCAATCTGCAAGATGCCCTGCGATATGCAGAAACAGCCTCACTGCCTATGGTGATAAAAGCAGACGGGCTGGCACTCGGCAAAGGTGTAATCATTGCGGAAAGCCGGGAGGAGGCACGCCAGACTATCACCGATATGATGCAGGGAGGTAAATTCGGCAAGAGCGGAGAGCGAGTAGTCATTGAGGAATTCCTTGAGGGGCCGGAAGTTTCCGTGCTGGCCTTTACGGACGGAAAGACGCTTGTTCCTATGGTTTCCTCCATGGATCACAAACGTGCGCTCGATGGCGATGCGGGGCTCAACACCGGCGGTATGGGTACGATTGCTCCGAACCCGTATTATACGGATGAGGTTGCGAAACGCTGTATGGAGGAGATTTTCCTCCCGACGATCCGGGCAATGAATGCTGAAGGCCGTTGCTTCAAAGGCTGTCTGTACTTCGGCCTGATGATTACCAAAGACGGCCCGAAAGTGATTGAGTACAACTGCCGCTTTGGGGATCCGGAGACGCAAGTGGTGCTTCCGCTGTTGGAGAGTGATCTGCTGACGGTGATGCGCGCTGTGACTGAGGAGCATCTTTCTGATGCGAAGGTTTGCTTCAGCAAAAAACACGCCTGCTGTGTGATTCTGGCTTCTAAAGGTTATCCGGAACATTATGAAAAGGGATTCCCGCTTGAGATCCCGGAAGCCATTCTGAATAAGGTCTATGTCGCCGGCGCTGCAATCAAAGACGGGCAGCTCGTTACAAACGGCGGACGTGTTGTTGGCTGCACTGCCGTGGCGGAGACACTGCCGAAAGCAATCCGGGATGCCTATGAAATCGCGGATCAGGTTTGCTTTGAAAACAAATACTGTCGCCGGGATATCGGCGCAAGAGCCATGGCGGCAAAAGAGGGTTGAGATGGTCTATCGAATTTATGTTGAAAAAAGAGAGGGGCTGGATAACGAAGCGCGATCGCTGCTGAGCGAAGCCCAATCCCTGCTTGGCATAGAATCTCTTGAAACTGTGCGGATTCTCAACCGTTATGACGCAGAGGGGATCAGCCGCAAGCTCTTTGATTATGCGGTTCGAACGGTCTTCTCAGAGCCACAACTTGATATTGTGTACGAGGAACCTGCATTTCCAAATGCATCGGTCTTCGCTGTAGAATATCTCCCTGGGCAGTTTGATCAGCGGGCAGACTCCGCCGCTCAATGTATCCAGATCCTCTCCCAAGGGGAGCGGCCTTTGGTGCGCTCTGCAAAAGTCTATGCACTTTATGGAAAGCTTAATGACAAAGAGCTCGCGGAGATCAAAAAATATGTGATTAATCCCGTGGAGGCCCGCGAGGCAGCACTGGAAAAACCAGAGACACTCGCACTCCGTTATGCGATCCCCACCAGTGTTGAGACATTGACTGGCTTCACATCCCTGGACCGCGCAGAGCTCGAGGACTATGTGCGTCGGTATGGTCTGGCCATGGATGCAGACGACGTAGCTTTCTGCCAGGAGTATTTTCGCTCGGAAGGGCGTGAGCCGACGATTACTGAGCTGCGGGTGCTTGACACCTACTGGTCGGACCACTGCCGCCATACCACTTTCAATACAGTAATCGACAATGTGTATTTTGAAGATGAACTGCTGCAGAACACCTATGAGGACTATCTCCGCACCCGCGAGGCACTCGGTCGGACAAAGCCTGTCTGCCTCATGGATCTCGCAACACTTGCAGTCAAACATCTGCGTAAAAGCGGCAAACTTGACAAACTCGACGAGAGTGAAGAGATCAATGCCTGCACGGTAAAGATCACCGTCGATATCGACGGGAAACCCGAACCCTGGCTGCTGCTGTTCAAAAACGAAACGCACAATCACCCAACTGAGATCGAGCCCTTCGGAGGTGCAGCAACTTGCATCGGCGGGGCAATCCGAGATCCCCTTTCCGGGAGGTCCTATGTTTATGGTGCAATGCGCATCACAGGCGCTGCGGATCCGACTGTTCCGGTGAGTGAAACGATCCCGGGAAAACTCCCGCAGCGAAAGCTTGTTACCACTGCCGCAGCTGGTTATTCCTCCTACGGCAATCAGATCGGGCTTGCAACCGGAATAGTAGATGAGCTCTACCACCCGGGCTATGCTGCCAAACGAATGGAGATCGGCGCGGTTATCGCCGCTGCACCTGCAGAAAATGTACGGCGTGAGCGTCCGGAACCGGGGGATGTGGTAATCCTTCTTGGGGGCAGTACCGGACGTGACGGGATCGGCGGCGCAACCGGTTCCTCAAAGGCGCACAATGCACATTCTGTCGAAACATGCGGAGCCGAAGTTCAGAAGGGGAACGCCCCCGAAGAACGCAAGCTTCAGCGCCTGTTCCGGAACGGAGACGCCTGCCGCCTTATCAAGCGCTGCAACGACTTTGGAGCGGGCGGCGTTTCCGTCGCTATCGGAGAACTCGCTGAAGGCCTGGATATTTTTCTCAATCAGGTCCCCCGCAAATATGAAGGACTTGACGGTACGGAACTTGCCATCAGCGAATCACAGGAGCGCATGGCAGTCGTTGTAGAAGAACAGGATGTTGCCAGGTTTCTCTCTCTCGCGGAGGGTGAAAATCTGCAGGCATGCCCGATGGCCGTCGTTACAGCGGAACCACGCCTCAGGATGCATTGGAACGGTGTGACCATTGTGGATCTCAGCCGTGCCTTCCTGGATACAAACGGTGCGAGAAAGCATATAACTGCCGCTGTGGCGGCACCTCAGGTTTACAGGAAAGAAATATCAGGAGGCTTCACAGAGAACCTATGTAACCTTGTTTCCGATCTCAACAGCTGCTCAAAGCGCGGCCTGTCGGAACGTTTTGACTCTACCATCGGTGCGGGGACTGTGCTCATGCCTTTCGGCGGAAAGTATCAGCTTACACCTGTTCAGGCCATGGTACAGAAGATTTCGATGGAGAAAAAACATACCGACGATTGTTCCCTGATGGCGTGGGGGTATAATCCCTTTATCGCAGAAAAAAGCCCCTATCACGGGGCATACCTTGCGGTGGTTGAGTCGCTGTGCAAGCTGGTAGCTACAGGAGCAGAGTATAAGGACGTTTATCTGAGCTTTCAGGAATACTTCGAGCGCCTCGGCAAGGAGCCAAGGCGTTGGGGCAAGCCACTCGCTGCACTGCTCGGTGCGTTCCGGGCACAGATGGAATTCGGAGTTGCTGCAATCGGCGGCAAAGATTCGATGAGCGGCAGCTTTGAACAGCTCGACGTACCACCTACACTAGTCTCTTTCGCGGTTACAACAGAAAAGACGGAAAACATTATATCTCCGGAGTGCAAAAAAGAAGGGCATAGGCTGTACCGTCTTGCTCCGAGCTATGGAGTTGACGGACTCCCTGTGGCTGACTCTTTGCTCGCCCTTTTCAATCGGGTCACTGCACTGCAGCGTGAAGGCCGTGCAATTGCCTGCTATACTCCCGGTATAGGCGGCGTAGCTGAGGCTGTATTCAAAATGTGTATCGGCAACGGGCTGGGCTTTCGTTTTGAATCCGGGCTGTCCATGAAGTCGATCTTTGGATATGACTATGGCGCATTCCTGCTTGAATCGGCAGAGGATATTCCAGACGCCGAGCATATCGGGACGCTCACAAATGACGGGCTGTTTTCTTTCAGGGCGGAAGCGGTGTCTTTTAAAGAGCTTCTGAAGAACTATGAAGATCGGCTCGAGTCGGTATACACATGCAATATCCCGGATTTCGGAACACAGACGGAAGCTTTTTCCTACCATGCATCTACTCGGCCCGTGCCGCTGATTAAAACCGCTAAGCCGAAGGTGCTGATTCCGGCTTTCCCCGGTACAAACTGTGAATATGATAGTGCCAAAGCTGTACGAGACGCAGGTGCCGAACCGGAGATTTTGGTGATTAACAACCTCTCCTCTGACGGGATTGCCCTCAGCGTGGATCGATTTGCTACAGCACTGAAAGATGCACAGATCATTTTTATCCCCGGCGGTTTTTCCGGTGGAGATGAGCCGGACGGATCCGGCAAATTCATTACGGCTTTCTTCCGCGCCTCTGCTGTTAAAGAGGGTGTAACCGAGCTGCTGGAGCAGCGCGATGGTTTGATATGCGGTATCTGTAACGGATTCCAGGCGCTCATCAAGCTCGGGCTTGTGCCTTACGGCAAAATCGTGGATACAGACGAGAACAGCCCAACCCTGACCTTTAACCGTATTGGACGGCACCAGTCACGCATTGTACGAACACGCATTGCTTCAAACAAATCTCCCTGGCTGTCTTTTACAGAGGTTGGCGAGATCTATAGCGTTCCTATTTCACACGGAGAGGGACGTTTCCTTGCAAATGAGGAACAGGTTCGATCTCTTGCAGCCAACGGGCAGATTGCTACGCAGTATGTCGATCTGGATGGATTGGTCAGTACTGATGTCCATTTTAACCCGAATGGATCTATCTTTGGTATAGAAGGCATCACCTCGCCCGACGGACGCGTCTTCGGTAAGATGGGACATTCCGAGCGTATCGGCAGCGGGCTTTACCGCAATGTCCCGGGTAACTATGATATCCGCATGTTTGAAGCGGCAGTACAGTATTTTAAGTAATTCGGAGGTGCACTATGGAATATAAAACCGATATTGAAATAGCACAGGCATGTAAACTTCGCCCGATCGAAGAGATCGCCGCAAAAGCACATGTTGATGAGAAATATCTGGAACGATATGGCCGATACAAAGCAAAAATCGACCCTGCCCTGCTGCGAGAAAGCGACCGGGAAAACGGAAAGCTTGTTCTGGTAACAGCCATTACTCCCACCCCGGCCGGTGAAGGGAAAACCACCACGACGATCGGCTTGGCGGACGGGCTTCACCGGATTGGCAAGGACGTCGCGGTTGCCCTGCGTGAGCCTTCTCTGGGCCCTGTCTTCGGCATTAAGGGCGGTGCAGCCGGCGGTGGCTACGCCCAGGTTGTCCCCATGGAAGACATTAACCTCCACTTCACAGGTGACTTCCACGCCATAGGAGCGGCAAACAATCTGCTGGCTGCGATGCTCGATAATCATATCCAGCAGGGAAACAGCCTGCATATCGATCCACGCCGCATCACATGGAAGCGCTGTGTGGACATGAATGACCGCCAGCTGCGCTTTGTGGTAGATGGTCTCGGCGGCAAGGCGAACGGCACCCCCCGCGAGGATGGCTTTGATATCACGGTGGCGAGTGAGATTATGGCAGTGTTCTGCCTTGCATCTTCGATTACCGACCTGAAAGAGCGGCTCGGCCGCATTATAGTTGGCTACAGCTACGAGGGGAAGCCTGTAACGGCTGCCGATCTGAAAGCAGTCGGAGCTATGGCAGCGCTGCTGAAAGATGCCCTGAAGCCAAACCTGGTGCAGACTCTGGAAGGTACACCTGCCTTTGTGCACGGCGGTCCCTTCGCAAATATTGCGCACGGATGCAACTCTGTCATGGCGACGCGTATTGCTCTCAAGATGGGGGACTACACCGTGACGGAGGCTGGATTCGGTGCGGACCTCGGCGCAGAAAAGTTCCTCGATATCAAGTGCCGTATGGCAGGCCTCAAACCCGATGCGGTAGTTATCGTGGCTACTGTGCGAGCGCTGAAGATGCACGGCGGTCTTGCAAAGACGGAGCTTGCAACAGAAGATCTCGCAGCGCTTGAAAAGGGTATTCCAAATCTGCTGCGCCATGTTTCCAACATCCGCAACGTATATGGCCTTCCCTGTGTGGTGGCGATCAACCGTTTCCCGACTGACACCGATGCGGAAATTGACTTCATTATTCGGAAGTGCCGGGAGCTCGGCGTTAACACGGTGCTCTCTACCGTCTGGGCTGAAGGAGGAAAGGGCGGTGAAGCGTTGGCCCGCGAAGTTGTACGGCTGTGCGAGGAGGAAAAGGGCGACTTCCGCTATTCCTACGAGCTTGACGGCAGTATCGAGGAAAAGATCACTGCCATTGTTACGCGTGTTTACGGTGGTAAGGACGTCAGCATTCTGCCGGCTGCACAGAAGCAGATCGATGAGCTTGCAAAGCTTGGCTTTGGCAATCTTCCCGTCTGCATCGCAAAGACGCAGTACAGCTTTACCGACGATCCCACTAAACTCGGTGCACCGGAAGGCTTTACTGTCACGGTAAAGAATGTTAAGGTTTCTGCCGGCGCCGGATTCCTTGTGGTACTCACCGGGGATATAATGACGATGCCGGGCCTGCCGAAAGTCCCCGCTGCAGAGAGAATCGATGTGGACGAAAACGGCGTCATCAGCGGACTGTTTTGATTAAAGAAAACCGCCTGGTTCTTTCGAATCAAGCGGTTTCCTAATTGGCGGAAAAAAGTTTAGAGTTGGGACCTGAAATGTTGCCTTCAGGCTATCCTGTTACTTTCTGGACTCCCATTCGTTTACGCAGACTGCGCAGGAAGCGTCGCCGACGATGTTGAGAGCGGTACGGCCCATGTCGAACAGACGGTCGATACCGTAGATAATGCCGATATACGTGGTCGGCACTCCGACAGCATCAAGCACCATGGCGAGCATGATCATGCCTGCGCCGGAGGTTCCTGCGGTGCCGATCGATGCGAGCGTTGCTGTAATGACGATCATGATCATCTGGGTGACAGTAAGGTCAATACCGACACACTTGGCCAGGAAGATTGCCGCAACACACTGATAGATGGCAGTACCGTCCATATTGACAGTGGCACCGAGGGGAAGAACAAAGGATGAAATCTCATGCTGAACATCCATCTCATCGCAGCACTCTTTGGTTACCGGCAGAGTTGCAACAGAAGAGGTAGATGTGAAGGCAAATGCTGCAGCCGGGAAGATCTTTTTAAAGAACACCATAGGAGACATTTTCGCAAAGATCTTGACGGACATGCTGTAGACGAGAACAACGTGAATTGCATAGCCGATGTAAGCAGCCAGCAGCACAAGGCCGAGAGACCCGAGAATTTTCGGACCCTGGGCAGCTACGACCCAGACCATCAGGCAGAAGACGCCGAGGGGAGATACTTTGAGGATGAATACCATGACGCGCTGCGTCACTTCATTGAAGGAGGAGATAAAATCCCCGAAGATTTTCCCTTTCTCTCCGGCAACAAGAACGCCACAGCCGAAAAGAAGTGCAATCACGATAATCTGAAGCATGGAGGAATTGACCATCGGAGTGATAGCGTTATTCGGGAAGAGGTTGACAATCGTGTCCATCAGGTTGGACGTTTTTGCCTCATAAGCAGCACCTTCCGCGAGTTCGAGCATCGGGAAGGATCCTTTGAACAGGTTTGCTACAATCAGCCCGATGATACAGGCGATAGCTGTGGTTACCAGGAAGTATGCAACGGTTTTCCACCCTATCTTTCCCACTTTGCCGATATCACCCATGGAAATCACGCCGTCCATAATGCTGAGAAGCACCAGCGGGACAACGATGAATTTCAACAAGTTAACGAAGATATCACCAAACGGCTTGACGTACTTTGCTGTAAAGCTACCTGCTGCTTCTGCACCCATGACTGCCCAGAGAATGCCGCCGATAACAATACCAAGCACAAGGCCAATGAGAATCTTCACGCCGAGGTTCAGGTCTTTTGCTTTTTTCATTTCTTTTTGCTCCTTTCAGGTTATAATGTGTATCCGGAAATAACACCGGAGAATAGTAACATTATATGGTAAGAGAAAAGAAAAGTAAAGAATTTTATGAACAGATTCTGAACAAACCGCATCCTTTGGGGTATTTTTTGCTATGGAAATGATAGGGTTTCCCTCTCATTCAAGACATTCATAACCGCAGAAACGTATCGCAGCGCGCGCAAGTTCTTCTGTAGTATCAATAAAGGGCCCCGATTCCTGAAGACCTTCCGCCAGCACGGGAAGCTCGGTGCAGGCAAGCAGAAAGACGTCAGCCCCACGCTCCCGCATGCCATCCAGCAGAGCATGCCAGGCATCCGCTTCCGGGAGCAAAGGGCGGGATGCTTTTACTACTTCATAGATCAGGTGCATCAGGACAGTCTGCTCTTTCTCATTCGGGAGAAGGCAAGGCACGTTTTGCTCTGCCAGGGCTTTTTCATACAGCCCGGTTGCCAGCGTGCCGGTCGTGGCAAGCACTGCAATGCACTTGCCGGGGAAACGCTCTGCGCAGCATTGTGCAGCGATCTTTGTCATATCCAGAAAAGGGGTCTTCGTCAGACACTGTAGCCGCGGAAGAAACCAGTGTGCCGTATTGCAGGGCATAATGATACAGTCAGCCCCACAGGCTTCCAGATGATGCAGGGCGGAGGCCATCTCCTCCACAGGATCCGGCCCGTTGTTCAGAATGGCGGCAGTCCTGTCGGGAATGGCCGGATTGCTGTCGACATAGACTCGGATATGCTCTGCATCACAGGAGGCTTTTGTCAGCTTTGCAATTTTTGCCATGAGATCCGCTGTTGCAAGCGGCCCCATGCCGCCCAGAACGCCGATTGTTTTCTTCATTCTCTTTTGTTCCTCTCTACACCAGTTCTGAAATCACTTTTATCGCAAGAAGGACAAGCACGGTCAGAATTACCGGACGGACGATTTTGGAACCGTCTTTAATGGCAAGCCCGGACCCGATATAATGCCCTGCTATGGAGAAGACCGCTCCGATCAGCCCCAGCACCAGGAATACTTTGCCGTTCATCAGCGAAGTGAAAAGTGCCCCGATGTTGCTGGCAAGATTGACGAGCTTTACGTTGCCGGAAGCCGTGCGAAGATCCAGCTTGGCGAGGTTGCAGAAAATCAGAATCAGGAAGGTACCGGTTCCCGGACCGTAGAATCCGTCATAGGCACCGACAATCAGTGATGCGGAAAGAACAATGATCATCTGCTTGGATGGGGAAATCTCGCCGCGCTCCTCCGGAAGGGAATGCTGTTTCAATATCACAAAAGCTACAACGGGAAGAACAAACAGCAGCAGGTATTTCAGATAGCGTTCATCAAGGGCGAGCTGAAGCCGGGTGCCCAGATGTGAGCCAAACAATGCCAGAAGGATGGATGGAATTCCCAGCTTCCAGTCCACGTAGCCGCTGCGGATAAAACGGGCCGTGGAAACCGTGGTCCCAAGACAGGAAGAGAGCTTGTTTGTGCCGAGAGCAAGATGGGAAGGCAAACCGGCAAGGAAATAAGTAGGCACAGAAATAATACCGCCCCCGCCGGCAATACCGTCCACAAAGGATGCGAGGAAAACACCCACGGCCACGATTATTACCATCTTTACGGAAAGCTCCATCGGGAATAAGAGTGAATTCATCATGGATATCTCTTTCATTGTTTTTTCGTATCTTATCACAGATCATAGAAAAGAAAAAGAAAAATCCGCATTGAAGCGGGAAAGAGTTTGTGATAGTATACGTAAGACCAAAATGATTGATACCGCATGGAGGATATCAGAATGAAAAAATACGCAGATATGACAGCACAGGAGCTCCGGGAAGAGCTGAAGACTGTGGAAGCAAAGTATGAAGAACTGAAAGGGAAAAAACTCTCTCTTAACATGGCACGCGGCAAGCCCGGCAAGGAACAGCTGGATCTGACCAACGAAATGATGGATCTGCTCCAATCCGGGAGCGACTATCAGTGCGATGGGATTGATGTACGCAATTACGGGAATCTGGACGGGCTTCCGTCCTGCAAAAAGCTGTTTGCCGAGATACTTGGTGTCAAGCCGGAGAACGTATTTGTCGGGGGCAGTGCTTCTCTGCAGCTGATGTATGATACTGTTTCGAAAGCCTATACACACGGCCTGAAAAACAGCAGTAAACCGTGGGCTAAACTGGATACCGTGAAATGGCTTTGCCCTGCTCCGGGATATGACCGGCATTTCAAAGTTTCCGAGACCTTCGGCATGGAGATGATTACTGTGCCGATGATGCCGGATGGCCCGGATATGGATCTGGTTGAAAAACTGATTCAGGATCCTGATGTCAGAGGTATGTGGTGCGTGCCCAAATACTCCAATCCGGACGGAATCGTGTACAGTGATGAGACCATCCGCCGTATCGCCTCCATGAAACCGGCTGCAGAAGATTTTCTCCTGATGTGGGACAATGCCTACTGTGTGCATGAATTTTTCGGCGAATATCGTCCTTTCCAGGATATCCTCGGAGAATGTGCGAAATACGGAAATGAAGATATGGTCTTTGAGTTTGCATCAACCTCCAAGATCACTTACCCGGGAGCCGGGGTTTCCGTGTTTGCCTGCAGTGAGGGGAACATGGCTTATATGATGGGGCTGCTCAATGCCCAGATTATTTCTTACGACAAGGTCAACCAGCTGCGCCATGTGCGTTATCTGAAAGACAAGGCAGGAGTTCTTGCCCTGATGAAACGCCATGCGGCTGTTCTTGCACCGAAGTTCCAGTGCGTGCTTGATAATCTCGACCGGGAGATCGCTCCTCTGGGCATCGCTTCGTGGCAGCATCCCATGGGCGGGTACTTCGTTAGTGTCAACACTCTCCCCGGAACGGCAAGAGCAGCATGGCAGCTCTGCAAGGATGCCGGGCTCACCATGACCAACGCCGGAGCAACCTATCCGTACGGAAAAGATCCGCTGGACAGCAACATGCGTGTTGCACCTTCGCTGCCGCCGATCGAACAGCTGCAGCAGGCGATGGAGATCTATTGCACCAGCCTCAAGCTGGCAGCACTCCGAAAGCTTCTCACAGAATAAGAATCATTCAAAGGAGTCTTTTTTATAGGCTCCTTTTTATTCTTGCTGAACTATTTTGTACTTGTGTATATACTGTGCAGCAAATTAAAACCGCCTGTTTTTTTCAAATCAAGCGGTTTTCTTAGTTGCGGGGGAAGGATTTGAACCAACGACCTCCGGGTTATGAGCCCGACGAGCTACCAGCTGCTCTACCCCGCGATATTTACTTAGCTTATGAATATTACCACATGGAAAAAGAAATGTCAAGAGAAAATTTGTATTTCTATGGGAAACAATGTGCTGAAAGTTGAATAATCGTAGAATAGATGGAAATAAAAAACCCGGCAGGAAAGCCCTGCCGGGTCAGGAGCACAGGATTAAAGGTCTTCGACGATGATGGAATCTGCTGCATTCTTGCGAACGCTGGCAATACCGTTCTTGCAGCCGTCCTTGGAGACATAGCCTTCGCTGGCAAGAATGATCTCACCGTTGCCGGCTTTGAGGCGGAAACGGAATTCGCCCTTCTTGTCATTGTAAAGCTCAAACTTGGGGTTGGAGGCTTTCTCAAAGCCTTCCTTGGTCTGATCTTCAAGATTTGCTACAGGGGCATTTTTCTGCACACTGGCAATACCGTTTTTGCATGCATCGAGAGAAGTATAAATTTCGCTGGTGCCGATAATTTCGCCGTTCCGTGCTTTGAGATTGAACATCGGGCCGGTCTTTGCCTGCTTGATAACAAATTTACCCATAGAGATACCTCCTGAAAGAATTGTTCAAAATGAGATGAAATTATAATATCACACAAGCATTCTTTTTACAACAAAAAATGCGATGAAATTCGGATATTTTTATCAAATTACGAAACAACAGGCGGAAATAAAATTTTTGTAAAGATATTTGCATTTTTTATTTGATTTTCGGCAGGAATGTGTTTATAATAACGCATATCCGCATTTAATTGCGTTTTATAGGAGGTAATTATGAATAACGGACGTGAAAAACTCGGCAGCCGTCTGGGATTTATCCTGCTGAGCGCAGGATGTGCAATCGGCTGCGGTAATGTTTGGAAGTTCCCGTGGATGACCGGGCAGTTCGGCGGCGGCGGTTTTGTGCTTGTGTATGTCCTGTGCCTGATTCTCCTCGGCCTGCCTGCAATGGTCATGGAGTTTGCAATGGGCAGAGCTTCCCAGGCAAGCCCTGTGAAAATGTATCAGAAGCTCGAGAAACCCGGCCACAAGTGGCATATCCACGGATACGTAGCGCTTCTCGGCAATATTGCTCTGATGGCGTTCTATACGGTCGTCACGGGCTGGATGATGTACTACTTTGTGATGTTCCTTCTCGGGAAGAGCACGGATCTCGGGTTTGTTGCGATGATCACGAATCCGACGGTCAACGTGGGTTACCTGGCAGTTGCTGTTGTTCTGGGCTTTATTGTGCTGAGCTTTGATCTGCAGGGCGGCCTGGAACGGGTTACCAAGTACCTGATGGTGGCACTGTTTGTTCTGATGGTTGTGCTGGCAGTACACAGCGGAACGCTCTCCGGCGCAAAGGAAGGCCTGAGCTTCTATCTCGTGCCTGACTTCTCCAAGATCAACGGTTCCGTAATCGTCGGCGCAATGAACCAGGCATTCTTCACCCTGAGCCTCGGCATCGGTTCCATGGCGATCTTCGGCAGTTACATCGGCAAAGAACGGTCCCTGATGGGTGAGTCCATCAACATTATCATTCTGGATACGTTTGTGGCTATTATGGCTGGCTTTATCATGTTCCCCGCCTGCTTCACCTACGGGATCGAAGTGAATGCCGGCCCTTCTCTGCTGTTTGACACGATGGCAACCGTCTTCAATAACATGGCCGGTGGCCGTGTATGGGGAACTCTGTTCTTCCTGTTCATGGTTTTTGCGGCATTCTCCACGGAACTTGCCGTGTTCGAAAACATCCTCGCCTGTGTGCGTGAAATGACAGGATGGAACCGCCCGAAGGGCTGCGTTGCCTGCGGCATCGGGATCTTCCTGCTCGGCCTGACCACAGCTCTCGGCTACAGTGTGTTCACTTTCCAGCCGTTTGCTCCCGGCAGTGCCTGGCTCGACTTCTGGGATTTCATCGTCAGCACGAACTGCCTGCCGCTCGGCGCTCTGATCTTCAGCATATTCTGCTGCTACAAAGTCGGCTGGGGCTGGGATAACTTCATTGCAGAAGCCAATGCAGGAAAAGGCCTGAAGGTTCAGAACTGGATGAAGCCTGTCTTCAAGTATTTTGTTCCGATCTGCGTCCTTGCCCTTTATATCTACGGTCTTGCAACCTTCGGCTGGAAATAATTCCAGCGCGAGTCTGAAAAAAGAAATACAAAAGAAAAGCCGTCCGAGCCTTTTGGCTCGGGCGGCTTTTGGCAGGAAGAGAGGATTCTTATTCCACACCGAGAACCGTATAGTCCTGTGCTTCGACAGCCTTGGTGAGAACTTCGTCCGCGACGTCAGCTGTCAGTGTGACAACAGCGGTGCCTTTGGTGTGATCGGCGACGGCCATTTCAACGCCGTCGACAGCTTCCAGTGCCTTTTTGACACGGGCTTCGCAGTGCTGGCACATCATGCCTTCTACTTTGAGTGTTTTTGTCATTGGTTTTTCCTCCGTAATTATTTCTGCAGGGGCGACGGAAGCCGTTCCTGCGGATTTTTGTGTAATTTTCCGGTCGTGGCTGGGGTCATGGATTTTCACAAGATTCAGACGAAGCGCGTTCATACACACGAAAAAGCTGGAGAGCGCCATCGCCGCCGCGCCGTACATCGGTTTCATCGCAATGCCGTACAGCCCCATAGCGAGCGGAATGCAGATCGCATTGTAAAAGAATGCCCAGAAGAGATTCTGATGGATGTTGCGGATTGTGGCACGGCTCATACGGATGGCAGCCGTGACATCGGTGAGGCGGCTCTTCATGACGACGATGTCTGCAGCATCGATGGCAACGTCCGTCCCTGCGCCGATAGCGATGCCGATATCCGCAACGGTGAGCGCGGGAGCATCGTTGATGCCGTCACCCACCATAGCAACTTTACCCTCTTCCTTGAGCCGGCGGATTGCATCCGCCTTCCCCTCGGGGAGGACTCCGGCAATCACATCATCCACACCTGCCTGTGCCCCGATGGCATTGGCTGTACGTGCGTTGTCGCCTGTCAGCATGACAGTCCGGATACCCATTCCGTGCAGTTCTGAAATTGCGCGGGCGGAGTCATCCTTGATGGTGTCAGCCACAGCGATAATTCCGGCAAGCTTGCCGTCAACCGTGAAGAAGAGAGGCGTTTTGCCTTCTGCAGAGAGAGATTCCGCTTTCCGTGCAAGGCTGGCCGGGACTTCCGCACTGCCAGAGATAAACTTGTAATTGCCGCCGGCAAGAGCCGTTTCTCCAAGCATGGCAGTGAGGCCGTTTCCGGGAAGAGCGGCGAAGCCGGACACTTCCGGGATCTTGATTCCGTCGGCATCGGCACGAGCAATTACCGCCTTTGCGAGCGGGTGCTCGCTTTTCTTTTCCAGAGCGGCGGCAAGCGTGAGAAGCCGTGCTTCTTCCATCTGATGCGGGATCAGATCGGTTACTTTCGGCTGGCCTTCGGTGATGGTGCCTGTCTTATCCAGGGCGACAATCTGCGTGCGTCCGGCTCCTTCGAGGGAAGCGGCGGTTTTGTAGAGGATGCCGTTTTTAGCACCCATCCCGCTGCCGACCATGATGGCTACCGGCGTTGCAAGACCTAGTGCACAGGGGCAGCTGATGACGAGCACGGAAATCGCCCTCGCAATAGCATAGCTGAACGGGCGCCCGGCAATCAGCCAGCCGATCAGGGTTAACAGGGAAATGCCTATCACAGCCGGGACGAAGACAGCTGAGACCTTGTCTGCAATTCTTGCGAGGGGAGCTTTCGTTGCAGCTGCATCCGAGACGGTGCGAATGATCTGGGCGAGCGTCGTGTCCTCTCCGACTCTTGTCGCCCGGCAGCGGATATATCCCTGCTGGTTGATGGTGGCGGCTGAGACGGTGTCACCGGCTTCTTTGTCTACCGGAATACTCTCACCGGTAAGAGCCGATTCATTGATGGATGTGCTGCCTTCGAGGATTACGCCGTCAACAGGGATATTCTCTCCGGGGCGGACGACAAAGATGTCCCCGGATTTTACCGATTCGATCCCGACCTCGGTTTCCTGCCCGTCGACCAGAAGGACGGCGGTTTTCGGAGCAAGCTGCATCAGCCCCTTCAGCGCATCGGTGGTGCGGCCTTTGGACATGGCTTCGAGCATCTTGCCGATGGTGATGAGCGTCGGGATCATGGCGGCAGACTCAAAATAGAGATTCATGCCGTATTTCATGACGGTAGCATGATCACCGTTTCCCTGCGCGAGAATCATGATGAACAGCTCAGCCAGCGAATAGACAAAAGAGGCAGTTGAACCGAGAGCAACCAGGGTATCCATGTTCGGAGCGCCGTGAAACAGAGAACGGAAACCTGAAGTGAAGAACTTTCCGTTGATGATCATGACGGCGATGGCGAGCAGCATCTCAAAAACGCCCAGGAAGACATGGTTTTCAAAGGCTTCGGGTGCCGGCCAGCCCCACATCATGTGACCCATGGAAAAGTACATTAGCACCAGAAGAATCAGCCCGGAGAAAATCATACGTTTTTTCAGCTTCGGTGTTTCTTTGTCCTTTAAAGCCTCATCATCAGCCCAGGAGGGAGCAGCGCTGTCTGCAGAGGCTCGGGAAGCACTTTTCGGAGAAGCGCCGTAACCCGCTTCCGTAACGGCACGGATAATGTCAGCGGAGGAAGCAGTGCCTTCCACACCCATGGAATTGGTGAGCAGGCTGACAGAGCACTGGGTTACCCCGGGCACTTTGGAGACGGCCTTTTCCACTCTGGCGCTGCAGGCCGCACAGCTCATTCCTGTAATATTGTATTGTTCCATTGGAATCCTTCTTTCTCAGGGAGATACGGATCACTTCATGACTTTCTGAAGTGTTTCCACCAGTTCATCGACAACTTCCTCGTGCCCGGCCTTGATATCCTCCAGCACACAGGTGTGAATATGAGAAGCCAGCAGAGTCTTGCTGAAACTGTTGAGCGCACAGTTAACAGCTGAAACCTGCACGAGGATATCCGGACAGTAAACATCGTTTTCCAGCATTTTCTGAAGCCCGCGAACCTGGCCCTCGATGCGTTTCAGACGATTTATCAAATCTTTATATTCTTTTTCGCTGCGATGCTTGGTACGTCCGCTGCAGGAGCAGGAATCGATATTTGCCATGCTGTCTTCCGGGCAGCAGCACTTTTCTTCTTCCATAGTGATTCTCCCAATCTGAAAATCAGCGTTAATACCCCCAGGGGGTATATTCTTTACGAAAAAGAATATATACCTCCGGGGGGTATTTGTCAAGTGTTATTTTCTGCTTTTTCAGGAAAAATTATCCATAATCTGACGCCAGGCACCGATCAGCTTTTCCAGATTCCAGGCTGCATTTGCAGGGCTGGTGGATGGCAGGCAGACTGCCTCACGGCCGAGCCTGGGAAGCAGATATTTCCGGTACAGCGCGTCTGCCTTTTTCCCGTTGACATAGATCTGCCGGATCGGGGCACCGGCCAGGATCGGCTGCAGATCATTTACAACAACATCGCGGATGCTGCTGTCGGCAGAGCCGGTGATCGTGCAGGATGCGATCACGTCCCACGCGGCGATATGATGGCGCAGGAGGAAAGCGTGCCGTTCCTCTTTCGTCTCCGGGAACGGTTCCTCGAACAGGGCTGACAGCACCCGCCAGTAACGATTCTGGGGATGCCCGTAGAAATAAGCCATCTCCCTGGACTTGACGGAGGGGAAGCTCCCGAGAATCAGGATCCGGGATGTCTCATCCCAGGTAGGCGGAATCGGATGAACAAGTTTCTGCTGTTCCATCATGACCTCCGGAAAAGCACCGGGCAGGAAAACGTCCTGCCCGGAAAGAATTGATTGGTTTTATCAGAGTGCTGTTACTCCAGCTCAAAGGCACCGGTATACAGCTGGTAATACTGGCCCTTTGCGGCGATCAGCTCTTCATGTGTGCCGCGTTCGATTACCCGGCCGTGATCCAGCACAAGGATTACGTTGGCATTTTTGACGGTGCTCAGACGGTGGGCGATGACAAACACGGTGCGGCCCTGCATCAGGGCATCCATCCCGGCAGAGACGATCTGTTCGGTTCGCGTGTCAATGGAGGAGGTGGCTTCATCCAGGATCATGACAGGCGGGTCGGCAACGGCTGCACGCGCAATGGCGAGGAGCTGGCACTGGCCCTGAGAGAGGTTGCTGCCGTCACCGGCAAGCATCGTCTGATACCCCTGCGGAAGGCGGATGATAAAGCTGTCGGCACCGGATAATTTGGCCGCTTCGATACATTCTTCATCGGTTGCATCGAGCCTGCCGTAACGGATGTTATCCATGACGGTACCCGTGAACAGGACGGTATCCTGCAGAACCATGCCCAGAGACCGCCGGAGGCTGGGCTTCCTGATCTTATTGATGTTGATTCCGTCGTATCGGATTTTTCCGTCGGCGATGTCGTAGAAGCGGTTAATCAGGTTGGTGATCGTGGTTTTTCCCGCGCCCGTGGCCCCCACGAAGGCAATTTTCTGCCCCGGTTTGCCATAGAGGGTTATGTTGTGGAGGATGACCTTGTCCGGAGTGTAGGCAAAATCGACGTCATAGAAGCGGACATCGCCTTTCAGGGGGACATAGGTGGTTGTGCCGTCTTCCTTGTGGAAGTGCTTCCAGGCCCAGAGACCTGTCTTTTCCGAAGCTTCCCTCAGCTCACCGTCGACTTCCTCGGCATAGACCAGATCGACATAGCCTTCATCCTGTTCCGGCTCTTCATCCAGCAAGGCAAATATACGTTTTGCCCCGGCAAGCCCCATCACAACAGAGTTGATCTGCGGGGAGATCTGCTGAATAGCTCCGGAGAACTGCCGGCACATTCCGAGGAAGGGAACAATCACCGCGATAGAGAAGGGAAGGCCGGAAATAGAGAGGTTCGGCAGCCCGAGTTCCAGGAAGAGCCCGCCAGCGACTGCCACCAGAACATAAATCAGATAGTTTATGTTATTCAGGATCGGCATGAGCGTGTTGGAGTAGCGGTTTGCCTGGAAGGCCGCTTCGTAAAGGGCATTGTTGGCATCGTCAAACTCCGCCTGCGCCTCCTGTTCGTGGTTAAACACTTTGATGACTTTCTGCCCGTTGATCATCTCTTCGATGACGCCTTCCGTTTTTCCGACAAACTTCTGCTGCGCCATGAAGTAATGGGCAGATTTGCCTCCGATGGTGCGGGTAATGAAGATGGTGAGGAAGGAACCGGCAACGATGACCAGGCCGAGCCAGATCGAATAGTACATCATAATGACCAGAATAGTCAAAACAGTGATCAGGGAGATGAGCAGCTGCGGGAAGCTCTGCGAGATCATCTGACGCATGGCGTCGACGTCATTCGTGTAATGGGACATGATATCGCCGCGCTGATGCGTGTCAAAATACCGGATCGGGAGAGATTCCATATGGACAAAGATCTCTTTGCGGAACTGGTCAAGCGTTTTCTGTGTATAAATGGCCTGGAGCTGATTGTTGAGGGCGTTGATCGTCAGTCCGAAGAGGTAGAGTCCTGCGAGAACCAGCACGAGATGCAGCACCAGTGGCTGAGTTGTGGGCCAGTACCATCCGTTTGCCCACGCCTGTTCCAGCACAGCCACAACTTTCTGCTGGAAGACGGAAGGAATGGCGCTGATCACGGCACTGATCAGGATCAGGACAATGATGGCGGGCAGCAGCGTCGGGTTAAAGCGAAACAGCATTTTCAACAGCCGGGGAAAGGTTCCGGACGGTTTTTCCATGGTGTTTTTGTTCATGCCTTCGCCTCCTCTCCGAGTCCGTCTTCAAGATCTTCATGCCCCTGCCGGTTTTGTGAGAGGTAAACTTCCCGGTAAATCCTGTTGGTCTTCAGCAGCTCGGCGCTTGACCCGATAGCATCGATGCGTCCGCCGTCCATCACAACAATGCGGTCGGCATCTTCCACGGAGCTTGTGCGCTGGGCAATGATGATTTTGGTGGTTTCGGGGATATAGGTGCGCATGGCTTTGCGGATCAGGGCATCTGTGCGGGTATCCACGGCAGAAGTGCTGTCATCCAGGATGAGGATCTTCGGCCGTTTCAGAAGTGCACGGGCGATGCACAACCGCTGTTTCTGTCCGCCGGATACATTGGTGCCGCCCTGTTCGATCCAGCTGTCATAGCCGTCGGGCATCTGGTCGATGAATTCGTCGGCACAGGCCAGATGGCAAACTTCCCGGATCTCGTCAAGAGTGGCATCTTTGTTGCCCCAGCGGATGTTGTCTGCAATCGTGCCGGAGAAGAGCATGTTCTTTTGCAGCACCATCGCCACACTGTCACGCAGGGCAACGAGGTCATACTCCCGGACATCCTTCCCGCCGACTTTGACACTTCCCTCCGCCACGTCGTAAAGACGCGGAATCAACTGCACAAGCGAGGATTTCGCCGAGCCCGTGCCGCCGATGATACCGATGGTTTCACCGGAACGGATATGGAGATTGATGTCGGACAGGACCGGGCGGACTGCCTTTTCGGAATACCGGAAGGTCACATCTTCGAAATCGATGCTGCCGTCTCTGACTTCCGTGGCTGCATTCTCGGGGGAGATGATGGAGCTCTGCTCATCGAGCGCTTCACAGACACGTTTGGCGGATTCGGCAGAGAACGTCATCATGACGAAGAGAATCGAGATCATCATCAGGCTCGTCAGAATCTGGAAGGAATATGCGAGCAGGGTGGAATACTGCCCGATATCCAGAGCGACTCCGTTTGTCGCAATGATCTGGCGGGATCCGAAATACATCACAAGAAGCATCACGCTGTACATGCAAGCCTGCATCAGCGGCCCGTTCAGAGCAAGCAGACGTTCCGCTTTGGTAAAGATGATGCGGATATTGTCGGAGTCGCGCCGGAATTTCTCGTTTTCATAGTCTTCACGAACAAAAGCTTTGACAACGCGGATCCCCTTGACATTCTCTTCCACACTGTTGTTGAGCTTGTCATACATGGGGAAGGCTTTCCGAAAGATCGGCAAAGCATGCTTTGCAATGGCGAGAAGGCCGAATGCCAGAAACGGCGTGACGATGACAAAAATAAGTGCCATTTTTCCGCCCATATAGAAAGCCATAAAGAAAGAAAAAAGCAGGTTGAGCGGAGCACGGATGGCCAGGCGGATAATCATCATGAACGCCATCTGAATGTTCTGGATATCCGTCGTCAGGCGGGTGACGAGGGAAGCACTGGAGAATTTGTCAATATTGGAAAAAGAAAAGCTTTGGATGTTACGGAAAACGTCCGCCCGCAGGTTCCGTGCAAAACCTGTGCTTGCTCTGGCGCAGTTGATGCCTGCCATATAACCGCAGAACAGGCTGATCAGGCTCAGCACGATCAGCTTCCAGCCATAGTTGAGAATCACGGCTGTGCCGGCACCGGACCGGATATCATTAACCAGGAGAGCAATCAGATAGGGGATCAGAGCCTCCATCAGAACCTCGCCGATTACAAACACAGGAGTAAGCATGGCAGGCCGCCGGAATTCCCGGACGCTCTTTGCCAGTTTTTTGATCATAGCGTTCCTCCTTTTCCTTCAATCTTTTCAGAAATAATACAATCGAACCCAATTTTTGTCAATGTACACCTGCACAAAAATGCCGGTTTTCCCCCTCTTCTTCGGCCTTTCTTTCTTCCCGCGTTTCGGGAAAGGAATTCAGCCGAAGACTTGACTTTAACGAACTGCCGTGCTAAAATACCACGGCCTGAGCCTAAAAGGAGGACTGATCTATGCTGACAGGGAATATTCAAAGAGATGAATTCGGTGAACTTTGTTTTGCGGGGCAGAATGTTCGCAGCCTGGCGGAAGAATACGGTACTCCGCTTTATCTGATGGACGCGGACAGGATTCGGTTCAACTGCCGGCTGTATCGCAAAGCTTTTCAGGAGAGCTTCGGAGAGAACGCTCTTCCCCTCTATGCAAGCAAGGCGGCTTCCTTCAGACAGATCTGCCGGATCATGGCGGAAGAAGGGCTGGGGATTGACACGGTTTCGAGAGGTGAAATCTATACAGCCCTCAGCGCCGGCTTCCCGGCGGAGAAGATTTACTTCCACGGGGACGGAAAAACGGACGAGGATATCCGTTATGCTGTGAGTGCGCGTATCGGTTTTTTCATTGTGGATAACGAGACGGAACTCGAATGCCTGCAGGCGGAAGCCGCGGCGCAGGGGGTCCGACAAAAGGTGCTTTTGCGCATCACCCCGGGGATTGACCCGCATACCTACGAGGCCGTCAACACCGGAAAGGTCGATGTGAAGTTCGGCGTGCCCATCGCGGAGGGGCTGGGGCTGCGCTTTGTGAAAAAAGCGCTTGCGATGGATGTGATAGAGGTCGCAGGCCTCCATTGCCATGTCGGGTCGATGGTGTTTGATGAGATGGTTTTTGAAGACACGGTTGACCATATGGTCAGCTTTATGAAAGAGCTGCACAATACACTGGGGTTTGTCACACAGGAGCTGAATCTCGGTGGAGGATACGGAGTGCGCTATCTGGAATCCGATAAAACCATCGACATTCCCGCCAGGATCAAAGCACTGGCGGAGCACATCCGTCAGCGGATTTCGGAAGCGGGGCTTTCCATGCCGTATATCCTCATGGAGCCGGGAAGAAGCATTGTGGCCGATGCCGGCATGACGGTCTATACCGTCAGCACAGTCAAGCATCTGACCGGATTGAAAAACTATGTGATCATTGACGGCGGCATGGCAGACAACCCACGCTACTGTCTTTACCAGGCCCCCTATACCGCGCTTCCCGTGTCCTGTGAGGAAGGAAGCAAGGAAGTGTTCGACCTCGTCGGGAGATGCTGTGAAAGCGGAGATATCATACAGCCGGAAGTGAAGCTCCCGGCAAACATAAAACGCGGGGATCTCGTCGCGGTCTGTACAACGGGAGCCTATAACTATTCCATGGCATCCAATTATAACCGGCTCGGCCGCCCGCCCGTTGTGATGCTGCAGGGGGGAGAGCACTTTGTCGCCGTCCGGCGCGAAACGCTGGAGGACCTCTGCGCACTGGATGTTTGAGGGCTGCGGGGATGAAGATTGCTCTCAGAATTCTGATCGTCCTGGTTGTGCTGGCGGTCGGTCTCGGAATCGGGCTTGCCGCTTTTACAACGCATATCCGCCGGCAGACGCTGGAACAGGCCCGGGAGTGGCAGGCTGCCCATTATGATATTTCCTGGTATGATACGGTCGAAAAAACGGAGTATACCGTAAAGAGCTATGACGGTTATAAACTGCATGTGCAGTTCCTCGCCAACCCTGAGAAAACGACGGATCGTTATGTGGTGATCTCCCACGGGTATTCCGACAACAGGCTCGGGTCGCTCAAGTATGCAATGCTCTATTTCAACCTCGGCTACAATGTAATTGTCTATGACCTGCGCGGCCACGGGGAGAACAAGCCGACCTTCTGCACCTATTCCGTGCGGGAAAGCCGCGATCTCCTGGCACTTCTGGAAGACACGCGCACGAGATATCCGGATGCACGTGTGCTCGGGATCCACGGAGAATCGCTCGGAGCGGGAACGTCCATCGCCTGCCTGAAGGAACACCCTCAGATTGATTTTGTGGTAGCGGACTGCGGGTTCAGCGAGATCAAAGCCGTTCTGAAGAACGGCCTGAAGAGCGGGAATCTGCCGGAATGGCCGGTTGACTATGCATCCTTTTTTGCAAAGCTCCTGTACGGATATTCGCTGGATGAGATGAGGCCGATTGAGAGCCTCTCGGATAATGAGGTTCCGATTCTGTTTATCCACGGAGAGGAAGATGATTTTATCGCCCCCTGGCACAGTGAAGCAATGCAGCAGGCTACAAAGGGCTACAGCGAAGTCCATCTGATCCCCGGGGCAGGGCATGCGGAGTCTGTCCTGACGGCTCCGATGGACTATATGGAATATGTAAGGCACTTTTTCCGGGCAATTCAGCTGCCGTGACCGTTTTATGTTAATCTGGCAGGAGAATGCGAAGAAATGCTGCTGTTAGAAATTGTGGAAAACTCTGTGGAAAATGTTCAAAACCCTTATGGCTGTTGAAAAGGAGAATGTAAAAAGATTGTAACCAATAACAAACTTTGTGTAATCAGCTCATAATCCCGCGTAAACCAAAATATCAATTCGTCAATTTGAAGACTTGACGCCACTTTTTCCGCTTAGTATAATAAGGAAAACAACAGATCGTTCGGAGGGCTTTCTTATGAGAAGGCGTTTCAAATGGGATAAAAAGTATCTGTATTGGGGGATCACGGCTTTTCTGGTGATTGCGGCGGCTGTGCTGTTTTACATGCTGCTTCAGCATCTGCCCGATGTGAAAAAGGGTCTGGACAGGATCATGACGATTCTTGCGCCTTTCGTCTGGGGTCTTGTGATCGCATATCTGCTCCTGCCGCTGACTCGCCAGCTGGAAAGGCTGTTGTCTTCCAAAGCAATGAAAAATGCCCATATGAAGGGCAAGTTTGCGAGAGTCGCCTCTATTATCATCAGTGAAATCGTTCTTCTTGTTATTTTAACAGCGTTTGTTCTGTTGATCCTGCCTCAGTTGTATTCCAGCATTGAAACCATTGTGGTCAACAGCCCGGAATACTATAACAAAATGTCAAAATGGGTTGAGCTAAAGCTGGAAGACCATCCGGAGATAGAACAATATGTTGCCCAGGCTTTGGAGAGCATGAGCAACCAGTTGATCGATCTTGTTAAAAACAGGCTTCTACCGTCTATGGGCAACGTCATCACCAGTGTAACGACAGGTGTTTATGCGGCCTTCAGAGGAGTATACAACCTGATTATCGGCATTATCGTGTCCATCTATATCCTGAGCAACCGGGAGATGGCCAAGGCGGGGTTTCGCAAGGTGCTTTACACGATTTTCTCTGTCGAGACGGCGGAGAGAATCCGGAGCGGCATTCTCTTTACCGACAGGACCTTTATGGGCTTCCTCTCCGGCAAACTGCTGGACTCTGCGATTATCGGGCTGGTCTGTTATATCGTGTGCGTCATTCTGAAGATGCCGTACGCCCTGCTGGTGAGCGTGATGATCGGCATTACCAATATTATTCCGTTCTTCGGCCCTCTGATCGGGCTGATCCCGTCGGCCTTTATTATCCTGCTGGTAGATCCCATTAAGTGCCTGATCTTTGTGATTTTCATCATTATTCTTCAGCAGATCGACGGCAATATCCTCGGGCCGAAAATTCTGGGCAGCAGCGTCGGCATCAACGGATTCTGGATTATGTTTGCCATCATTCTTGGCGGCGGATTGTTCAGCTTTACGGGAATGATCCTCGGCGTGCCGGTCTTCGTAGTCATTTACAGCGCTTTGACAACTCTGATCGACAAGAAGCTGAGGCGTGAAGATCTTCCGCAGGATTTCGAGACCTATGCCCGGCTGGACTATATTGACCCCGCCACACGCGAAGTCCATCTGAAAAAAACGGAACCGTGAAGCACTCAGCGATGGGCAAGGCTTTGCCTGGCGTCGGCAAGCCCTGAGACGAGGGCCCGGATATCATCTTCCGTCGTGAAACGGGAGAGCCCGATGCGCAGAGCACCGTCGATTTCCTCATTCCGCATGCCGATGGCTTCCAGCACATGGCTTCGCCCGCCTTTTTTGCAGGCGGAGCTTTTTGATACGTATACTTCTCTCGCTTCCAGATAGTTCATCAGCACTTCACTGCGCCACCCGGGCATGGAGATGCTGAGAATGTGCGGAGCCTCGGTTTCCAGTGCGGTGAGCTCCGGAATTTCGGCACGCAGCTGATCCAGTGCATTTTGCTTCAGTGCTTTCATGCGGGATATGTTTTCTTCCCGGGAGGAAGCGGCAACGGCGCATGCTTCCGCGAAAGCCGCGATCTGCGGCATGGCCTCGGTGCCGGCACGCCGGCCTTCTTCCTGGCTGCCGCCGGAGAGAAACGGCTTCAGGCGGAGCCCGCTGCGGAGATAGAGAGCGCCGATCCCTTTGGGAGCGTGGATTTTATGGCCGCTGATGCAGATCATGTCGGCCCCGAGTGTTTTGGCGCGGAAGGGTATTTTCAGAAAAGCCTGTACGGCATCGGTGTGCAGCAGCGCCTTCGAGCCTCTCTTTTTGAGCAGTTGAGAAACGGCATGGATATCCGTCACGGCACCGGTTTCGTTGTTGACCATCATGAGAGTAACAAGAACGGTGTCATCGCGCAGGGTATTCTCAACCGCCGACACAGGAATTGCACCCCGGGAATCGGGAGAAAGGCGTGTCACTTCCCAGCCTGCGGCCTCCAGCAGGTCCAGGCTCTTCCGCACGGCATCGTGCTCCACGAGGGAGGAAATGATGTGGTTTCCGGAGCGTTTCATCGCTTCGGCGCCTTTCAGGATCGCCCAGTTATCGCTTTCGGATCCGCAGGAAGTGAACACCAGCTCCCCGGGAACGCAGCCGAGCGCATCGGCAACTTTTTTGCGGCTTGCGTCAAGAAGTTTTTTGGCTTCGCGCCCTTTCGTGTGGGTGGAGCTCGGATTGCCGTAGAGCTCCGTCATAGTCCGCAGGGCGGCTTCGGCGGCTTCGGGGCAGACTTTTGTGGTAGCTGCATTGTCCAGATAGTGTTCCATAAAGACCTCTTTTTTGGATAGGTATGGATATTATAAAGTATGAAGTATGTAATTTCAACTCTCGGATGTAAAGTTAATCAATATGAAACACAGGCGATGGAGCTCCTCCTGCAGGAGAGAGGGCACGAGGCTGCCGCTGCGAGAGAACCGGCGGATGCGGTGATCGTCAACACCTGTGCGGTCACGGCAGAGAGCGGGCGCAAATCACGCCAGATGATACGCCGTCTCAGAGAGGAGAACCCGGGAGCGGTGATCGGTGTATGCGGCTGTTATTCGCAGCTGAGCCCGGAAGAGGCAGAGCAGAGCGGCGGGCAAATCGTTTTTGGTACAGGAGATCATAAAGGCTTTGTAACGGCGCTGGAAAAGGCGGTTTTGGCCGGTGACGGATCGGCTGAAACGGAACTTGATGATCCCTTCCGGAGACTTGCTTATGAACAGCTCCCGGCCGGGGCAGTATCCGGCAGGACAAGAGCTCTGCTGAAAATTCAGGACGGGTGTGTAAACTTCTGCACCTACTGCATTATTCCCTATACAAGGGGCAGGCTGCGCAGCCTGCCGATCCAAGCGGCCGAGGAAGAAACGGCACGGCTTTCATCGGAAGGGTATCGGGAGCTCGTGATTACGGGGATTGAGATTGCATCCTACGGGTTCGATCTCCCGGGCAAGCCGAATCTTACGGATGTGATCTGTGCCATTGCACGCCAGAGCGGCGAGATGCGCATCAGGCTCGGGTCCCTGGAGCCGACGGTGATCACGGAGGACTTCTGCGCCCGCCTTGAAGAAGAGGGGAAGGTGTGCAGGCACTTCCACCTGAGCCTGCAGTCGGGCTGTGACAGGACCCTGAAGGCGATGAACCGCAAATATGACACGGCACAGTTTCTGGAAAAGGTTGCTCTGCTGCGAAAGGCCTTTCCGGGCTGCGGCATTACCTGTGATCTGATTGTGGGGTTTCCGGGAGAGACGGAAGAGGATTTTGCCGAAACGCTCTCGTTTATTCGGGAATGCGCCTTTTCCAATATGCATATCTTTCCCTATTCCAGGCGTCCGGGAACTCCGGCTGACCGGATGCCCGGCCAGTGTACCAGGGCGGTAAAAGCGCGCCGCGCTGCGGAAGCGCAGCAGGTCTGCAGTGAACTGCATCAGGCATATCTGCGCAGCTGCATCGGGCAGACATTCCCGGTGCTCTTTGAAACGGAAGAGAACGGCTTCTGCACCGGCCACAGCGACACCTATGTGCTGGTGCGCGTGCCGGGCACGAAACTGAGAAATCAGGTTCTCCGGGTCGGAATAATCGGCATTGACGGAGAAGAACTGAAAGGAGAAATTCAGACATGATGGCAGACAGGGTTTATAACTTCAGTGCAGGCCCCTCCGTGATGCCGGAAGAAGTGCTGCTGGAGGCACAGAAAAATCTGCTCAATTACAAGGGGAGCGGAATGTCGGTGATGGAGATGAGCCATCGTTCGGCGATGTTTGCGGACATCTTTGCCGACACGCAGGAAAAATTGCGCAAAGCGCTCTCCGTGCCGGATACGCATGAGATCCTTTTCCTCCAGGGCGGAGCGACTCTGCAGTTTGCCGCTATCCCGATGAATCTCTCCTGCGGGAAGACGGCAGATTATGCCGTGACGGGCAACTTCGCCAACAAAGCGGCGAAGGAAGCGGAAAAATACTGCTCCGTGCATATTGCAGCCTCCACTGCTCCGGAACACGCGAGAATTCCGCGCCAGGAAGAGCTCAGTCTCTCCCCTGATGCTGCATATTTCTATTATTGTGCCAACAACACCATTTACGGGACGGAGTGGCAGTACGTTCCGGAGACGAAGGCCCCTCTTGTCTGTGATATGTCCTCGGATATTCTGTCACGACCGGTAGACGTGTCCCGTTTCGGGCTGATTTATGCCGGAGCGCAGAAAAACATGGCGCCGGCAGGCCTCACGGTGGTGATCATCGATAAGGAGCTGGCAGGGAAGGAGCTGCCCTATACCCCGCAGGTCATGAGCTACAAAATGATGATTGAAGCCGGTTCCATGCTCAACACACCGCCCTGCTGGTGCATCTATATGCTTGGGCTCACGCTTGACTGGCTGCTGGCCGGAGGCGGAGTGTCCTGGATGGAGCAGCTGAAAAAGGAACGCGCAAAACGGGTTTATGACGTGCTGGACAACAGCAGCTTTTATCTGCCGCATGCCGAGCCAGGATCCCGCAGCGACATGAATGTGACATTCCGGACGCACAGCGCGGAGCTGGACGCAGCCTTTGTGAAAGAAGCTGCCGCGCGCGGGCTTGTGAATGTGAAAGGCCATAAAATCGCGGGCGGGATGAGAGCCTCCCTTTATAATGCGATGCCGCTGGAAGGTGTGGATGCACTCACAGATTTTATGAAGGAGTTTGAAACCAGACATGTTTAAAATCAGAACCATGAACGCCATTTCCGAGCGGGGGATAGACACGCTTGCAAAACGCGGCTGCGAGGTCGGCCCGGAAATCGAGAACCCGGATGCCATGCTGATCCGCAGCGCAGACCTGCATGAGATGGTGTTTAACCCGGAGCTGCTCGCCATTGCAAGAGCGGGAGCCGGCTATAACAACATTCCGATTGACGAGTGCGCAGAGGCAGGGATCGTTGTTTTCAACAGCCCGGGTGCCAATGCGGAAGCAGTCAAGGAGCAGGAGATGATGGAGCTCATCATGGCCAGCCGGGATGTGCTCGGCGCGATTGACTATGTGCGTTCCATTGCGGACAAGGGGGAGGAGATTCCTCTTCTGGTGGAAAAAGGCAAAAGTGCCTTTTGCGGTCCGGAACTGCTCGGCAAAACGCTCGGTGTAATCGGCCTCGGGGCGATCGGCGCACTGGTGGCAAACATTGCACTGGAATTCGGCATGACGGTTTACGGTTATGACCCCTTCATGTCGGTCGACGCGGCATGGAAGCTCAGCCGCGAAGTCAAACATGCGGAAAATCTGGATGAAATCTTTCTTCACAGCGACTATATCAGCATCAATGTGCCTTACACCGAATCCACGCACCATATGCTCAACGCAGAAGCTTTTGCAAAGATGAAAGTCGGCGTCCGTATTGTGAACGAGAGCAGGGCGGAAGTGGTCGATGACATTGCGATCACCGAGGCACTGGACACCGGCAAAGTGGCAAAGTATGTGACGGACTTCCCGAATGAAACCATCCTGAAAGCACCCAACGTGATTGCTCTGCCGCATATCGGAGCAGCGACGCCGGAGAGCGAAGAGCGGTGTGCGGAAATGGCTGCCTCCGAGCTTCTCGATTATCTGGAAAACGGGAACGTGCACAACTCTGTCAATCTGCCGGATGCTTCCCTGTCCAGAATGGGCGTGTGCAGGCTCTGCGTCTTCCACCGTAATGTCCCGCGCATGCTGACGAAAATCCTTGATTTTATCTCCGACCGGAACATCAACGTGGAGCACATGATCAACAAACCGCGCGGAGAATACGCCTATACCATTATTGACCTCGGCAAGAAGATCGGCCCCAAAACGGCCGAAGCCATCCGTGCCATGCCGGACATCCTGCGTGTCCGTGTCATTTATACAGACTGATGATGAAGACGGAAAAACTGTATTATATCGACAGCCATCTGACAGTGTTTTCTGCCCGCGTTCTCCGCTGTGACAGCCTGGAGGATGGCCGCTATGCCGTTGTGCTGGACAGAACGGCTTTCTTTCCCGAAGGGGGCGGACAGTCTGCCGACACCGGTACAATCGGGGAGGCCCGCATGCTGGATGTGCGGGAAAGAAAGGGAGAGATCCTCCACTTTCTGACCTCTGCCCTTCCGGAACAGACAGAAGTGCAGTGTGTGCTGGACAAAGAGCAGCGGTTCCGCCGGATGCAGAATCACTCCGGCGAGCATGTGCTCTCCGGCCTCATCCACAGCACTTACGACTATGACAATGTCGGCTTCCACATGGGTGAAAGCTGCATGACGATCGACTTTTCCGGTGAGTTGACCTGGGAGCAGGTGCTTGCCCTTGAACACCGCGCAAACGAGATCATCCGAAAAAATCTCCCGATCAGGACGTATTTCCCGCCTCCCGAAGAGCTGGCTTCGCTTGACTACCGCTCCAAACTCGATCTCACGGAGGACGTGCGCATCGTTGAGATCGAAGGAGTTGATCGGTGCGCCTGCTGTGCTCCGCATGTCAGCTTCACCGGGGAGATCGGCATCATCAAAGTGCTCTCCTGTGAACGGCACCGCGGCGGCGTCCGGATTGAAGTGGTATGTGGCCTGGATGCGCTGGATAACTTCAATGCACGGCAGCAGAGCGTAACGGAGATTTCCAACCTGCTCAGCGCGAAGCGCGGGGAAATCACTTCTGCCGTGGAACACCTGATGAATGAGCGGGATGAACTGAAATACAGCCTGGCGGCAGCAGAAAGAAGGCTGACAACAGTGCTTGCCGATGCCGTAGCAGAAACGGACGGAAATCTGCTCTTTTTCAATTTCTCTGCTGCGGCGCTGGACGGAAGCCCCGAAGTTCAGGGAGCGGACAATACAAATATCCTGAAAAGCGATGTGGCGCAGCGGGAACTGGTCAATCTTCTCGTTCCGAAATGCAAGGGGATGGCAGCAGTGTTTGCCGGCAGCGATGAAACCGGCTACCGCTATGTGATCGGCAGCGCACATGCGGACCTCCGCGCAAAAACAAGGGAAATCAATGCGGCACTCTCCGGGCGCGGCGGCGGCCGGCCGGAGATGATCATGGGTTCCTGCACCGCCCCGGCCTCAGTGATCCGCGAATACTTTTCCAAATAATCATACGGAGCTGTAGCAAAATAGCATTTTTTTTGCGCAGCTCCATTTATAGTCTCAGAAAGTAAAAAACGGTAGAATATAACATAGAATTAAAGATTGACGCAACACCAACCAGAGCACGCTAAAAACAGCCTGCTCTCATGTGATCAAATATTAAGTTATTTGGAC
>JAFQZI010000149.1 GCA_017406005.1 Oscillospiraceae bacterium | reverse complement strand
CAAACCGGTCTTCATCAACCTCTGGGCGACCTACTGCGGCCCCTGTGTGAAGGAATTACCGCATTTCAGTGAGCTCTACAAAGAGCACGAGGGCGATATTGCTATGCTGGCTCTGCACTCCGATATCGTAACGGATGAACCGGCTGAATATCTGGCCGAGTTCGGGAAAGACTGGGTAATGCAGTTTGCCGTAGAGGATGACGACGAAGTGATCTGGGATCTCGTCGGCGGTACAACGGCCATGCCGCAGACGATTGTCTTAAACCGTCACGGAGAAGTCATCTACAACCAGCGCAATTCCGTCACACCCGAGATGCTGGCCGAGCTCTATGCCCAGGCAGCAGAGTGATTGGAAAGATAATTGATTATAATGAAAGCCGCCGGTTTTCCCCGGCGGCGAAGTTTATCATACACAAATAACTGAATCAACACGAAACTTTAATGAGTAAAAGAGAATGAGGTGTTGAAAAGAAAAACATGGCAGTCCTAAAGTTAAGTTGCCTTTCCCAACACAATAAGCTCGCGACAGAGCACCGAAAACGAAGTGCATTGTTATCTTCGCGAGCCATAGAATGCACTTGTTACGAAGCGATTATTCAGTTATGAAACCCTTTTATTTCGGGCTGACGAGATATGCATCCAGCATCTGCTGGGTTTTTAAAGAGTCAACCTTCAGCAGGATTCCGAGCTCCAGAAGAGCATCCATCATCATTTTCCGGTTGGATGATGCTTCCTGATAGTCGTCGGCTTTAAAGGAGAGCTCTGTCAGATGATAGATGCCGTCATCTCTCTCATCATGGATTTCCCAGATCTCGATCGTAACGTTCAGACCGAGGAAATCACCTTTATACCGGTTGAAAAAGATGGGGCCCGCCAGCTCTGCGGTTTCAAATGTTTTAATTCCCCAGCCTTCGCTTTTCCAGTTCTGCTCCTCATAAGGCATGTTATCTATCATCATGGAAAAACCCTCTGCTGGCTGCAGATCCGCGATCGTCTCTTCCGTATCGGCGGGGATAGCGGCTTCTGCAGAAAGGCTCAGCGTCATGCCGGTATAGCCCCAGTCAATTTCCGGCTCCCATGAACCCTTCGACAGGTCAAATCCTTCCGTTTCGGCAAGGAGTATCGCAGATGCCAGATCTCCTTCCGGAACGGGATACCGTTTTTTATACGTGAGTTTAAAGTCGTTTTCGTCGTCTTCTTCGTATTTCAGACGGATACGGTTAATCCAGCCCTCCTCGAAGAAATCCCTTTCCAGCGTTTCATAATAAGCGAGGCTGAAAGTCTTGTAGCTGTCATCTGTGTCAAATTCCTTAAGAACTTCCGGCTTCAGCAGGTAGTTTTCATCCAGAATAAGATCTGAGTTCAGCAACAGATGGATTTCATAGGAATCCGGAGTCCATACAGTACCTGGATCAGCCTCTGCTGAAGCGATCGCCTGAAAAACACCGGAAAAAACTATCGCAATGCTGCAGAAAAGTGTGAGCGCTGTTCTGCAGCATATTCTGTTTTCCTTTTTCTTTCGCTGAAACATCTTTTATATACCTCCATGTTTTCTGACAGGATAAATGCCCTTCAAGGCCGTGATGATACGGATCGCTATTACTGTTTCCGATTATACTGCTGAATTCAGATCCTTTCAATTGCTTTTTCTTCGTGTAAAAGCACTGTGATTAATGTTTACAGGAAAGTCTATATATGCTATGATAAAATAGCAAAAATCAAAAAAGGAGCTATAAATAATGAAAAATATCAATGAAAGCGCAAAACTGAACGATCAGGAACTGGAAAATGTTGTAGGCGGCATTTCCCAGGATGATGCTCTTGCTGCTGCCCTGAAACATGCAAACCTTGATAAAAGCCAGGTGGAATTTATCAAGAGGATTGAGCTTGACTATGAGCATGGCAGAAAGGTCTACGAAATCAAATTCTATCAGGGCCGCTGTGAATACGAGTTCGACATTGATGCCGACACAGGCGATGTCCTGAAATTCGAAAAAGACTGGGATTAAGCTTTCACACATTACAATTTTTTAAGCCTGCCGGGTTTTATCTTCCCGACAGGCTTTTCCGCTTTTATTTTCCCTTTTTACACAATCTTATCAAACAGCATAGGATAGATCGCGACGTCAACGAACAGGATAATGGCGTAACGCACAGTGCGCACGAGGTATGCAGCGACGGTGCCGGACTTCAAAAATTCGGAAGAGAACGGCAGTTTCAAAAGCGTGTTCAGCCCGAAATAAATTGCCACCCCTCCGGCAAGGCGGAGGATTATTTTCCACCAGACGCGCGTATTCCGGAAGCGTACATATTTTTCCTCAAACAGATCGGCGATAAAGAAACCGATCATCATACCGTACCCCGAGTAATAATCATTGGTTTTACAATAAAACCAGCCGGGCAGCATTATCAGCAGCAGAATCAGATAGGGAACCCACCGGCTTTTGAACTTCCCGATAAACCACGGGGTAACGAAAATAATGATAAGTCCCAGCATCCAGCCGGAGAGAACATCTGTGGGAAAATGCACACCGACACAAAAACGGCTGATGCCGACCAGAAGGGGAATCAGAACAGCCAGCACGCGGAACCACCATTTTTTGTAATATCTCCCGACTGTACCGTAAGCTGTGACAGAGCCGGAAGAATGACCGCTCGGAAAAGAATATCCCTGTGCTGCAATGTCCATAATGTCTGCGGAAGGATCAACGGGCTTCAGGCATTTTATCCCGGAGTCGACCATGTACGGGCGCGGTCGCAGTGCAATATTTTTTATGAGCGGGTTGCAAACAATTTCCACGCAGACATTGCGGCCGAGCAATTTGCCAAGTTCCTTGTCATAACACCAGTAAAAGAAACCCATCAGCAATATGAATACCAGTTCTTCTCCAAACATCGAAATAAAAGATGCGATGGCCGTTCCCACAGTACCCATATGAGCCTGCAGCCAGACCATCAGCTCAGTTTCCCAGGCGTAATATAATGTGCTTGCCATGTCTTCAGATCCTTACCTTATTCTAAGTCAACTATAACGGTTAGACGCAGGAATTGCAAGAGGAAAAAAGTTGAATAACTATACACCAGTGGTCGTTCTCATATTGCTGCCCCTGGTGTGCAATAGTCATTCGGCAAAGAAAAACCTGACGGAGCGAGCCCGTCAGGTTAGGAACAAATGAATGGGATTTATTTCTTTTTGCGGATGATATTGATGCTCTGCTTTGCCGCATGCTTCAGCATGGGGCCGACCTTGTCTTCACAGCGTACCATGTTGGAAGCTTCCGGCACGTCGCGCTGGAGATGGATGGCATCGAACATGCATTTGGTGGTGCAAAGACCGCAGCCGATGCAGCGATTGGAATCCACAACGCTCACGCCGCAGCCGAGACAGCGGGAAGCTTCTGTTTTAACCTGCTCCTCCGTAAAGGTGAGCCTGTCATGTTCAAAGCTTCTTGCCTTCTTCGGGTCATGCAGAATCGGCTGGCGGGCAGGTCTGTCAAAACTGTCAACACCGAAGACAAGTTCTTCTTTGTTGAGTTCATAGAACTCACGCAGGTTACGGCCTCTTGTAAGGCTTTGGCCGTCCTGGACAAAGCGATGGAGCGACTCAGCACCTTCGCGTCCGGCAGCAATAGCATCGATGGCAAACTTCGGGCCGGTGAAGACATCACCGCCGACGAAAATGTCAGCCTGTTCTGTCTGATAGGTGACGGGATCAGCAAGGGCATTGCCTTTCTTGCCGGTCGTGAGCTTGCCGATGTCAAGCCCGCCCCAGTCGATCGCCTGTCCGACTGCGGCCAGAACAGAGTCAACCTCGATGGTTTCAAAGGTTCCGGTTCCCACGGGTTTCCTTCTGCCTTTTTCATCCGGCTCTCCGAGCTCCATGATTTCAACTTTGAGACCGCTGACTTTGCCGTCTGTACCGAGGATTTCGACAGGAGCGTTGAGGAAGCAGAACTTTACGCCTTCTTCTTTTGCTTCGGCAATTTCTTCCTTGTCAGCGGGCATTTCTTCTTCACTGCGGCGGTAGATAACGGTTGTTTCCGCACCGAGGCGCACTGCCGTGCGACATACGTCCATAGCAACGTTGCCGCCGCCGATTACGGCACACTTCTTCCCGATATCGGGGCTTCCGCCGAGGTTGACTTCCCTCAGGAAATCCACGCCGCCATATACGCCTGTGAGGTCTTCACCGGGGATGTTAAGCTTCGAGCTCTTCTGTGCTCCGATTGCAACATAGAAGCCCTTATAACCCTCTTCACGGAGCTGATCAATGGTTACGTCCTTGCCGACTTCCGTATTCATCCGGAAGTTGACGCCCATCTTTTCCAGTACTTCGATTTCGCCTTTGAGCGCGCTGCGGTCAAGCCTGTAGCTGGGAATGCCCATAATGAGCATGCCGCCTGGCTGAGGATTGCGGTCAAACACCGTGACGTTGGTATATCCCATGCGTGCAAGGTAATAGGCACAGCTCAAACCGGCCGGGCCTGCACCGATGATGGCAATTTTCTCTTCATACGGTTTGTCGATCGGGCGGCGGCGGATCGGTTCGGGGATATAGCGCTCTACACTCTTGAGATCCTGCTCGGCGATGAACTTCTTGATTTCATCGATGGCGAGGGCCTTGTCAAGAGCACCGCGCGTGCAGGCGTCTTCACAGCGGCGGTTGCAGACGTAGCCGCAGACGGAGGGGAAGGGGTTGTCCTGTTTGATGAGCTTGAGGGCATCGAGATAACGGCCTTCCTTGGCAAGCTTGATATAACCCTGGATAGCGATATGGGCAGGGCAGGCTGTCTTGCAGGGTGCGGTGCCGGATTCATGGCAGTTCTTGCGGTTGTCGAAAACATAGTTCGGGTTCCATTTGTCCTGGCCCCATTTCAGGCCAGAGGGGAGCTCCTGCTTGGGATATTCAACATTGCCCTTCTTGGTGCAGAGTTTCTGCCCGAGTTTGACGGCACCGGCCGGACAAACTTCAACGCATTTACCGCATGCGACGCAATTTTCCGCATCGACATGGGCGCGGTATGCAGACGCCGAAAGGTTCGGGGTGTTGAAATACTGACTGGTGCGGAGTGCAAAGCAGACGCCAACATCGCAGTTGCAGATACCGAAGATCTTGTCTTTTCCGTCGATATTGGTGGTCTGGTGTACATAGCCGTTGTCTTCGGAGCGTTTCAGAATTTCAAGAGCTTCTTCTTTGGTGATCGGGCGGCCTTTATCCGTCTCAATCAGATAGTCGGCAAAATCACCGACACCGATGCAGCAGTCGTCCTGAATTTCGCCGGAGCCTTCGTTAAAGAGGCGGCGTGCATTACGGCAGGAGCAGTAACCGACGGAGAGGTGACCATCATACTTTTCCAGCCAGTGCGTGAGATGCTCAATGGAAGCACTTTCACTCTTGGCAGGGATAGCACTCTCCACAGGGATAACGTGCATGCCGATTCCGTCTCCTCCGGGGGGAATCAGATGAGTCTTTCCCTCCAGCGGCAGGAAGGTCATCTTGTCGAAGGACTCTGCCAGTTCCGGATATTTTTCTACCTGCCAGAGCACCATATTGGTCATTTCCGCAATGCCCGGGACAAACAATTGTACGTACCACTGTTTTTCATGCTGCGGGTTTTCCCAGTTGTACTCAACGATGCCGTGTTTTGCAGCATCGGTGAGCAGTTCCGTTACACGTTCTTCCGTCTTGCCTGTGAGTTTTGCGATTTCTGCCGTGGTCTTGGGCTTTCTGAGGCCCATTTTCAGCATGATCTCCGCGATTTCATCGTTGGAGCATGCGCGGTCGAGAATGATGTATTCCGGATCGTTTTCCGTCAGCCGTTTGAGGCCGAGCTTGTACGGGATACGGTCCGTAATCATTTTCCCGAGGTCAAACAGAACTTCTCTTGCCATCAGATCTCTCCTTTTTCTCTCTGTCTCTTTTTTGTAAAATGGTTTGTTGTTTTATCAATTTCACAACATTTATAATATTATAGCATAAAGAACTGTTATTAGTCATGCATAACTTAACAAAAAAGGCTAAAAAACGTCATGTGGCAAACAATATGATGCCACATGAACAAAAAGCGAGTCAGCCTGTAAGCCGGGTTCTGTTAAAACGGCCATCTGTCTGTGGCCTGCGATTGCTCGCAGGCTCAAGCCACCTCCCGAGAGCGGCCGGGCAGGCCATGTGCTCTCTCCACGGTGTTGCTCCGGATAGAGTTTACAGCGCCGTCGTGTCTCCACGCGGCGGGTGAGCTCTTACCTCGCCTTTCCACCCTTACAGAAGAAATGCTGAGCATCTCCTCTGCGGTATATCTCTGTTGCACTTGTCCGAGGGTCACCCCTGGCGGGCGTTACCCGTTATCCTTGCCCTGCGGAGCCCGGACTTTCCTCACGCACAGGCTTTCGCCTTGTGCCCGCGGCCGTTCGGCTGACTTGCGCCGCTATTCTAAACGAAAAGGAGACAGCCGTCAACATTATTCTTGTAAACAAAGTGCAAAAACGTTATAATACTTTCTGCTGTGGCTGATACGGTTGCAGCAGACCGTCCAGCTCAACGGAAGGGGAATCGTATTTATGACGTTGCAGGAATATGTTCAATCCATCCGGGATAAATCCATCTGTGTTATCGGGATCGGTGTAAGCAATGAACCGCTGATCACCATGCTGCTTTCCGCCGGCTGCCATGTGACGGCCTGTGACAGACGGACGCAGGAAGATATGGGGGAGGAGGCGCAGAAGCTGCTCGCGCTCGGCGCCGAGCTTCGCCTTGGTGAGACATATCTGGAGGATCTGGACTTTGATGTGATTTTCCGCACACCCGGTCTGATGCCGTTTGACGATCATCTGGAGCAGGCAAGGCAGAAAGGCAGTGTCATCACCTCCGAGATGGAAGTCTTTTTCCGTGTATGCCCGTGCAGGGTGATTGCCGTGACCGGGAGCGATGGAAAGACCACCACGACGACCATTATCTCCGAGCTCCTGAAAGCAGCCGGCTACACTGTTCATCTTGGCGGGAACATCGGCAAGCCGCTCCTCTGCGAAACACCGCAGATGAAAGCGGAAGATGTTGCCGTGCTGGAGCTCAGCTCTTTCCAGCTCCACAGCATGCAGTGCCGCCCTTCCGTTTCGGTGATTACCAATATCAGCCCCAACCATCTGGATAAACATAAAAACTATGAAGACTATGTGGACGCCAAGAAGTCGATTTACCGACAGCAGCAGGAAAACGATGTGCTGGTTCTCAATGCCGATGACGAGCGAAGCCCGGATTTTGCAACTGAAGCACATTCGCAGGTACGGCTTTTCTCTGTCAGCAGGGAGGTGACGGACGGCGTTTTCTGTAAAGACGGGGTGATACTGCGCGCAAAAAACGGGCGGGCGACGCCCATCCTCCGTACGGATGAAATATTGATTCCCGGTGTACACAACTGCATGAATTATATGGCAGCCTTTGCCGCAACGGAGGACGATGTGCAGGATGAAATCTGCCGGCGGGTTGCGAGCACCTTCAAAGGGGTTGAACACCGGCTGGAAACGGTCCGGGTGCTGCGGGGCGTCACCTATATCAACGATTCTATCGGCACAAGCCCGACGCGCACGATCGCCGGCCTGCATGCCCTGAAAACAAAGCCTATTGTCATTGCCGGAGGATATGACAAGCATATCCCGTTTGACTCCCTGGGGGACGAGCTCTGCCGGCACGCCAAAGCAGTGCTGGTGACGGGTGCTACAGCTGAAAAAATCTATGATGCTATTACCTCGTCGCCACATTATGCCTCTTCGGGACTTATCCTTCGGAAGATTGAGGGATTTGATGCGGCGGTGCGTGCAGCCGAAGAGATGGCCAAACCGGGGGATATTGTCCTTTTGTCCCCGGCCTGCGCTGCGTTTGACGCTTTTAAAAACTTTGCCGAGAGAGGCCGGCACTTCAAGAAACTTGTTATGGAGCTGGAAGAGTGAAGATTTCAGAGATCAGACCGGAAATATTTGACCTTGCCAGGCGTGCAGAAGCGCTTGCAGCGCCGCAGTTTGCCCGGCTTCAGGAGATATGTGAAACCAATACACAGCGTGTCATGGAGGCTTTTCAGGAATATCGCGTTTCGGAAGCCTGCTTTGCGGGAACAACAGGATACGGATATGACGATCTTGGGCGGGAGACGCTGGAAAAGATTTATGCACGCGTTTTCGGCACGGAAGCAGCGCTTGTCCGCCCGCATTTTGTAAACGGCACCCATGCCATC
This sequence comes from Oscillospiraceae bacterium, assembly GCA_017406005.1. Taxonomy (GTDB): domain Bacteria; phylum Bacillota; class Clostridia; order Oscillospirales; family Oscillospiraceae; genus Limivicinus. Next base: position 13,372 of record JAFQZI010000149.1, on the reverse strand, counting down.
ACGGCAGCGCTTTTTGCCCTCTGCCGCCCGGGAGAAGCGATCCTTGCGGCAACCGGCAAACCCTATGACACGCTTCACCGGGCAATCGGCATCACAGGAGAAGAGTTTGGTTCTCTAAAGTTTTACGGGATCGGTTATCGTCAGGTTGACCTGCTACCCGACGGGTTGCCTGATCTTCCGGCCATCTGTGAAGCGTTGGAGGATCCTGCCGTCAAAGCGGTGACGCTGCAGCGCTCTATTGGATACAGTACGCGGAAAGCGCTGACTGTGGAGCAGATTCAAGCCATCTGTATGGCTGTAAAGGATAAGAGGAAAGACGTTTCCGTTTTTGTGGATAACTGTTATGGTGAATTTACTGACGTTCTGGAGCCGACCCATGTCGGCGCGGACCTGATCGCAGGCTCGCTGATTAAAAATCCGGGAGGCGGCCTTGCTCCGACAGGGGGCTATATCGCCGGAAGCGCAGATCTTATTGAGCGTGCTGCCTGCAGGCTGACGCTCCCGGGTATCGGCGGAGAATGCGGTTCGACACTCGGAAACAGCAGGCTGCTGTTCCAGGGCTTTTTCATGGCGCCCCACATTGTGATGCAGGCAATGAAGACAGCTGTTTTTGCTGCTGCCATGATGCACCTGCTCGGCTATGAAAGCCAGCCGCGTTATGATGAAAAGCGGTCGGATATCATCCAGCGGATCTCGCTCGGTTCGCCGGAAAAGATGGAGGCTTTCTGCCGCGGAATCCAGGCGGGAGCGCCGGTCGATTCTTTCGTCTCTCCGGTGCCTGCCCCGATGCCGGGCTATGACTGTGATGTCATCATGGCAGCCGGTGCCTTCATCCAGGGAAGCTCCATTGAACTGTCCTGTGACGGTCCGGTGAGAGATCCTTACTGTGTCTATCTTCAGGGCGGGTTGACCTATGAATCCGGTAAACTGGGAGTTATGATGGCCGTCAGCGGTATGATGAAATAATGAAAATAATTGTTGACTTTTCGGGTAGATTTTTGTATACTACTATAGCCGCGTTGAAGAGGCTTTGTAAGTGAGTTCATCTCCGCCTCAAGAGCGAGACCTTTAAGAGGGAGGAAAGTTCATTGAAGAATGCTGTTATCGTAACCGGCGGCAAGCAGTATCGTGTTTCTGAGGGCGATGTGATTTTCGTAGAAAAGCTCGATGCAGAAGCCGGCGCTTCCGTAAAGTTCGACAAGGTTCTTGCCGTGGTTGACGGCGAGAATGCGACCTTTGGCAAGCCTTATATTGAAGGTGCAACGGTTACTGCGAATCTTGTAAAGTCCGGCAGATCCAAGAAAATCTGTGTTTACAAGATGAAGCCGAAAAAAGGCTATCACAGAACGCAGGGCCACAGACAGCCGTATTCCAAGGTCCAGATTGAAGCAATCAATTGCTGATGATTCCGCATACCTGATTTTGACAAAGGGAGGTTAACCTGAATGGCTCATAAAAAAGGAATGGGTTCTACCAAGAACGGCCGTGACAGTGCGTCACAGCGTCTTGGAACCAAGAGAGCAGACGGTCAGTTTGTTCTTGCTGGCAACATCCTCGTCAGACAGCGCGGAACGAAAATTCATCCGGGCACTAACGTGGGCAAGGGCAGCGATGATACCCTGTTCGCACTTGTGGATGGTACTGTCAGATTTGAGCGCCTCGGCAAAGATCGTAAAAAGGTTTCTGTTTACGAAGAGCTCGCTCAGTGAAAAAATGAACCGTAAGGCCGGGCTTTCAGTCCGGCCTTTTTCAATACGAGGGTGGCTATGACAAGCTTTATCGACAAAACAAGAATCACCGTAAAAGCCGGTAAGGGCGGAGATGGTGCCATTGCTTTCCATCGGGAAAAGTATGTGGCAGCCGGTGGCCCTGACGGAGGAGACGGCGGACGCGGCGGCAGCGTGATTTTCACGGTGGACGACAATCTGTCCACGCTGATGGACTTTCGCTACAAGCACAAGTTCGTTGCCGGAAACGGGATGAACGGCCAGGGAAAACGCTGCAACGGCAAGGATGGGGAATCTCTCATCATCCGTGTACCGCGCGGCACCATTGTCCGAGATACGGCTACCAATGCCATCATGCATGACATGTCTTCCGGAGAAGACTGGACTGCGGCCAGGGGAGGAAGAGGCGGTTGGGGGAATATGCATTTTGCAACACCAACACGCCAGGTACCCCGTTTTGCAAAGCCCGGGCTGGAGGGCGAGTCCTTTGAGCTGACGCTCGAGCTCAAGCTTCTAGCAGATGTCGGGCTGGTTGGATTTCCGAATGTCGGAAAGTCCACCCTGCTTTCGGTCGTAAGCAAAGCACACCCTAAAATTGCAAATTATCATTTTACAACATTATATCCGAACCTTGGCGTGGTCTATGTCGACGAGGGCAGAAGTTTTGTTATGGCGGATATCCCAGGCCTGATTGAAGGCGCATCGGAAGGCGCCGGTCTCGGGCATGATTTTCTACGCCATGTGGATCGCTGCCGGCTTCTCGTCCATGTCGTGGATGTTTCCGGTTCGGAAGGCCGTGATCCGGTGGAGGATTTCAACAAGATCAATTCCGAGCTGAAAGAATACAGCGCTGAACTCTCCGAACGCCCGCAGATCGTCGTTGGCAATAAGGCTGACCTGGTTTCAGAAGAAGAGCAGGAAAACATTGTCAGGCTGAAGGCACATGTGGAAGCGCTCGGCTACAGCTTCTTTGTCATGAGTGCTGCCACACACAGCGGAACGGAAGAACTCATCCGTGCCTGTGCTGAAAAGCTGAGCACGCTTCCGCTTCCCAAAGCGTATGAAGCCGATTATGTGCCTCCGGAACCTGAAATCGGATCGGCTGCCGATGTTGAAATCCGGCATTTTGACGATATCTGGACCGTGGAAGGCCCCTGGATGCAGCGCCTGTGCGCAACCGTGAACTTCTCGGACCATGAAAGCATGATGTTCTTTGACCGCGCACTGCGAACCTCCGGCATTTATGCACGGATGGAGGAGATGGGCGTGAAGGACGGAGACACGGTCAGCATTTATGACCTGATGTTCGAGTATAAAGACTGATTCAACATGAATGGGAACAAAGTTTTTTCCAATCTGATCTGGCGTTTTTCCGAACGCGTCGGAGCAAAACTGATTTCCGTCATCGTCAACCTGATCCTCGCGCGCATTCTTGCACCCGAGCTTTACGGAACGGTGGCTATTGTGCTCGTCTTCACGGAAATTCTGCAGGTGTTCGTGGAGAGCGGCTTCGGCACGGCTCTGATTCAGAAAAAGGATGCGGACGATCTTGATTTTTCTTCCGTCTTTTTTTTCAACCTTGCCGTTTCCATAGTGCTGTATGCAATGCTCTTTGCGGCAGCTCCTTTGATCGCGAAACTCTATCGGAAATCCGAACTTCTGGAAATTGTCCGCATCGTGGGTCTGATTCTTATCATAGCGGGTGTTCGCAATGTGCAGCAGGCCTATGTTTCACGCAATATGCTGTTCAAGCGCTTTTTCTTCGCCACATTGGGCGGGACGGTGATTGCGGCAATCGTTGGGATCGGGATGGCTGTAAAGGGATTTGGCGTCTGGGCGTATGTGGCGCAGTACCTTCTCAACAATCTTGTCGGGACGCTGATTTTATGGTTTACCGTGAAATGGCGGCCGAAACTGCAGTTTTCGCTGGAACGGCTGAAAGGCCTCTTCTCCTACGGATGGAAGCTTCTTGTGTCCAGCGTGCTGAATATTGTTTCCGACAAATTGCGTCCTCTGCTGATAGGTTACCGGTTTTCAGCTTCGGATCTCTCCTTTTACAACGAAGGCATTCTCTTCCCCAACCTGATTGTGGACAATGTGAATTCCTCGATTGACAGTGTTTTGCTGCCGGCCCTTTCGCAGCAGCAGGATTCTGCTGAAAATGTCAAGACAATGACGCGGCGTGCCATCCAGATCAGCTCCTACATCATGTGGCCGCTGATGATCGGCCTCTTTGTATGTGCTAAGCCTCTGGTATCTCTTCTCTTGGGAGAGCAGTGGCTGCCATGTATTCCATTTCTCCGTATTTTCAGCCTTTATTATGCACTTTTCCCGATCCATACGGCCAATCTCAATGCGATCAAAGCCATGGGGCGGAGCGATATTTTCCTGAAGCTGGAGATCCTGAAGCGTATTCTTGATTTTGCTTTCGTGCTGGTTACGCTGTTCATCGGGGTCAGGGCGATGGCAATCGGGCTTCTGATAGAGGGCGTCCTGTGCCTGTTTATCAATGCTTTCCCCAACAGAAAGCTCTGCGGATATGCTTTTTCGGAACAGGTAAGGGATATCTTCCCGGCTTTTCTGTTGTCAGCGGTCATGGGTGCTGTTGTTTTTGCACTTACGTTTCTCGGTTTTGGAGATCTGCTGACGCTGATTTTGCAGGTGCTGGCGGGAGCGGCAATTTACATTGCTTCCTCTGCAGTGCTGAAGCTTGAACCGTTTCAGTATCTGCTCGGTATTGTACGGAGATTTCTGCATCGCGATTAAACAAATAAACGGCAGAATTTTCTGCCCTTTCACAGGAACTGTGGTATGAGTAAACATCTCACCGAAAACAAAAAAAAGAAATCGGGCCGGCCGCAGAATAAGCGGAAAAGGCTTTTAGAGACACTGCGCCTTTATCCTGATTTCGGAGCTGACAGCGACGGTTATCCCGCCGGCTGGCGGATTCCTGTTTTCCTTCTTGCAGGGATGCTCGTGCTGCTGGTTTCGCTTTTCCTGCGCGAAGGCTCCCTGCTGCGCACTGCATTCAGTGCCGTCAGCCTTATCCTTGTCGGATTTCACTGTTTTCTCAATCTGATCCATAACATCCGCCTGGGGCATTACTGCTGTGAGGCCCTGCCGGTTGTAGTTGCGTGCCTTGCAGGGTTTGCAGCCGGGATGGCAGTGACGTCCGTTCTGGTGATGCTCTTTTATCAGGCGGTCAAGCTGATTGAGATCACTGCCGTGCGTCGTCAGCAGGAGGGGGGACAGGCCATCCTCAGTATCCTCCCGCAGACGGCTTCTCTTCTGGAAGAGAACGAGTTTGGCAAAACCACACAAACAATCAAACCGGTACATATTAAAGAAGGGGATCTGCTCATCGTTCAGCCGGGAGAGATCATCCCGATCGATGCCGTTGTGGAAGAGGGCATTTCCACTGTTGACCTGAGCCCGCTGACCCGCACCAAAAAGCTGGTTGCCGTCAACGTCGGGCATGCAGTTTACGGAGGCTGCCGCAACCTTTCCGAACCTCTGACGGTCCGAGCTACCTGCGATTTTCCTGCTTCTACGGCACCACGCGTCTATTCGTCCTTTACCGCAACCATTCGAAAGGAAAGCGAGGATGAGCGCCTTATCGTTCGCGTCAGCAACATCACGTATCTCGCTCTGTTCGGGGCAACGATTCTGTTTTCTTTGCTGGTTCCGCTTTTTACGCACAACTGGGATCTCGGTGTCCGTCGAGGAATGGTGTTTCTGCTCGCAGCCTGTCCGTTTGCCATAAAAGGGGCTCTCTCTCTGGCTGTTTTCAGCGGTGTTTCGGAGATTTTTGCCGGCGGTATTGTTATCCGTGAGATACGCGTTCTGTTTTCTCTTGCCAAACTGGAGACGTTTATCTGCAACAAAACTTGTACCGTGACGGAATCTGCTTATACCGTACGCGAAATATGCCCCTCTGGCATCAGTGAGGACGCGCTGCTCTCTGTTCTTGTCAAGGCGGAGAGCGGGTCCGACCATCCGATTGCCAAAGCACTGCGGAGCTATGCGGGGGTTTCAGAACATTTTGCGGTGCGGAATATCATCCGGGAAGAAATCCCCTGCAAAGGAATTTCCGCACGCATCGGGAAAAATGACGTATTAGCCGGCAATGCTACTCTTCTGTTCGAGAACGGCGTCAACTGCATTGTGCCCGAAGGACAGGGGATTGCTATCCATGCAGCCGTAAACGGGAAATACTGCGGTTATGTCCTCCTGGAGAATCCCGTGCGCGAAGGGAATTATGACGCTATTGAACAGCTCCGTGCCTCAGGCGTGAAGAATTTTGCTCTTCTCTCCGGAGATCTTCGTTCGGTGGTGAGGCCGATTGCCTCTGCGCTGAACTTCAATGTCGTCAAAGCCGAGCTGACCCCTGAGGGGAAGACGGCTGCCGCAGCCTATCTCAGCGGGAACCGTACTCAGGGCAGGACCCTTGCTTTTGCCGGTGACGGATCCAATGAAATGGATTCCGTTCCTTCCGGAGGACTAAGTGTTTCGACCGACGCTCTCGGAAATGAGGAGGCATCCAGGGCTGATGTTACAATTCTCGGTGAAGGTATCATGCGCTTCCCGACAGCCGTTCGGGCAGGGCGCGCATCGTCCCGGCTTTCCTTCCTCAGCGTGTCGGTTCATTTTGCGCTTCGCTTTCTGCTGATTCTTCTTGCCCTTGCAGGAGTCTGTTCACCGATTGCTGCTGCGGCCCTTTTTGCAGCGTCCTCGATTCTTTCCTATCTTTTCGCCTCGTATTTCTTCAATAAACTCTAAAAAATTATGAACGTATACGATTTTGACAAAACCATATTTCCGAAAGACAGCTCTGCAGCTTTCTGTAGTTATTGCCTGCGCCATGTTTCGCGCATTGTGATTCAGCCGGTTATGCCGAAGCTGCTGGAGTTCTTTCGCTATATGCATGCCGGAAAGCAGGCTGACGCTTCCCAGATGAAGGAGCAGATTTTTGCCTTTCTCGGTTCTCTGCCGGATCCGTATGGAATGGTATCCGATTTTTGGGAGGAAAACTTTTCCCTGATCCAGCCGTGGTATCTGGCTCAGGCACGATCAGATGATGTGATCATTTCCGCCTCACCGGATTTTCTTGTACGATCTGCTGCGGAAAAACTTGGCGTTTCGCTGATCGCGACACCAATGGATCCTTTTTCCGGCCGTATTCTGGGCAGAAACTGCCATGATACAGAGAAAGTTCGCCGCTTCCGGGAGGAATTTCCGGATTTTGAAATCGATGATTTCTATTCCGATTCGCTTTGCGACACACCGCTGGCTTCCATTGCTGACCGGGCCTTTCTTGTGAAAGGGGATATCTTCACTCCCTGGCCTTTGGAAAGGAGAAAATGCGTATGAAACGTATTCTGTCTGTTTTGATTCTTGCAGCTGTTATGGCTGCCGCTGTTCCGGGCGGTGCCGCGGCTGAGACCTCCTTTGCAGAAGAAAACGGTTTTGCCCTTGTGCCCTGCCGTGCCTTTGACGGTCTGCTGGAAGAAACTGCTGTCGATATGGATGAGATTACGGTCGGCACCTGGTCTGCAAGCATGTCTCAGCCCTTCGTTACCGGAACGCTGCCGGGGTTTGACGGCCGTATGACTTATACGGTTGTCTATATGCTGCGTACCGGTACAAAAGTGGATGTGCCGAGACAGCTCCAGAGAAAGGAATGGCACACGGACGTCACGCCACACAGGCTTCTTCCAATCGATGCCTGTACCGGCCGATGGATCGAGGAAACCGCAGCATACATCCCCTATGTCACCGCACCATCCAGAAGCGACAAAAACATTCTTCCTGTCTCAGGAGAGGAAATAAGGGTTTATTACACAGCTGAAATCGAAACGGAAGCAGGGGAACCGGAGTGGAAAGGGCTTGTACAGGAAACACCGGTTATCGTCCGTGTTTATTATACCTTTAATGTTCCGGCAAATTATGACGGGCTGCTACTCGCCATCAATCCCAGAGAAATAACAAAGGGAACTTTCTCCGAGGAACCGGAGGAACAGCCGACTGGCGTTTTTTCAGATCTTACACACTTACAGGACTGGGAGTTTATTTCCCTTCGGGAAAGTGCTTTTTATGAAACAATCCTTCCTAATACATGGGGGGATGAAGTCAATTTCCTTCAGCAGCTTCTGATCCGTGCGGGGTATCAGAAAGCCGGCACTGCCGATGGAAGCTACGGCCCTGCGACGGTCAAGGCGATTTCAGCGCTACAGGAAGCCAGAGGTCTTCCGATTACCGGGGAGGCGGACAACCGAACAATCCACGCTCTCCTCGATGCCCTGAACTGAATCAAAAAACAGCAGCCGTTTGGCTGCTGTTTCTCTTTAAAGGATTATGGAATTACAATTGATTCTCAGACAATGCCCTGAGCCATCATGGCTTCAGCTACTTTCAGGAAGCCGGCGACGTTTGCCCCGATCATTAGATCTCCAGGCTTGCCGCATTCAACTGATGCGTCATAGCATGCCTTATAGATCTGCTTCATGATGCCGTGCAGCTTCTCGTCTACCTCGTCGAAGCTCCAGGACATACGGATGGAGTTCTGTGTCATCTCAAGGCCGGATGTTGCAACACCGCCCGCATTGGAAGCCTTGCCAGGGGAATACAGCAGGCCGTTGTTTTTTACAATGTCGATAGCACCGGGATTGAGCGGCATGTTGGCGCCTTCGAACACAGCCATGCAGCCGTTGTCAACAAGCGTCTGTGCGCCTTTTTCGTCCATTTCATTCTGGGATGCGCAGGGGAGAGCAATGTCACACTTGACATTCCATATGTTCCTGCAGCCTTCTACGTACTCGGAACCCGGTACTTCGTCAGCATATACGCTGATGCGGGCGCGTCTCTTCTGCTTGATCTCAAACAGCTTCGGCAGGTTGATGCCGTTCGGATCATAGACATAACCCTGAGAGTCAGACATTGCAACGACCTTGCCGCCGAGCTGTGTGCATTTCTCGGCTGCATACTGTGCCACGTTGCCCGAGCCGGAAACAACGACGGTTTTGCCTTCAAAGCTGTCATTCTTCAGATGCTTGAGCGCTTCGGAAGCAAAGTAGCAAAGACCGTAGCCGGTTGCCTGCGTACGGGCAAGCGATCCGCCGAAGGTGAGGCCTTTGCCCGTCAGCACGGCACCGTCAAAACGGTCGGTCAGGCGCTTGTACTCGCCGAAGAGGAAGCCGATTTCACGGGCGCCAACACCGATATCACCTGCAGGCACGTCAGTGAACTGGCCGATGTGGCGGAAAAGCTCGGACATGAAGCTTTGGCAGAAGCGCATGACTTCGGCATCAGATTTGCCCTTAGGATCAAAATCAGATCCGCCTTTTCCTCCACCCATCGGGAGGGTGGTCAGGGAATTCTTCAGAATCTGCTCAAACCCGAGGAACTTCATGATTGAGAGGTTGACGGACGGATGGAAACGCAGGCCGCCTTTGTAAGGCCCGATCGCAGAATTGTACTGTACGCGGAACCCGCGGTTGACACGGACGTTGCCATTGTCATCCACCCAGGGAACACGGAATTCAATGACGCGCTCCGGCTCGACAAAGCGCTCAAGCAGACCGGCCTTTTCCCATTCCGGATGCTTGTCGATCACCAGTTCGAGGGATTCAAAAACCTCTCTTACAGCCTGCAGAAATTCAGGCTCATGAGCGTCTCTCGCTTCGACCTGTGCATATACTTTTTTCAGATATTCGTTTGTCATTCTGTTATCCTCCAAACAGATTTAAATTTAAATTTAACCTTAATCATTATATCGCAGATTAATTAGTATGAAAATAGTTAATCTTGAATTTTTGTATGAGAATTTCTCATAGATGGTTTACAATGCCGATTTTAAAATCCGTGAAAAAAGGCGGAACTGCAGGATTTTGTTGCCAGAACTTGAAAAATCTTCAAAATGTGGTATACTATATTTACATAACTTTTTTTGTTCGATTTTGTACCCTGATTATAAGGAGCATCTTTTATGGCAAATTCTTCCACGCAATACGGCAATGAGAGCATTCAGCTTCTGAAGGACGAACAGCGTGTACGGCAGAAACCGGCCGTAATTTTCGGGTCTGACGGGCTGGAGGGCTGCGAGCACGCAGTATTCGAAATCCTCTCCAATGCAATTGACGAAGCCCGCGAAGGCCACGGGAATCTGGTCACTCTGACGTATTTTGAGGACGGTTCCATCGAGGTGGAGGACTTCGGCCGCGGCTGCCCGCTGGACTGGAACCCGAATGAGAAGCGCTGGAACTGGGAGCTGGTATTCTGCGAGCTGTATGCGGGCGGCAAATATAAGAATAACGACGGCGGCGATTACGACTTTTCACTCGGGACGAACGGGCTGGGATCCTGTGCAACGCAATATGCTTCGGAATATATGGATGTAACGGTCTGGCGTGATGGGAATAAATATACCCTGCACTTCAAAAAAGGCAAAGTCTGCGGAAAAAAGGGTAAGGAGCTGCTTGTAGAGCCGGCTGACCGGAAGAAGACCGGCACCACCATCCGCTGGCGGCCGGACCTGGAGGTCTTTACGGAGATCGACATCCCGGTTTCCTGGTTTGAGGAGACGCTGCACAGGCAGGCGGTGGTGAACGCGGGCGTTACCTTCCGGCTGCGTATCCAGAAGGGCTCAAAGTTTGAAACAAAAGAGTATCTCTACGAAAACGGCATAGAAGACTATGTAAAGGAATTCGCCGGGGAAAAACCTCTGACAATGCCCGTGATGATTGCTTCCGAGCGCCGCGGCCGTGACAGGGAAGACCTGCCGGACTATAAAGTAAAAATCTCTGCCTGTTTCTGCTTCTCCAAGGAAACACAGATTCAGGAATACTACCACAACTCTTCCTGGCTGGAAAACGGCGGATCTCCCGAAAAGGCAGCCCGCAGTTCTTTTACTTCTGCGATAGATGCTTATATCAAACAGCAGGGGAAGTATAATAAAAACGAGACAGCCGTAAAGTGGCAGGATGTGCAGGACTGCCTGATCCTCGTTACAAACTGCTTCTCCACGCAGACATCCTATGAAAACCAGACCAAGAAGGCCATCAACAACCGCTTTATCCAGCAGGCGATGACGGAATTCTTCAAGTCCCAGCTGGAAGTCTACTTTATCGAGAACAAACCGGAAGCTGACCGGATTGCCGATCAGGTGCTAGTCAATAAACGCAGTCGGGAGCATGCGGAAAAAGCGCGCCAGAACATCAAGAACAATCTTCAGCAGAAGATTGACATGGCCAACCGCGTCCAGAAGTTTATTGACTGCCGTTCCAAGGATGTGAATCGGCGCGAAGTATATATTGTGGAAGGGGATTCAGCCGCCGGTGCCTGCCGGCAGAGCCGGGATGCGGAATTCCAGGGCGTTATGCCCGTCCGCGGCAAGATTCTCAACTGCCTGAAAGCAGACTATGTGCGCATCTTCAAAAGCGATATCATCACAGACCTGCTGAAGGTGCTCGGCTGCGGCGTTGAGGTGAATGACCGGCACAGCAAGGATCTCAGCACGTTCGACCTGAATAACCTCCGCTGGAATAAAGTGATCATCTGCACTGATGCGGATGTGGATGGATTCCAGATCCGCACGCTGATCCTCACAATGCTTTACCGCCTTGTGCCCACGCTGATCCGCGAAGGATACGTCTATATTGCGGAGTCACCGCTGTATGAAATCGAATGCAAGGACAAGACATATTTTGCCTACTCCGATCGTGAAAAGTCTGAGATTCTTGAGAGCCTGAACGGTGCAAAATGCACCATCAACCGGAGTAAGGGTCTCGGCGAGAATGATCCGGATATGATGTGGATGACGACGATGAACCCCGAAACACGGCGCCTGATCCGTGTCCTGCCGGAGGATGCGAAACGGATGGCGGAAATGTTTGAGCTCCTGCTCGGGGATAACCTGGAAGGCCGCAAACAGTATATAGCCACATTCGGCGCACAGTATCTGGACATGCTGGACGTCTCATAAAATGGAACCTTGTTTTTTAGATAATATGGAGGACCAATGGCGAGAAAGAAACCGGAAAACGAAAAGAAGAAATTCGATAATCCCAATGTAGTCGGCCTGCATTCCGAGGTGCTGGAGCAGCCCATTACCGAGACGCTGGAGACGAATTATATGCCCTATGCCATGAGTGTGATTGTCTCCCGTGCCATCCCGGAAATTGACGGCTTCAAGCCCTCGCACCGCAAGCTGCTTTACACCATGTATAAAATGGGCCTGTTGAACGGCCCGCGGCAGAAGAGCGCCAATATCGTCGGCAGAACGATGCAGCTCAACCCGCACGGCGATGCCGCCATTTATGACACGATGGTCCGCCTTTCTGTCGGACATGATGCCCTGCTCACCCCGTTTATCGATTCAAAGGGCAACTTCGGCAAGGTCTATTCCCGCGATATGAGCTATGCGGCATCCCGTTATACGGAGGCGCGCCTCGCTCCGATCTGTAGCGAGATTTTTCGGGATATCGACAAAGATACCGTCGAAATGGTGGACAGCTACGACGGCACGCAGCAGGAACCATCTCTGCTGCCCACGGCATTTCCGAATGTTCTGGTTTCCGCCAACTCGGGCATTGCTGTTGGTATGGCAAGCGAGATCTGCGGCTTCAACCTCAACGAAGTGTGTGCGACCGCTATCGCCTATCTCCGTGACCCTGAATGCGACCTTTTTGAGACGCTTCCCGCACCGGATTTTTCCACCGGCGGAGAGATCCTGTATAATCGCGAAGAGATGGATGCCATTTACCGCACCGGGCGCGGAGGGTTTAAAATCCGGGCAAAATGGCGGTATGTGGCCAAAGATAATCTGATTGAGATCTATGAGATCCCGTATACCACGAGCATCGAGCTGATTATCGACAAGATTGTGGATCTCAGCAAACAGGGCAAGGTGCGCGAAATCAATGACGTCCGAGACGAGACGGATCTGAACGGCCTTCGCATCGCCATCGATCTCAAGCGCGGTACCGACCCGGAAAAGCTTATGCAGAAGCTCTTCCGCATGACAACCCTGCAGGATACGTTTTCCTGCAACTTCAACATCCTTGTTGCCGGCAGCCCTCGGGTGATGGGGGTACGGGAGATCCTGGAAGAGTGGTCCGCTTGGCGCATCGAGTCCACACGGCGTAGAATCTATTTTGATCTGCAGAAGAAAAAGGAAAAGCTCCATCTCCTCAAAGGCCTCGAACGTATTCTGCTGGACATCGACAAGGCCATTTCCATCATCCGCAACACCGAGCAGGAGAGTGATGTGGTCCCCAACCTGATGATGGGCTTCGGTATTGACGAAACGCAGGCCAACTTTGTCGCGGATATCCGGCTCAGAAACATCAACCGGGAGTATATCCTCAAACGTACCGCTGAGACAGCCGATCTCGAAAAAGACATTGCCGATCTCGAAGCCACGCTGAACAACAAACGCCGCGTGAAAACACTGCTCATCAAAGAGCTGGAAAAAATCAACGAAAAGTATAAGACACCGCGAAAGACGGATCTTGTCTATGCCGATGATCTGCCCGACGAGCCGGAAGACGAACCCGTCAACGACTATCCGTTTACAGCCTTCCTTTCCTGCGAGGGATACTTTAAGAAGATTACAGCCCAGTCGCTGCGGATGAGCTCTGAGCAGAAAT
>JAFQZI010000148.1 GCA_017406005.1 Oscillospiraceae bacterium | reverse complement strand
TATCAGGACAGCTCCGACGGCCAATCTTTTCACCTCTTCCGCTGTTCTGATGGCACAGACGTTAAACTAACAAACCTGCCTTCTTTCCATCCCATCATCTCCGGCAGCAGTCTTTATTTCCTTTCCGCAGAAGACAATGCTCTCCACCTGTCCCGTATGGACTTGAGCAATCCCTCTTCTGATGCCGTTCTGCCGTTTCCGATTGAAACCTCCCCTCTCCCTTACTCCGAAGAGTTCTCCGTTGCCAATGGCAAAATCTACGGTTATAACCTAAATGAAACCACTCTTGCCCATTGGTTCTCCATTTCCGATGCTCAGCCCGGTGCTCTGTCCCGTCGCATCTTTTACGTCAGCGATTCTTGGCAGGTCTCCGCTGAAATGGACGATTACGGCGGTCGGAACGTCCGTGCCCTGTATTGTGTCAATTCCCTCTCTGGTCAGGAAGGAGTGTTTCCTCATGTTTACTGATTTCCGCCTCTTCCTGCGGGATAAATCCCGTTCCCTGTTTCCCGTTCTTCTGTTTCTGTTTGCTTTTCCTTTCTTCCCGTTCTCCTCCGCCTCTGCCGGGCCTGTGCAGGATAGCCTTTCATCCGTCAGCACACACCTGTCCGCAAACGGCTTCTCCCCGGACTCTCTTCCGCCAAACTCCCTGTCGGTTCTTGATGTCGACTCCCAAAATCTTGCCGACACAGCCGAAGCGTCCCTGTCTGACCAGTATCAGCAGGCAAAGGAGCTCCTCTATACCCGCCATTTTGCCGAGGCCGAAGCCATCTTCCAATCCCTCGGCACTTATGCCGACAGCCCTGAGCTGGCCTCTCTCTGCCGTACCTATCCCGCCAGTGAAATATCGTTTGAAACCCCGTTGGTCCACAATGGTGCAAAAAACAGGCTTTATTCTGACGGTGCAATCTACTGGTGCACCAAAGGGCCTTTCTACGTTCCGGATAACGTCACCTCCTCTACAACCTTTGTGCTGTATTACTGTGGTGGAGACGGCACAACCAATTGGCTCAGCTATTCCGATGTCTTCCAGTATTTCAAAGTCTGGCACCCTGACGCCGTTATCTTTTTCCGCAACGGTCCCGGTGAAACCCGCATGGATCATGAAAACATCACCATGTATCATTACCTTCAGCAGATTGCAAAGGAATGCGGCGTTATCGTTCACGATCTCTCCGCCATCGGCAGCAGCACCGGCTGTTATACGGCACTCAACGCCGCCGCAAGCCTCTATGACGCGTTCGGCATCCGCCTTACCAATGTCTGTTCTCTTGATGCCGCAGCCGATTGGGACAGCTGGGCTATGCTCACCGATTCCGAGATGGATTCTGTCGCCTGCGCCGGCACTGTCTTTTATCTTTTCGAGCAGCACGGGGCCAGTACCAGGGCGCCTCAGCTCCGGGCCCTGGCCGATCATGGCGTTGACACCTGGCTCATTCTCTGCACCAGCGCCAATCACAGTGCTATCTCTTCCAATGCTTTCAACTATGGCATCTTCTCCTGGTCCGCCGGAGAAGCTGTTGATCTGCCTTACTCTGAGTATAGCTTTACCCATCTCACGCCTGATCTCCCTCTTCCTCCCCAGCCGATCCCCTCTCCTCCCCTTTTCCCCAACGGGAAGGGTTCCCCATTCCTCACTGCCGGATAAAAAGAATTGCACAACATTTTGTGTCAAGCATTTTTTTGTAACATATTTTGCGGATTAAGTGACTAAATGGTGTCGTTTCGGTAACTTTTTCTTGACAAATTCCTCCATTTGTGCTATAAGATATACATACTTTCGTTTCGGGCGAAAAACAACAATATTGGAGGAATTTAAAAATGAAGAAACTCATTGCAATGCTCCTGTGCTTTGCTATGGTCGCTGCATTCGGTGCAACCGTTGCTTTTGCCGATATGCCGGATGTCTCAAGTGCAGAATATCACACCTCCTGGGCAAGGTTTCAAGCTGCTAATGCCAAGAAAGACGCAACTTGGGCTAAAGAGTATGAAAAAGCGGAATCTATCGTGAAGGCTTACGAAAATGTAAAGTTTGACAGCACCAAATCTGATGAACAGGTAAAAGCCGCTCATGACAAAGCAGCTGAGCAGCTGAAAGAACTGTTTAAATCGGATTACCTTATTGATCCTGATATTTATAATTCTTATTTCTTCTCTGATCTTAAAACAACTGCAAAGGCAAATCAGGCAGCGCGTGAGTTGTATGCTGCACGTCACGATGTTTGGACAAACTACTGGCTGTCCAGTGGTACAACTATGGATGTCAACGAACGGGTGATTCAAATTGCCAAGCTCAACGCCGCTTATGATCTTGCTATTGCGCAGGAAGCTGCCGCTAATGCAAAAGCTGCTGCCTTGCAGGCCCAGGCCACTGCCATCGCTCTTGTGAAAGATGCAATCAAAGCTGCGCAGGATGCTGCTGCTACTGCTGTTGCAAATGCTCAGGCAGAAGCCTACAATGCTCTCACAAGCGCGTATGCGGATGCTGTTGAATCTTTCTGGGGTGAAGTCGAGCTCTATATGCTTGGCCTCGGCTGAATAAAAGTGTTTGCTGATCATTTGCTATAATTATTATTTGCCCTCAGGCTTTGCCTGAGGGTTTTATTATTCTTTCCATATTTCTAGTCACATAACTTTTTATTGAATGAGTTTTTGCTCTTTCTTGAACCTTTTACAATTACGTTTCTGATACCTTTTCTTCTAATTATGCGTTGCAAATCATACAATATATTGTGTCAAGGACTATTTTTTTACATATTTTAAGATAAATGTGCACAAATATTTCAATTAACATAACTTTTCCTTGACAGGCACAACCGATTGTGATATAAGAGGAAATGAATTATCGCCGAAAGCGAAAAATATTTTTTGGAGGAAATAGAGAATGAAAAAACTCATCGCAATGCTCCTTTGCTTCGCTATGGTCGCCGCCTTTAGCGCAACCGTAGCATTTGCAGACATGCCCGATCAAAAATCCGCAGATGCGTATACCAACGCTGCTCGTACACAATTAGGTGCTGTTAAGTATCAAGAGAAAAAAGACAAAAACGTGGATAAAGCTTACGCTATCTTGAAAGAATACGAAGCCGTAAAGTATGACAGCTCAAAGTCAAAAGAACAGGTTGATGCAGCTCGTGATAAGGCTGCCGCCAAACTCGCCGCACTGAATGATCCTGAATTTGCTTTTGCTCCTGATGCTGTAAGTTCTGCATCTATTAACACTTGGAAGACGCAAAACTATGGTGAAAACAAGGGATGGGATCTGGTAACTTTACACAAACTTTCTGCTGATGTATTAGATGTTTGGACTACTTATTGGCTGTCAAGTGGCACCAAGATGGATGTTAATAAAAGAGATATCACGATTGCAAAGATAGAATCTGCTGCTGAGTTGGATCACGCTCAAACTCTTGCCGCAGCTGCAAAAGCTGGTGCCCAGAAGGCACAGGCTACCGCCAAGGTTTTGATTGCTGACTCCATTAAAGTGGCTCAGGATGCTGCTGCTACTGCAGTTGCAAATGCTCAGGCCGAAGCTTACAATACCCTCGCTGCCAACTATGCTGATGCTGTTGAAGCTTTCTGGGGCGAAGTCGCAGCCGCATGGGGCTTCTGATTCCTCTATTTAGTAAAATAGTTCCAAAATAGGTTTTATAAAACCCTCAGGCTTTCCTGAGGGTTTTATTATTCTTTCCATTTTTCAAGACACATAGACCTATATGTTTAATGCTCTTCCTTTAACCTTTTAATTTCCGTTTTCTTAATTGCGAATTTCGCATTACAAATTGCGAATTGAATTGAGATTGCGCATAGCAAATTGCAGACCATACAATATCTTGTGTCAAGAACTATTTTTTCACATATTTTGAGCTAAATGAGCATAAAAATGTCCCCTTTACATAACTTTTTCTTGACAAATGAGATAAGATGTGGTATAAAACAACCGAAGTATCGCTAATGCGAAATTTTTATTTTTTTTGGAGGAAATAGAGAATGAAAAGGCTCATCGCAATGCTCCTTTGCTTCGCTATGGTAGTTGCGTTCGGTGCGACCGCCGCTTTTGCAGCTATGCCGGATGCGAAGTCGGCAACAGACGCTATCTATTCAGCAAGAGATAATCTTAATAAAGCAAAAATGCAGGCAAACTCCGCTAAAGCTGTTGAGAAAGCTATCGCCGCT
>JAFQZI010000147.1 GCA_017406005.1 Oscillospiraceae bacterium | reverse complement strand
GATCTTTACCCTTAGCTATTCCGAGGATGGAGAAACCTGGACGGATGTTGGCAGCTATACGGTCACGAGCAACAGCAACGCCGCTGCCTCGTATAAGTTCGAGTTCCCGGAGACCATCACAGCGCAGCACTGGAGACTCAGCGTGGATGTGTCCGGCTGCTCGGATGCGGTCAAGAATGGCCGGTTTTACTCGGAAGCCGTCAGCTATCTCCACAGGAACGGCGCTCCGATCCACTTCATGCAGGCACCTGCCGACGGCGCGATCATTACCATGACCGCTGACATCGATAGGCCGATGAAAAACGAGAATTTCATTTTGGATGTGAATCCGAGCTTTGCTCTTTGACGGGAGGATGCCTATGGCTTTGACTATTGAAAACACCATCGACCTGACCGCCTATGCGGATAATCCCGCGCCGAAGGTGGTATCCCAGCTCTCCATCATTCATGAGTCGAGTGATGGGGAGTTGGTTCAGTATTACATCCAGCCTGTCAACCATACGCAGGGCGACAAGAACACCTATGCCATTGGCGTTTTCGATAAGGAGCGCAGGACTTATCTGTACCACGATTACCCGGAAGTGATCTGGGGAGAGCCGGGGCAGCGCATCTGCGGTAACCGCATCGAGCGCCTTGGTGTGAAGGCTTTCCCGTCCATCGGGGCCATTGCCTTCTATAAGCTGATGCACCGGAAGATCACCCGGATCGTGGCTCCCGTCAACCGGAAGAGCAAGAAGCAGACGGAACCGGCGCTGGCAGCAGAAATGAATCCGGATGGAACGGTCACCTTTACCATCACGCCGCCGGACAAGCCCACCTATGAGTGTTACCGGATCGTGATGCAGAGCGGCATCTATATGGAGGAGTATGTCACCTATGATCTGGAGTTGACAGTGCCAAGGCCGCACGTCTCCGGGGAGTACAGCTGCTTTGCCATCGGCTATGGCGATGAGGGCCAGATGCTCTCGCGGGACAGCAACGTGATCAACCTGCAGCTTATCGGGCAATCCTCTACGTTCCAGCGTCCGTACTATATGAAATCTGAGCTCGCTGCCAATGAGCAGGAGTGGGAGCAGCGGTATCAGGAACTGGAAGAATACAGCGAATCCTTGGAAGAGCGCATCCGGGCTTTGGAGGAGCGCATGGAGCCAGACCCGGAGGAAGGAGAAGAGAATGGTTAATATCAGCGGAAGCACCATCACGGTCACGCGAGGCGATACGCTGGAGGCTGTGCTGGAGATCAGCTATGCCGATGGGCAGCCCTACGAGGTGCGGGCCGGAGATGTGATACGGTTTGCCCTGAAACAGAAATACACGGACCGGGAGCCGATTCTCCTGAAGGAAATCCCGCACGATACCATGTTGCTGCGGCTGGAGGCATCGGAGACCAAGCTGCTGACAGCGGGCTGGGCACCCTATGTCTATGATATTCAGATCACAATGGAAGACGGCACGGTGGACACCTTTATCGACCGGGCCAAGTTCATCGTGACCGAGGAGGTGGCGTGATGGACGGCAAACTGACAGGCCGCCTGTCGCCGAGGCAGCGCCTTTCCGGCAGGCTGTCCTTTTCAATCCGCGATGCTCCCGGCATTGTTCTGATCAAAAAGGTCATCAGCTGCAACGGGAGCTATCGGGCGAGGGCTGACGACGCGGATGGCTACTCGCAGGTTGCGGTTGAGGTGCCCGCAACAATTGAGCCGCTGGTCCCACATGCTTTTGATCTGACCGGCGGATATGTGATGAGCGGGACTTGGATCATTGGCGGGGATACGGTCAACTATTCTGATGTATATGAAGTGCAGTCCAACCAGCCCTATCTGATCATGCTCGGAAATCGCGTAGGCACCCGTTTCCGCGCCATGTTCTCTGAAACAGATACTGCTGCGGCACAGGAAAATGTGGTCGGCAGGTCCATTGTCAATACGAGCAACCCTGCAGCCTGTGCCTATGTGACCTTCAAACCTACGGCGGACGGCTATATCACCATCACAAAGGATAATGCCGGGACTGCCGGTTTGAAAACCTATGTGTTCAGGCTGGAAGACCTGATTGACGAATAACTGTACTCGCGGGAGTCGCTACGGCGGCTCTCTAATTTTATGCACAAGGAGGAACTACACCATGAAAGAATTCTGGAACACCATTCAGGTCCTGTTCACTGCCGTCGGCGGTTGGCTGGGCTACTTCCTCGGCGGCTGCGATGGCCTGCTGTATGCGCTTCTGGCCTTCGTGGTCATCGACTACATCACCGGGGTCATGTGCGCCATTGCAGACCACAAGCTCTCCAGCGAGGTAGGCTTTAAGGGCATCGCCAAGAAGGTGCTCATTTTCCTGCTGGTGGGCATCGGGCACATCATCGATACGCATGTGATTGGCACCGGTAGCGTCCTGCGCACGGCAGTGATCTTTTTCTACATCTCCAATGAAGGTGTCAGCCTGATTGAGAATGCTGCGCACCTGGGCCTGCCCATCCCGGAGAAACTGAAGACCGTGTTGGAGCAGCTGCATGACCGTGCGGAGAAAGGCGGTGACGAATAATGGCATATACGAACAGCCCTATGGTGGCATACACCAAACTGAGCCCGAATCACTCCGGGCAGAGAACACACAGCATTGACCGTATCACGCCTCACTGCGTGGTCGGCCAGTGTAGCGCGGAAGGCCTCGGTGATTGGTTTGCGAGGTCCAGCACGCAGGCCTCTTCCAACTACGGCATCGACAAGGATGGCCGCGTCGGTCTGTATGTGGAGGAGAAAAACCGCAGCTGGTGTTCCTCCAGTAACGCCAACGATCAGAGGGCCATCACCATCGAGTGCGCCTCTGATACCTCAGAGCCCTACGCTTTCCGGGATGTCGTCTACCAGACGCTGATCAAGCTCTGTGTCGATATCTGCAAACGCAATGGAAAGAAAAAACTCCTGTGGATGGCCGATAAAGACCGGACCCTGAATTACAGCCCTGCCGCCGATGAGATGATCCTGACCGTCCACCGCTGGTTTGCCAACAAGTCCTGTCCGGGGAACTGGATGTTTGCGCGGATGGGCGATCTGGCCAGCAAGGTTACTGCCCAGCTCGGCGGCAATGCGTCAGCACCGACACCCGCGCCTACCGTTTCGGTACCCGAGACGGATGGCGAGAAGTATATCTGGGATACGCTCATGGGATTCATCAAGAATCCGTATGGCGTAGCGGGCCTGATGGGCAATCTTTGTGCGGAGTCCGGACTGAAGGCCAACAACCTGCAGAACAACGGAAACAACGCGCTCGGCATGACGGACGAGCAGTTTACCGCCGCGATGGATGCCGGGACCTATGCCAACTTTGTACATGATGGCTATGGTTACGGCCTTGCCCAGTGGACCTTCCATACACGCAAGGCTGCGCTGCTGGCGTATGCCCAGAACAAGGGAACTTCCATCGGTGATCTGCAGACCCAGCTCGGCTTCCTGTGTCAGGAGCTGGAAGGCTACGCTACCGTCCTTGCTGCGCTGAAATCCGCGACCTCCATCCGGGCGGCATCGGACATCGTGCTCACGCAGTTTGAGCGTCCAGCCGATCAGGGCGAAGCCGTGCAGGAGCAGAGGGCAGCCTTCGGACAGATCTATTATAATAGGTATGTCAATGGCAGTGAAAGCCCTGCGGAGAAGCTGACCAGCGGATATTACCGTGTGCGTAAGAGCTGGGCTGACAGCAAAAGCCAGGTCGGGGCATACCGGATACTGTCCAACGCGAAGAAGGCTGCCGACGCCAATCCCGGCTTCAGTGTGTTTGATCCGGGTGGCAAGGCGATCTATCCGGCTGCGGCTGCATCTACGCCTGTCGCACCTGAGCCTGCAAAGGATACGCCGTTTCTGGTGCGGGTGCAGATCAGCAATCTGAATATCCGCACCGGTCCCGGCACCAACTACCCGCGCACCGGCTTTACAGGGGTCGGCACCTTTACCATTCTGGAGGTCCGCTCCGGTCAGGGCAGCACGGCTGGCTGGGGCCGCCTGAAATCTGGCGCAGGATGGATTTCGCTCGACTTCGCCACCCGCATCTGAAAAGAATAGCGTCATATCATCATGGCCTGCTTGGTCTCTTCGGAGATCGGGCGGGCCATTATTTTTTTTGCGCAAAAAGCGGACCACTTTGGCGATTTTTCTCCAGTAGGTACCAAGGAGGAATGAGCCATGCAGAAAATAGACATTACAGAAATCCAGAAAGATCAGGCAAGACGTCTCCGCGCCAAGGGGATGGGCTATACCAAGCTGATGGCTGTTA
Source organism: Oscillospiraceae bacterium (assembly GCA_017406005.1). Classification (GTDB taxonomy): domain Bacteria; phylum Bacillota; class Clostridia; order Oscillospirales; family Oscillospiraceae; genus Limivicinus. The sequence goes on along the minus strand of JAFQZI010000147.1, from coordinate 6,008 downwards.
CCGGTATCTCAAAGGGTGTGGCAAACAAGCTCTGCAAAAACATAGTGCCCGCTTTGGAGGATAAAACCTTGGATGAACGGATGGAACACGGCGAGGCTTGCATGTATTGCGGCGATCCCATCGCGCAGCCTCCCGGCTCCGGACGCCGCCGCAGATTCTGCAGTACATTTTGCCGTAGGGAGTATTGGAAGATACACCGGTCCGAGCTGAAACAGAGCCCGGAGGCCTTTCACACAATGCTCTGCGCCTACTGCGGAAAAACCTTTGAAGTGTACGGAAGATACAACCGAAAATACTGCTGCCATGAGCACTATCTGCTTCATCGCAATGGGGCTAAAGTGGACAATTCCGAGCCCTGAAATCCGGCAGTTTTTCTCCGGTTGTGGGCCAGAATTAACTTGCTATAGTGCCGAAGTAGAGCGAACATGGGACCACGAAGGGAGGTGCAGGTCGTGAAAATCAAGGGACTTCTCACAGACAGACAGCCGTTGATCGAGCAGCTTTCAAAGGAAACGGGAATGCCTGCGGTGTACGCCGGGGCTCCATCCTTCCGGTACCGCGTCGGCGATTACACCGTTCTCCGGGACGGGAGTCTGTCAGTTGACGATGACAAGGCCGACGCGGACCTGCTGGAGAGCCTGACGGACCTTGGCCTGATTGAAAGCGGTACGAAGGCAGAGTGCGGGATCGCTTTCCCGATGGACGGCTTCACCGGACGGACGCTGGTCAACCTTGTGAACACGCTCGCCGCCAGAGGCCCGATGATCAACAAGGCAATCGGGGTACCAAATGCAATCCACATGAGCGCAGAACTGGTGCGGAGCCTCAAAGCAGAGAACCCGGCCAGCCTGCAGGAGTTCATGGAAGTCCTGCATCGCTGCGGTGGCGAGAAGGCCATGAAGGGCATCCGGCTTTCCGGCGACCAGCTTTTCTTCACCGACATCCCGGAATCGCCTGCTGGCAAAGCGCTGGCGGAGAGGATTGTGAATGCCGCCATTACCCAGCGCTGGAGCAAGGCTAAGGCAGTCGCCACGGAAAACGAAAAGTACAGCTTCCGGGTGTGGCTCAACGCACTCGGGATGATCGGGCCGGAGTACAGTGAGGCCAGAGCAACGCTTCTGAAGAACTTCACCGGCGATGCCGCCTTTCGCACTGAGGAACAACGGCAGGCCTTTTACGAAAACCGACGCCGGAAGCCGATCAAGCAAGAGCCGGAGTTCATCTTGCTTTGAAGGAGGACACTATGGAAAAGAATGTGACGGTCATCCCACAGCGGGAGCGCCCTGAAAACGAAAAGATCCCGGTCGCCGTTTACTGCCGGGTCTCTACCAAGGCAGAGCGGCAGGGCGATTCGCTGGAGAATCAGATCACTCATTACACGGCGGCCATCGGCGACGATCCACGCTATGATCTGGTGGAAATCTACTACGATTTCGGCATCTCCGGCTACAAGGAGGCCAGACCGGGATTCCAGCGCATGATGGATGATGCCGAGGCCGGACGCTTCCGTCAGGTGATCACAAAAGCCATCACGCGCTTTGCCCGCAACACCCGGACGGTACTGGAATCCACCCGGCGGCTGAAGGAACTGGGCATTGGTGTGTATTTTGAACTGCAGGGCATCGATACGATGTCGCAGGAGGGCGAGCTGCTCATGACGCTCTACGCTGCTTTTGGTCAGGCCGAGAGTGAGGGAGCACGCATGCACACCCTAATGGCACTCAAGCGGAAGTACGATGAAGGCAGGCCCCCGCGCCAGATTCAGCGCAGCATGGGCTACAGCAAAGGGCCGGACGGAGAATTCTATCCGGATGAGTACGCGCCGCTGGTGCTGCAGATGTATGAAATGGCTGCGGACGGATACACGGCAGCGCAGATCACCAACTACCTGAATGCCGAGGGGGTCACCAACCACAACGGCTGCGCCTTCCATCGGGCCAGCGTGACGCGGCTCCTGCGAAACCCTGTCTACAAAGGTGACTTTATTGGACAGCGGCACTTCGTGGATGAAAACCGGAAGCTGGTCAAGAACAACGGCGAAAAGCCAATGCTGTACATTGAAGATGACCATGTGCCCATTGTCACCAGACAGCTCTGGGAGAAAGCGCAGGAGACACTGGATGCGGCTACGCACAAGGTCGTGCCGACAGAGAGCCAGCCGATGGACTTAACAGATGAGAATTACCCGTACCGGCACCAGCTTTTCTGCGCTGAGTGTGGGCACCGTCTTATCCGCTCTGTGAGGGCCGGACGGGTCCTGTGGGAGTGCAACGGCAAAACCCGCTTTACGCAGGATTTCTGCTCCGGGGTCAGTGTGACGGACGATGAGGTCCACTCCTGGCTCCCGCTGGATGGCCCTCAGTATGTGTTCGCTACCATCGAAAAGGGGAAAATCACAGGGCACGATCACATGCCGGAATCCGAGTGGAAGAAGGATCACAGCAAGAAAACACACATCGCCAAAGCACCGGAGCTCAATGAGGAGAACTACCCGTACATGAACAGGATTTACTGTAAGTACTGCGGCTCCCGGCTCCGGCGCATCATTACCAACGCAGGGAAAGTGATCTGGATTTGCGACGGCCTCAGCCGACAGGGAAAAAAGTTCTGCAAAGGCGTCCGCGTCCCGGATGAAAAGCTGACGGCCCTGCGCGAGGTCGATTTTGATGTCTACATTGGAAAGGAGAAAGTCAATGGCACGGAAAGTTACGGTTATTCCCGCAAGCCCGACAAAAACCACGGTCGCGGCTGAGGGAGCTGGAAGGAAGCGGGTGGCGGCCTATTGCCGGGTCTCCACTGAGCTTGAGGAACAACAGGGCTCCTTCAAGAATCAGGTGGAGTACTACACCAGCATGATCAAGGGCAGGGAGGATTGGGAACTGGCAGGCCTGTTCGCTGACGACGGGATTTCAGGCACCGGCACCAAGAAGCGCTGCGGCTTCATGGACATGATCGCCGCTTGCGAGGAAGGCCACGTGGATCTGGTGATCACGAAGTCGATCAGCCGCTTTGCCCGTAACACGGCGGACAGCCTAAACTACTGCCGCAAACTGAAAAGCCTCGGTATTCCCATCATCTTTGAAAAAGAAGGGATCAACACGATGGAGGCATCCGGTGAGCTGATGTTCACGATTTTAAGCTCGCTGGCCCAAGAGGAAAGCCGGAACATTTCTGAGAACACGGCATGGGGCATCCGGTCCAAGTTCCAGCAGGGCATCCCGCACATCAACACGGAAGCGCTGCTGGGTTATGACAAGGATGCGGACGGCAATCTGGTCATCAATGAGGAGCAGGCCGCCGTAGTCCGCCGGGTCTACCGGGATTTCCTCGAAGGCTGGACGGTGTCGGAGATTAGCCGAAGGCTCAATCAGGAAGGTGTGCCCGGTGTGCATGGCGTGGCAAAATGGCACCCCTGCACCATCGAGCGGATGCTCCAAAACGAGAAACACGTCGGCGATCTGCTGATGCAGAAAACCTTCACTTCGGATTTTCTGACCAAGACTATGACGGAGAACAACGGTGAGCTGGAGCAGTACTACATCAAAGATGATCATCCCGCCATCATCCCTCGTGAGGATTGGGATGCGGTGCAGATCGAGCTCCAGCGGCGGGAGGACTTCCGGCAGACCCACGGCATCCACACGACGGGCAGCAGCACCGATGATCCGCTTTACTCCCGCATTTTCTGCGCCGCCTGCGGAGGGAAGTACGTCCGCAAGTACTGGAAGGGCATCCGGGAAGTGTTCTGGAAATGCGAGAATACCGAGAAGAAAAAGGGCCACACCTGCGCAGCAGAAAACGTGAAGGAAGCTGCACTGCAACGGGCCATTGTGATCGCATGGAACAGCCTTGTGGAGCACCGGGATCGTTACCTTCCGGGATGGCAGCGGATGGCTACCGAGGGTGACGCCCTGCAGCGTTACCGGGGCCGCCTTATGATCGCCATCACGGAGGACGGGCCGCTGGAGGCTGAGGTGCCGGAGCTCACACGGATGATGCTGGAGGAGATCCGGGTCTGGTCACCCACGGAGCTGGAAGTAGCCTTTTTGGATGGCAGCAGGAAGAAAATCAGGTTGTAAGGTGGACACCATTGTGGCCGGTATGGGAGAAATCCTGTACCGGTCATTTTCTTGTGGAAAATGGCGCTTCCTGGTGGTACAATATAAGCCACTATAACAGAAGAGAAGAGGTGCGTCCGCATGGATAAAGAAGCCCTGAAGACGATGTCATATGATGACGTGCGGAGACTATATAAGCAATTCCTGCTCAGTCAGGATATTGGCCCCAACACGGTCAACACGGCATATGCTGATTCCTTCTATCTCTGGCGTAACGGCAATCACGATCTGTTCTGGGCTGCTGTTGAGGCTGACGATGCCACAGCAAGAGATATGCTCACTGACGTTCTGTCGAAGAAACCCAATGTTGATGTTAAAAAGGTCGTAAATCCATACCTGTCACAAATCCGGCGCTTCCGGCTGTTTTTGGCGTCGGATGGAATCGCCGCGTCTTCATCGGCACCTGTACAAAAGGTGACTGTGGTAGCGGCACCTGTATTATCTCCTGCACCGGCAGCACCACGGCGCAGAGCGTCAGGCATTGATGTTCCTACGCCATCCGTAGAGCAGGTAGAGCATTATCTGCAGGAGTGGGATGCGCTGGAGAACTATCACCTGCAAGAGGATGCGCTGGACAAGTTGTTTTTCCGGCTTTGCCCGAAGAACACGGATATCACAGATATTCTTTTGAAGGTCTGCACGCTGAATGAGTTTTACAGTACGAATATCTTTTCCATCTATCCGGTGGCAAAGCATATCCTGTCTCTGGGCATCGATGCGAGGCTGAAGGCCGGAGATGTGACTCTGGTCAACGATATAAAGCAGCTCACCATTAACGGTGTGGAGAAGAACTTCTACTCCTTTGCCTCAAAATATTGCAGCCATCATAACCCGATGGATTATCCGATCTATGACAGCTACGTTGACACGGTCCTGCGCTATTTCCGAAACCGCGATGGTTTTTCTGACTTCCCGGATGGAGCACTGAAAGACTACGTGCATTTCAAAGGCGCGATGATTGACTTCCGCGCATTCTATGGGCTGGACGCATATAACCTGAAGCAGCTTGACCGGTATGTCTGGCTCCTCGGGAAGGAGTATTTCCCGAAGAACTACGGCAAGAAGGGATAAGGTGGATTATGTGTGGAGTACCGTTTATCGATTGGAATGGCAACGGGCAGCTTGATCCGCAGGACATAGCGCTGACGCTGGCCATCGCAGAGAGCGAAGTATCTGACGAAGAAAACGACGAAGATGATGATTGAATCGTACTTCAATGCGGAGGCTGATCATACATGCAATTCCATACCATCGCCTCGGAGGAAGATGAGCAGCTCTGGCAGAAGATCATTGCTATGGAAGAGCAGCCGTTCACCACAGCACGCGGGCTGGAATTCAGCTATCAGGTGAAGCGGAACCGGAACGGCGAAAGGCTCGGAGAGATCATCTTTGACCGGAAGGAGAAAACCGTCACCCGAAACACAATCTTGCTGGCATATAAAAAAGCAATAGAGGTTCAGACGGCAGAGGGATGTGTCAGCGGGCCGAAAAAACTCGGAGTATTTGGTGCCAGCTATCTTTACCCGATCTTCCTGCACATGGGCATATGCTCGAAAGAGCCTCAGCCGAAAACCGAATAACACCTACAAGACCGGCGTGGGAGCGATCCTGCGCCGGTCTTTTCAGTTTCCACCACCGGGGCAATTTTTACCACCCAGCTTTCAGATTTACCACCCAGCCTTGCGTGTTTACCACCTGCCGGTTTTGTACTCGAATCTTTCACAGTATCAATGCCCTGTGTCATCAGTGGGCCGTGCTGGTTGCCATCGCTATCCCGGTATTCACAACCCAGCTCGAGAAGAGCCGTGAGGCAACCGACCAGGCCAACGTACGTTCCGCTTATGCTCAAGTTATGGCCGAGTACCTGACCAACGCTGATAGCGATCATTC
>JAFQZI010000146.1 GCA_017406005.1 Oscillospiraceae bacterium | reverse complement strand
TGATCGACATGTTCTTTACCATGCGCAAGACGTACGGCGGGTCGACGATCACCCAGCAGGTTCTGAAGAATGTCACGGGAAACGATGAGGTCACCGTCCAGCGAAAACTGAAGGAAATCTTCGGGGCGCTGGAGCTGGAAAAGCGGTACGACAAAAAGGAAATCATGGAGTGGTACCTCAACGTGGCTTACTTCGGCGAGGGATGCTGGGGCGTTCAGCGGGCTGCGCACAAGTACTTCGGGAAGGACGTTTCGGAGCTGAGCCTTGCGGAATGCGCCGCCATTGCCGGCATCACCAACCTGCCGACCTATTATGACCCCTTCTACAACGAAGAGAACAACAAGCGCCGGCAGGAGACGATCCTGCGCGAGATGTATAACCAGGGTTTCATCACCTATGCGGAATTTAAGCAGGCTGCCGCAGAGCCGCTCTACTTTGCCCGGACCCCGGAGGAAGACACCGTCCAGCAGATTTATACCTATTATGAAGAAACGGTCATTCAGGATGTGATCAGCGATCTGGCAAAGCTGAAAGGGATCAGCAGGGACGCTGCGAGGACTCTTGTGTTCAACGGCGGCTACCAGATCTACTGCTGCCTGAATCCGGATATTCAGACGGCTGTGGACAACATCTATGAAGACCTCAATGAGATTCCCAAAACGACGGGAACGCAGCAGCTCCAGAGCAGCATCGTCGTGATGGATCCGTACAACGGGGCAATCGTTGCGCTCTCCGGCGGCGTCGGGGAGAAGGACAGGAACTTCCCCCTCAACCGTGCCACCGGGACGCAGCGGTCTCCCGGCTCAGCCTTTAAGCCGATTGCCTCCTACGGCCCGGCAACAGAGCTTGGCTACATCACGCCAAACACGTGGGTCAGGGATGAATCCTATATTACACTGAGCGGGACGAGCTGGTTCCCGCAGAATGACGGCGGTGAAAACTACGGGCTGATGACGATTTTTGAAGCCCTGCAGTATTCCCTCAATACGGTTGCGGCGCAGATCGTTGACAAGCTGACACCGGAAACCTGCTATAACTACCTGATCCAGAAGCTTGGTGTGACGAGTCTCGTCCCGGATGACTGTGCTTATGCACCCATGGCGCTCGGCCAGCTCACAAACGGGATCACGGTTCGTGAGATGGCTGCGGCCTATTGCTCTTTTGTCAATGACGGCGTATTCACCTACAGCAGAACCTATTCTCTTGTTACGGATAAGCAGGGCAACACGGTGATTGATAATTCCCCGAGCACCGTTCAGGCCTTTTCCGCAAATACAGCCCATGTGATGACGTATATGCTGGAAAACGCGGTTGAGAACGGGACGGGAACGGAAGCGACGCTGTGGAGCATGCCTGTCGCCGGCAAGACCGGCACGTCGGGCGAATACAAAGACAGATGGTTTGTCGGCTGTACACCGTATTACGTGGCCGCTGTCTGGACGGGATTTGACACTCCCGCACGGATCAACGTGAGCGGAAACCCGGCGGCAAGGCTCTGGAAGGCTGTCATGCGGCCTGTGCATGAAGGGCTGCCGTACCGGTCATTTACCTACCCGTATCTCGGGCCGAACACCGGCGTGTTCGGCATTACGGATGCGGATCTCGCTATGCCGGCGAACCCGACAGGTGTTTACCAGGATTACAGCACAGTGCAGTTCCCGGGCCTGACGATTACGGGGGACTACCAGCCGGAGATTTACGTTGCTCCCGATACCTCTACGGGAGGGGGGCTTTTCTACGATAACGGGATGTACGCCGGCAATCAGGCTCAGGACGGATGGTTCGACAACAGCATTATGATTTTCGGATAAAAGCTTGACATTGCAGGGCAAATTTGATAACTTCTCATAGAACATTCGGAGGTGTTACTATTGGCAAGATTAGAGTATAAAGGGCATCCGCTTCTGAGAAAAGACAATATGATTTATTACGGCAGTTTTGCGGATAAGTATATTGTGATGATGCAGGTGCTGGAAACAAAAAAGGTAAAGGATCTCGATGTGGCAACGAAAGTTTCCCTCTCGCTTCAGCTTACAGACCCTTCCATTAAATCCCGCGACCGAGTGATCAAGAAGAGTGAAAAGAGCAGCCTTTATTCTGCAATCGATGTGGCTGCAGTCTGGTTGGAGCGTGCCCTCGCGCAGGGCTGAAGAGGCTTTTCCGATGCGTAACCGATGGATTGTGATTGCTGCAGTTCTTCTGCTCTCGTTTTCCCTGCTGGCAGGGCAGGCGGCGGCAGAAACGGCAGTTGTCACCGGAAAAGGAGTTAATGTCCGCTCCGGTCCGGGAATGAGTTATCAGGTAACGGACACACTTGCCAAAGGCACCGTTGTTGAGATCACGGCGCACACCGGCGGAGTGTGGGTGGCAGTCAGATATCCCGGCGGTTCGGGCTATATGTCTTCCGATTATCTGGAAATTGCCGGCCCGGACCTCTATCTTGATTCGGGCAGTGAACAGAGTGCCTATGGTCAGCCGGCGGAAAATGTCTTTCTGGATGACAGCGTTGTTGCATCACCGGCTGTGACGTCTGCCCCGACGCCCGTACCGACTGCGACACCGGCTTATTCCCCGGTTTCCACTCCGGTTCCGACTCCTGCGCCTTCTGCGGCGGTCTGGGCAGCAACGCCGACCCCTGTGCCGACGCAGCGGCCTGCGCCGTCTCCCACACCTGTCCCGACTCCCAAACCGACCCCGTATCCCACACCGACTGCGGCTCCGCTCCCGACGCCGCTTCCCATGCCGACGGGAAGCCCGTATCCTCTGGCCACGCCTCAGCCGGAAGAGACTCCGACTCCGGCGGCCCAGCAGATGGTGATCTCTCCGGGAACTTCGACGGATCCCGGAACACCCGATGTCTCTGTGACTGTACCGGCTGCCGCAACAGGGATGGATGTTGTGGAGTTTGCCTGCCGATTCCTCGGCTCAAAATATACCTGGGCGGGAAAGGATCCATCAACCGGGTTTGACTGCAGCGGTTTTGTCTGGTATGTCTACAGCCAGTTCGGCTATGATCTGAACCGCGTGGCTGCCAGCCAGGCAAAAAACGGAGTGCATGTTGACAGTGATGATCTCCGTATGGGAGATGTTCTCTGCTTCTATACATATGGTTCGTATATCGGGCACTCGGGGATTTATATCGGCAACGGGAAGTTTATCCATGCGGCAAATTCATCCTCCGGCGTCATCATTACAGAACTGAGCAAATATCCCTGCAACGGGTTTGAAGCACGCCGGATCATTGCGTAAGAAGCGACATTCCAATCCGGATGCCGCTTTCTTGCCGTTATGAAAGCCGATGGCTGCGCCGGCGCGTTTAAGAAAGTTTATCAGGAAAATGGAAATAGAAGGAGAAAGCCATTATGAAAGAAATGATGGAGAAGCTGAGAGAAGCTTCAATCAGAGCGATTCTTGAGAGCGAAGATGTTGACTCTCTTGAAGCACTTCGCGTGAAATATCTTGGTAAAAAGGGAGAGCTGACGGGAATCCTTCGTCAGATGGGCCGCCTTTCTGCGGAAGAGCGCCCGGTAATGGGCCAGCTTGCCAACCAGCTCCGGGCAGACATTGAAGCTGCAATCGATGCCCGCAAGCAGGTTTTGTCCTCTGCCATGATGGAGAAAAAGCTGGAAGCGGAAGCTGTTGATGTCACCCTGCCGGCTGCCGAAACACGCCTGGGCCACAAGCACCCGATGTATAACGTGCTGGATCAGATCAAGGACATCTTCATCGGCATGGGCTTCGAAATCCTCGACGGCAGCGAGGTGGAGCTTTCGGATTACAACTTTACCAAGCTGAACATTGAAGAATCTCACCCCTCCCGCGAGTGGACCGATACCTTCTATTTCACGGAGGACAGCAGAGTCTGCCTCCGCACCCAGACGTCGCCCATGCAGGTGCACGCCATGGAGACCAAGACCCTGCCGATCCGCATGATCGCCCCGGGCCGCGTTTACCGCAAGGACGAGGTGGATGCCACGCATTCCCCGATGTTCCACCAGATTGAGGGCATGGTGATCGATAAAGGCGTTACGATGTCCGACCTGAAGGCAACGCTGAATCTCGTTGTGGAGAAGATCTACGGCGAAGGCACGGTAACCCGCTTCCGCCCGCACCACTTCCCGTTCACCGAACCCAGCGCCGAACTGGATATCCGCTGCCACAAGTGCGGCGGAAAAGGCTGCCCGACCTGCAAGGGCGAGGGCTGGATCGAGGTCCTCGGCTGCGGGATGATCCATCCGAAGGTGCTCGCCGGCTGCGGGATTGACCCGGACGTCTATTCCGGCTGGGCTTTCGGCATGGGGCTTGAGCGCCTTGCCATGGGCGAGTACAAGATTTCGGACTTGCGCCTCATTTTCGAAAATGATGAGCGCTTCCTTGAACAGTTCTGAGAAGGGGGAACGGAGAAATGAAATGTTCCAGAAAATGGCTCACTGAGTTTGTTGACCTGCCGATCACCGAGGTAGGGGACAGAGCCTTTGCCGAGGCGATGTCTGTTTCCGGGTCCAAAGTGGAATCCACAGAGGATCTCAGCCTTACCATGAAGAACGTGAAGGTGGGGAAAGTCCTCTCCATCGAACGCCACCCCGACTCTGACCATATGTGGGTCTGCCAGATCGACATCGGAGACGGAAAGCCCGTTCAGATCTGCACCGGTGCACAGAATGTGCGGCAGGGGGATCTCGTGCCGACGGCACTGGACGGCTCCCTTCTGCCGGGCGGCATTGAGATCAAGGCCAAGCCGCTGCGCGGCGTCCCGTCGGACGGTATGCTCTGCTCTTTCAAAGAGCTCGGTGCAACCCAGCATGACTTCCCGTATGCTATCGAAAACGGCATTCTGATTCTGCAGGGTGACTATCAGCCCAGCGACGACATGGCTTTGAAGATGGGGCTGGATGACCATGTGGTCGATTTTGAGATCACCCCCAACCGGCCGGACTGCCTCTGCATGATCGGCCTTGCCCGCGAAACTGCTGTGACGTTCGGCAAAGAGCTGAAGCTTCATGAGCCGGTCGTGGCGGCGAAAGCAGAAGGCAATATAGCCGACATGGCAAAGATCGTCATTGAGGATGCCGACCTCTGCCCGCGCTATACCGCTCGCATGGTTAAAAACGTAAAGATTGCTCCGTCTCCCGAGTGGATGAAGGAACGCATCCGTAATGCAGGCATGCGCCCGATCAACAACATCGTTGACATTACCAATTATGTCATGATGGAATACGGCCAGCCGATGCACGCTTTTGACTTCTCTTGTGTCGGCAACGGCGAGATCCGCGTCCGCCGCGCAAGACCCGGCGAGGTCATTCGCACACTGGACGGCACAGAGAGAAATCTCACCCCTGACATGCTCTGCATCTGCGATACGGAAAAGCCGGTCGCCGTGGCAGGCGTCATGGGCGGAGAGAATTCGGAAATCGTCGGCGATACGGCCATGGTCCTCTTTGAGAGTGCCTGCTTCAGCGGCCCCTCGGTCCGCCGTACTGCGACGGCCCTCGGCATGCGTACCGACGCCTCCTCCCGCTTTGAAAAAGGCCTGGACATGCAGAACACGCTGAAAGCGGTGGAACGCGCCTGCGAGCTGATCGAACTCCTCGGCGCGGGCGAAGTGGTGCCCGGTGTGATCGACGTTGTGCCGGAGCCCTTTAAAGAGACAACGCTGAAGCTAGAGCCGGAGAAGATCAACGCCCTCCTCGGCACGGATATCGAAGCCGATGCCATGAAGAAGATCCTTGCC
>JAFQZI010000145.1 GCA_017406005.1 Oscillospiraceae bacterium | reverse complement strand
CCACATTTAGAGCATTTCCACCATACCTTTTTATTGCTATTGACCATAAGATCTGAAGGATCAATACCATCATTTTTGTTATAATTCCATTCGACCATTAAATCGGGACGGACACTCGGAAGGTCATTTTTCCCTTTGATAGGCCTTTCATGAGCACAATACGGACACCCACGGTGGTTTGTCGTTCTATTATTGATCGCGGCCTGCCATTCCTGCTTACAAACTGGGCAGAGCCAATAGGCTTTATGGCCAGACCCGAATGTAAACATATCCGGTTTATCACTTTGGTTTTTAATGGGATGCCATTCCGCAGCAATATCAGGAAAAACAGTTTGTAAGTCATTGAATCCTTTCAGAACTCGCAAGCCATGACAATATGGGCAACCATATCCCCTTGACATAACAGCAATAGGATTGTCCCATTCGTGACCGCACTTTCCAAGCCACCAGACGCGAGTGTTGGAATGAGGGGGAAACATATAAGGAGATAAATCACCATTTTTAGTAGGATGCCACAACGCTGCAACATCTGGAAGAACGCTTCCCAAAGAGCCGTTTTCTTTGCTAACAAGATAGTTCTGTAATATCAGGTCGCGATCTCTCCGTGTGTTTACACCTGTTTTTACCTTTGGGCCTAGAGCTAAACGTGCATAATAGTCTGGAGTGCCGATACCATTGGACGTCCAAGAGTACAAATCAGACGGATCATAGTCAAGCAGTGCATATAGGAGTTCTCGGATTGCGTAGTCTAAAGCTGCATAGCTAATTGGTTTTCCGGCAAACTGTCTCCGGACGAGAATAATCTGATCAGCGATATTCAAATCATTACGGAAATGCTCTTTATTCTCTTTCAGCCTGATCAACGTTATTCCGTGACTTTTACATATCTCATATTTCCTGGTTTCTTTCTCTAGAGAGCCATCTTTATGCCATGCTATACCATCATACTCAATACCCGTTTTTAACGATGGTATATAAATGTCTAACTCCATGCCGCCAGAAAAGACGTCTTTATAGGAATTGATTGCTTCGGGAAACTTCTTTTTGATGTAAAAAAACACCGCTTGTTCTGGGAAAGACGTTTTAAGCCCTTTTCGACATTCCGGACACCCGCGGCCGTTATATCTGTTATTGATCTTTGCTTTCCATTTATGACCGTACTTGCATATCCAGAATGCGTATTTATTACTCTGAGAGCCCAGTTTGTCTGGCTGAATCCCTATAGCAGAATTTGCCTCGTAATCCCACTCCTGCAATAACCATTCAACGTCTGCAACAGATTCTTTAATATGTCTCATTTTGTCCTGTCTTACATTCAATCCGGTTGTTGACCGTCATGTGCTTTCCACATACATTCCGTAACTTTCAGATCGGTGAAAACTGCTTTAAAGCTGGAATTCTCCGGGCTGCAGGCATAAATGCCAAAGCGGATCTTCCCGGCGCCCTCCCTCATATGGCAGACGCGCATCTGGGTAAAAACTTCCCCGTCCTGAGAACACTCAATGCAATAATCGTCTTCCCTGCGGCTGAATCGATACCACATCACTCTGACATCCGCAGGAATCGCTGTCGTCGCCCAGTCAGAATAACCATGATTGGTAACAACAGAACCAAGATGCTGAAATGATTCGTTTTCGTATTCTACTGATCCTTTCAGCCAGTTCTCTGAATCCAGATACATAACGATACCGCACTGATCGAAGCGATGATGGCTCTCTGAAAAATCCGTCTTCACGATAAACGAGAAGTATTTCTCCTCCGTCTCCATCTGGAGGACAGGCGCGTTATCGTTGCGAAAGTGGTAGTATGTCCTTTGCCAAAGATCGGTATGGGGTTCCGTAGTTATTTCAATGCGATCCGGCTGAATGCTGTAGCATCCGGGCTCTCTGGTCCATTTCATCTTTTCCGTCATTTTCGTTCACTCCTCTCTAATCAGACTATATCATATTACGTCAGAAAATCAACGGGACGAAAGGACAAAATTCCATTCGGGTGTTTCAACTTTCCGATTTTGGGGAACATTGTCCTTTTGTCCCGTTAAAAATTCATCTTGTCTGATTTGCTTTCCCATGGTAGAATGCCGCGTACGAGGTGGAATATGGAGATCATCATTCTTTCTGTTTTTGTGGCAATGCTGCTTGTGTCTCTTCTGCTGGACCTCCCTTTACTGCTGGCACTTTTCTGCGGTCTGCTCCTCTTCTGGGGTTATGGGTTATGGAAGAAGCTTTCCGTTAAGGAGCTGTTCCAGCTCTCTTTCAGCGGGATCAAAACGGCAAGGGGCGTCATGACGGCTATGCTTGTCATCGGTGTCATGACAGCGCTCTGGAGAGCATCCGGCACCATTGCAGTCATCATCTCTTATGCGGCTTCGCTGATCCATCCATCGGCGTTTCTTTTACTGTGCTTTCTCCTGAACTGTGCTGTCTCCGTCCTGACAGGCACATCCTTCGGAACCGCCGCGACGATGGGAACGATCTGTATGACGATGGCACAGGTCATGAAGCTGAACCTTGCAATCGCAGGCGGAGCCATCCTGGCGGGTTGTTTCTTCGGAGATCGCTGGTCGCCGATCTCCACAAGCGCGCTGCTGGTTTGCAATCTCAGCGGGACGGAACTGCTGGACAATCTGAAAAATATGGCAAAAACCGCATTTATTCCATTCTTGGCGTGCTGCGGTCTGTACTCCCTGTTCGGCCTGTTCGGCACTCACGGAAACGGCTCAATGGACATCCGAGCACTCTTTGAAAGTGAATTCACATTGCATTGGCTTTGTATCCTGCCGGCACTGGCCGTGCTCGTTATATCACTATGTCGTGTGAAAGTGATCATAACGCTCAGCATCAGCATTGTGCTCGCTCTTGCCCTGTGTATTACCGTCCAGCATCAGGCAATCCCCGAACTGCTCCGGACAATGGTTTACGGTTACACTGCGAAGTCGCCAGACGTTGCCGCCATGATAAACGGCGGCGGGCTTCTTTCCATGCTGAATGTTGTCGGCATTCTGCTGATCTCATCCTGTTATGCCGGGATCTTTCGCGGCACTGGGCTGCTTGACGGGATGAAACAGGTTCTGTCCCGTTTCGCCACCCGAAGGGGCAACTATCCGGCAGTTTTGCTGACATCCGTTGCCGCTTCGGCTGTTTCCTGCAATCAAACACTGGCCGCTATGCTTGTCAGCCAGCTGTGCGGTGATCTCTACGACAATCGGTCACAGCTTGCACTGGATCTGGAAGACAGCGTCATTATCGTTTCTCCTCTGATCCCCTGGTCAATCGCTTCCGCCGTTCCGCTGGCAACCATCGGTGCCCCCACGGCCAGCCTCTGTTTCGCCTGCTACCTGTATCTGCTCCCGCTCTGGCGCTGCCTGTCACGGCAGACGGGCAGGCTCAATAAAGAATCATAAAGATCATCAGGACAAAAGGACAGAATTCCGAAAACTACAGGTTGAAGTGCCTGTGGGGAATTTTGTCCTTTTGTCCTTTTATCCCGCTGTTTTATATATGCTGTTATTTGTGCGAGAACGTTATTGTTAAGTAAGTTATGTTTATAATTTTAAGTTAATTCCACGCCGAGATTTGATTTCTGTAAATTATATTTTGTAAATTGTTATATGTTAATATTATTATGGTAATTCAAAAAGAACTGCACCGCAGTAGGGTTGCGGTGCAGGAAAAAGGCAATTCATTCGTTACAGCCACGAAGCATGGTGTATTACAGTGGGATCCATTTTATCAAGACTGGTACACCCGGTATAGGCCATCGCTTTAGAGAGCTGTTTGCGGACATCGAGCAGATATTCTGCCATGCCGTTTTCGCCGTCTTTCTTGATTGCCGTCATAAGGGGGCGCCCGATGCAGACTGCAGTTGCGCCAAGAGCAAGAGCCTTGAAAACATCCAGGCCTGTCTGAATCTCACAGTCTACGAAAATCGGAACTTCTTTTTCCAGCCCGGCTTTGATTTCCGGCAGAGCCATCAGGGGAGGAATTGCATATTCAATGCGGTTGTTGTGATGGGAAAGGACAAGCCCGCTAACGCCGGCTTTTACCGCTTCGTTTGCATCATAGGTACTCAAGACACCTTTGACGATAAGCGGAAGTGAGCTGCAGGAACAGAAATCCCGGAGTTCTGCCGTTGTTAAGGGCGCCATCTCATAGCCGTCGACAATATCCGGGCTGCCGTCTTCTGCGAAAGGATGGTCAATATCAATCCCTACCGCCAGGAGCCCGAGCGATTCGGCATGGCGGATCTTCTGAAAGATCCGTTCTCTGTCAGCAAACGGTTTGATAGTCTCTACCATTTTGGCCCCTGTTGAAGCGCAGCGCTCCACTTCCGGATCCTCTGCCATACCAAGCCAGAGAACAGTTCCGGTTTTAGCAGCTGCGGATGCATAGAGCGAGGTTGCCCCTTCAAACATAAAATGATCCAGATGGGACAGAGCTGCGGTCATTACCGGTGAATCAAAATGCTGGCCATAGAGTGTAAGGCTCTGATCAGGGACGCTTGAATTCATGTACCGGGTTTCGATCAGAAGAGAATCCAGATACTTTCGCGTGATGATATTGGAATTGCCAGTCAATGCCATAGTCGTCCTCCTTTGATTTAAATTTTTTCTTATTCCAAAAATACTTTATGAAAAGTCTGCCGATAAGAGGTAAGCAAGCAATTCCTCCGGGGAATCAACGATTGCCTCGGCTTCTGCCTTCACCATTTCTTCCTTCATGCCATATCCCCACGTTACACCGATGCCCGGGATATTCAGCTCGTGTGCCCCGATCACATCAAAATGCGTATCCCCGACCATCACCGTTTTGCCGGTGTCTCCCGTTAGAGACAGCAGATACTGCAGCACATCGCCTTTGGTTTCCCGGCTGCGATCCCAGCTTGCCCCGGCGACAACCTCAAAATACGGCATGAGAGCAAAGCCTTCCATGATTTCCTGTGCAAGCGGTTCCGGTTTTGAAGTCGCAACGCAGAGGTGGCAGCCTGCCTGCTTCAACTGCTTCAGCATTTCTTCAATCCCAGGATAAACTTTGTTCTGATACTTTCCGCCGCGATTGTTGTACTGATCGCGGTAGAGGCGGATCGCTTCCTCAACCTGGTTTTCCGGAACGCCAAACAGAGGAAACGAATAGGTCAGCGGAGGGCCGACTATTCTTCTCAGATCCTGCCGGTCGGGCACCGCAATGCCCAGCTGTTCAAAGGCATAGATTGCACTGTTCATGATCCCTTCGCCGGAATCCGTCAGTGTACCGTCCAGATCAAAAATGATCGTCTGATATCGCATCCTGCTATCCTCACATTTTACACAGTCCTGAAGCCCCGTTCATCCCTTAGGGCTATGGTCTTCACATCCATGTTTTGAATCCACACATATCTACCGTTTTCAATTTCCAAAATAACCTTATCTATGGCCTCTTCTTCCCCTTGAATCTCCATAACAACGGAGCCGTCCCATTCATTCCTGACCCAGCCGGTGCATCTGTAGCGCTCTGCGGCATGGCGGGCCCTCCATCGGAACCCGACGCCCTGAACAGAACCATAGAAGACAATATGTTTACGTACAAGATTACTCATAAATCAACAAAGCTTCTTCATCATCCAGAAAGCATCTGCATAACTGCCGTCCTTGTATTTCACGTTATCCGGAAAAACCCCGTATTCCGAGAACCCAAGCTGTTTATACAGTGAAATTGCTCTCTCATTCTCGGCGATTACTTCCAGCTCCGCCTGCTCATATCCGGCTTCCCCGGCCTTCTGCAGCACAGCCTGCAGCATTTGTCTCCCGATCCCTCTGCCGCAATATTCCTGATAAAGCGCAATACCGATTGAACACCGATGGGCATATCTTTTGTTCATCCCAATCTGCATAAAGGAACAGTTGCCGATATGCTTTCCGTTTATTGTTGCAATCAGCATCAGTTCCCGCTCCGATTCTTTCTTCCCTCGCAGGAATTCCCGTTCCTGCTCTATGGTAAGCGTAATTTCCTCCGGTTCCCTGACAAGGAAACGCGTCTCCCCTGATATAATTTTCAGATATCTGATCAGATCTTCCGCGTCATCCTCTTCCGCATTCCGCAGGATAACGCTCTGCCCCAGTTTATCCGTTATCTCAATCGGCTGAAAAATCATAAACACGCGCTCCTTTATCCCAATTAAGGAACATCATCTGTTATATCCGTTATAGCCAATAAAATCTATAAGATTCTGGTCTTGTTGATCAGCACTCTCAGAAGACATGTCTTTGTCATACCATGAAGAACTCTTACAAACTGGACAATATATATTACCTGGATTACCTTTATCAACAGGTATGAGTTTACCATTATTCCCATAACATGCAGAGCAGAACCATGTATTATTTGGATCATTTTTAAGTGTGATATATAATGCATCACCATGACGGGCAATATTTTTTTCTATTTCTTTTCGTTCTTTTACCAACTTACGTTCATTACTTCCATCTGTAAAAGCTTTAAGAACTTCAACTCCTGCACTTATCACTTTTGAAATATCTTCACAATTCATTTTTTCCGTCCTTTTCTTTTCTCAACACTCGGAATCCTACCATCCATTTAGCCGCCTATATGCTCTTTGAGCTCTATCATTTCCATATTGCATTGATTTTTGATACCACTGTATCGCCTTCATATAATCCTTGGTATTAATTTCATAGAACGAGCCTATCTCATATAAACACGTACCAATATATTCACGGGTATCTTCCCCATAATGATCAGCTGATAAAGAAAAACATTCAATGGCTTTTTCATGGTCTTCAGTTACACCTGTACCCGTAGCATAGCAAAATCCAATTTTATTCTCAGCAGCTTCATATTCTTTTTCTGCTGCTCTTAAATACCACTCAAATGCAGAAAGCTCGTCCTCTTTGACCCCCTGACCTGTCTCATAGCAAATGCCAAGATTATACTCCGCAATAGAATAATTATTATCAGCTGCACTACGAAACAATTCGGTTGCCTTGAAGCGATCCTTTTCGACACCATAACCTGTGTACCATTTTCCTCCGCTAATTTGCCCTCCAGTAGTTCCATCTTCAAATCTTATTTCTTCATATTTAATTGGATAAGAAATACTAATTGCATTAACAAACCACTCTGGTAGATGTATCTGTATATTTACAGGTCTTGTACTGTTATATGTAGTGCTGAATTGAACTTGACCATAGTAGAAATATCCTAAAAGGCATTCCGCTTCAAAAAATCCTTGTTGTACAGATTTTGATATCCATTCTTCCGCTTTTGTAGTGTTTTGATCTATTCCCAAACCCAAATAATAACAACTGCCAAGCTTATATTGCGCCTCAGCGTGACCTTGTTCAGCTGCTTGAGCATACCACTTAACAGCTTCAGAATATTTCCCTTCATCAAAGCACTGCTCTGCCGTAATATAGGCTTCTTCTCCGCCTCCTGTAGTGGAAGTTGGCACCCGTTCATCAGCTGAAATTGTCGCAACATATTCACCACTCTGATATAAATCCCACAGCTTGTTTACATTCTCAATTGGTACAGCAAGGTTCAGATTCTGTCCTTCCGTATAAGTCGTAGCTGTTACTCCTATGACTTCTCCACTCTCATTGAACAGTGCACCACCGCTGCTTCCGCTTGAGATAGCTGCCGTGAAAAGGATATACTCTGTCTCATCAAAAACAATTCCGCTGTATATTCCTTCAGAAACGATGTTCAGCAAGCCAAGTGGGCTGCCTATTGCTACAACGCGAGACCCTTTTTCAAGTGAACTGGAAGAAGCAAGAGTCAACAAATCAAGACGAGTTTTAGCGTTTGTTTTCAGAATGGCAACGTCGGCAGTCTGATCAAAGCAGAGAATCTCATTGATATCAAAATACATTCCATCTTCTGTATTTGCCTTAATTGCACCTATTTGTCCGTTTACCACGTGGAAGTTTGTGACAATGATACCGTCCTCAAACGCAAGAAATCCACTTCCTGTAGAGACTGCATTTCCATTATTATCGTAGCAAGTAAGCATCAATACAGACTCAGCAGCACGCGTGATTGCTTTGCTGTCTTCATAGAACGGTGTTTTTTCCGCTAATGCTCCGACTGGAAATAATATGAGTAAACAAAGCACAAGCAAAAATGAAATCGAACGTTTCATAAACAACCTCCACCGGACTTTTCAAATATTATTTATTAATTATAGCATTCACATTGTCAGATATCAAACTAATTCTGTAGAAAACAGGCTGTATAGTTCTTGTCCATCTTCTGCCATCTTAATTATTTATCAATTATATTATGTTAATTATAAGTGCTGAAAAGCTGAAGTTGTTTCTGGATACCTATCAAGCAAAGGTCTGAGCTGGAGGCCTTGAACATGAAATAATAGACGGGACAAAAGGACAACATTCCGAAGAGCGATTTCATCTCTTGAAAGAAAATAGTGTCTTTTTGTCCCGCATTATTATCGGAGTATCTTCAGTATTCTATCTGCTTTATACCATATAAATACATGGCTCGTGGTAATCACCGAGGAGTTTATCATGTGTAACGAACAGCATAGACTCTTCCATTGCCTGACAAATCATGATTCTATCAAAAGGATCTTTATGAACAGGAGCATTTTCTGGACGCTGCAGCTTTTGCAGATTCATGATATGCTGTTCGTATACAGGGAGTCGAAAAAAGCCAGCCTCCCTGCAATATATTGTAAGCTTTTCTGCATCAATGGACATCTGCTCCGGGTGTGACAAATGTTTAATCTCAACTTCCCAAGGAGAGATAATACTGTAATAAATCTCGTTTTCGGGATTGATGATCATTTTCCTGGCAGTAGCAGGCAATGCAGGATCATCCGACAACGCCCAAAGCAAAATATGTGTATCAAGAAGAAGTTTCATAAAGTATCTCCGAACATATCCGCGATCTCAGCATCCCATTGATCAAAATCCTCCGGAACGGTGAACTTTCCTTTTGCTACGCCGATTCTTTTGCTGTCAGTCGACTTATTCACCAACCTCATTTCAACAATCGGTGTCCCATTTCTTGCAATTAAGATCTGCTCTTCCTGCTTTAATTCCAAAAGCTTTACCAGTCTGGACAGATCTGTTTTCGCCTCCAGCATATTTACTTGCATAAAGCACCTCCTGGCCAATATAATTAGTCCTCTTAGCTAAGCATACTATATCACTAATTTCCAAAAAAATCAACAGGACAAAAGGACAAAATTCTGAAGAGCGGTTTTCAGCTCTTGAATGGGAATAATGTCCTTTTGTCCCACTGTTCTTAACAAACTGCTATCGTTTATACGAAGAATGCATTATTATTGTTGATTAATTTATGTATTTAATATTATGTATTTTATATTATGTCTATTATTTGAATCATATTTCTACTCTGCAAAAGATTTCTTATAAATCGGAAAGATATGTTTCCAGAAAATAAATCCGTTTATCATCAGCAGAATACCAAAAACAACGCGTGCAATCCATTCCGGACAAAGGAGCTTTATACCGTTCATATCTCCTCCGCCGAAGAAGCCGCATAATATGCTTAAATACAACGGGTCCAAAAGTAAAAATGCAATGGTCATATAATACATGACGGCACGAAACAGCTTGCTTTTTGCAAGGCTGACTTTCCCGCCAGATACTGTCAGAATATAACCGACAAAAAGGGTTGCCAAGGGCCCGACAAGGCAGAAGATTCCAAGCTGCTTATCGGACATCTGATCAGCATAGACATCGATCTGCATACCGATTCCAACAAACCGCATCTCCTTATAGGTTCCGATCAGAACAGCGTAAAGCAGATGTGCCCCTTCATGAACAAGATAATAGGCTGCCATGGCAGCTAAAATACCGATATACTGTCGTGCCCGTTTTGTCATCATTCCCTCCGGTTTACCAATTCTGCTTTCTTTCTTCAGATCCCTTTCTTTCAAAGATCCAAATGATTCTGAATATTATCTTCATCCGGTTCTCGCTGTTTTTCTTTCGTCTCTTTTTTCTTAAACCCGGCAGCAGCAGTCATAAAGCATACTGCTGCCCCGAAGTAAACCGCGCCAAGAAGAAAATGGTCGCTTACGATTTGAAATGTTGCAACGACAAACAGGAGCAGTGCTGCTAAATTCATCCATTTCGATGCTTTCTGTTTCATTTTTCGCACCTCCAGATCTCTGACAGCGGAAAGATCCATTCCAGATGTTCTGCCCGAGCCCATTCCGGAACGCGGTAGTTTGTCTCTGTATCTGTGAAGTACTCCATCAGATGGGAAAATCTGTCAAAAGTAATCATTTTTCTTTCTCCTTTTTCATATCAATATTTTCCTCTTCTTCGGAATCGAACAATCCAAACGCTATTCCTACGCACAGCCCCATGCAGATGCCGAGTGTCCAGCTATGCATAGCGCTGCCAAACACGATGCACCAGAGGACAGTCATGGAGAGCGCGAAGCCTTTATTGTTTTTCATTTCTTTTCTGCCTCCTTTTTCTGACGATGAGCAACCGCAAAAGTGTGACCGATCGTTCTCGTCTCTGTATTATAGTGAACGATCGGTCACTTGTCAAGTCTTTTTTTTATTTTTTTCGTTTTTTTTCATTTCCACTCTAAACTACAGAATGAAGCGGAAGCCCGGTATGCATATCACGGCGATCCTCAAGCTCGCAAAGAGCCGGCTCGGCGAACATTCTGCCAAAGAAAAAACGCTGACCTCATGCATTTTGAGATCAGCGCCGAACAGATGGTAAAAGCCATCCGGTTTGTTAACAGTGTTTGATCATGCCAAAGCGGAATTCCGCAAAACGGGTTCTTTATTTCTTTCTTTTTTTCAGTTTTGTTTTCTTCCCGTCCGGGGTCACGATATAGGTGTTTTCCAGTACCTGCTCTGCGCCACGCCGCCACTCGGCAATGTATTCTTTCCGGAGCACGTCCCGCTCCGCCAGTTCCTCGTCAGTCAGTTCCCGGATTTTAGCCAGCATCGCCAGTTCATTGATACGATTCAGTTTTGTGTTTTCCATTGTTCCTTCAACAGTCCTTTATCACATATTTTGCCCAATCCAGAATACTCTCATTTGTTTTCATCGTAATCGCCCGGTGAAACAGTTCATATCCTTCTCTGTCATTCTTTTGGAGAGCCTGTATCGTTGTTTTGCTTCCGAAATAAAACTGATCCCGCAAAAGGCAGTAGTCCGTCAGGCTCTCCCATAGGAAAGCAACTGCCCGGTAGTTCCCTTCATCGTCACCTTTCTGCATGCGCCTCATCGTTTTCCGAATCCACGAAATGATGAATTCTTTTTCGGAGTCTTCAACCTTCTCATGTTCCCGGACATATTGCCGAACCCGATTCTGAAGCTGTTCTCCGACTCCGTCGTCCATCACGATTTCCGCATCATAGGCAGTCAGGAAAGTATCCGGATCTTCAGCAGCCGTTTCATCCGCAGTAAAGATGAAACAGTCAAGCTGGACCCCTTCAATCACTGTGTCATCATGGTTCTTTGTTTTTTCATCCACGATGACCATGCAATCAAAGTCACTGTATTCATCCTGATCCCCATGCAGATAGGAGCCGTATACCAGCAATGCACGGGGATGATAGGTATTCAAAAGGTATTCAACCGCCGCTTCTTTCACAGTCCGCCTCCATGTACGTAGTTTTGTCCTTTTATCTTACCAAACAACTGTCTTTTTTAGACGGCAGAACACAATCATTTATTATATCCTCCAAGCCTTTTCCAGGAGAATAACTTTCTCTTTTTCTCCGGTAATCTCCTCTGTAAACCCGCTTCTGCTCGCCAATAGATATGTAATATTTCGCCCTTTCACCGGGACAAACTGTGCTTTTGCTTTCAGTGAATCCAATTCTTTTATCCCAATTTTTTTAGTTTTGTATTTACACTCTCCGATTACAATATCAGTATCGTTGTATGCGACTATATCTATTTCGCTTTCTTTCCATTCCCCGTTCTCACAGACATTGCCCCACCATTTGCCAACAGTTGTCGGCATAAATGGAAGGGTTCCATCAAGAGAGTATTCATAGCAGAGACTTCTTATAATCTCTTCGTAAACATAACCCAGATACTCATTGTATTTTCCCCCCATTACTGCCGATTTTGCACGCTCACCTACTGCTGTAATCATGGAGATATTCGGCTCTATAAAAGTATAATGGAAGCGAAAGAACAAATCTTCGATCTTATATCGTTTTTCCTTCTTCTTTGTTGATAAAGGATTTAATACCGGAGCAATGATTTCAAGTTCTATCAGTTTGTTGAGATAAGGAAAAACCCCTCTCTGATCCATCCCGCACTTTTCCGAAATTTGTCCAGAATCCTTTTCTCCGCCTGCTAATGCTCTGAGGATGGAAACATAAGTAGTTATGTCTCTCATTTCCTGCATCAGCAGGTTGTTCGCTTCCTGGAAAAGCCTCCCATCACGATTAAAGAACAGATCATCTGTTGCAGCATCGACAGATAAATAGCGTTTAAAAAACATAACATATTGCGCAATGCCTCCTGTCTGACTATAGACATGGACAGCATCTTCAAAGTTCGGAAACAGCTCATGAATCTCGTGGAAGGCAAAAGGACGAATCTCAATAATCTCATCAAACCTGCCATAGAGCGGCGCTTTCCTGTCATTAATCTGTCTCTTCATAAAGGAGAGACTGGAACCCATCAATATCAGTTTGTTTCCTTTTAAGCCATGATCGATAATCCACTGGAATTCCGTGACGGCATCTTCCCTCTTTTTTGCCAGAAACGGAAACTCATCAATGACAAGAATATACCCTTTTTCACCCGTTTTCGAAAGATATTGAAATACCTCTTTAAAACTTTTCAGTCTGGAAATAATCTCTTCATCCGGAAAAAAAGACTTAAGAGAAATGATAAAATCAGAAAGGCATACGTCGTAATCATAGCTTGCGCACTGATAATACAGTATTTTTTTTTCAGAGTTTTCTGCGACGAAATCAAGAATAAGCGAAGTCTTTCCTGTTCGTCTTCTCCCGTAAATTGCTACTGCTCTTTTCTGAGGATCAGAAACAAACTGCGTCAGTTTTTTCTTCTCTCTTTCACGAAAAAAAAGCATTATTCTTCCCCCTTCACAAGGAATACAGAAAATATACACGAAAATAGCAGAAATGTCAAATCTAAATTTGTCAAATTACAATTTGTCAAATTTAGATTTGATTTACTTTAGTTCATTATATAAAGTGGCTGCTTTCTGTTGCAACAATTATCAGCACATAGAAAGGAATATTGTCCTTTTGTCCCGAAGTGTTGGAATCGTACTTACTTGAGAACGCTGAGGCTGATGGCGATGAGAATCTGCCCTATGTAATACAGGCTCAGATTTGTAACACGGAGAGAAAATCTCGATTCCGAACCGAATGTGTTCAAGATCAGGACAATGTCACTGATAAGGAACAGCAGTGCCCCTGCCGCAAAAATACCCGTAAATGCGGAGGGTGAGGTAATCAGATTGGATACTGTCACGCAGTTCAGGAGAACAATAGCCCCGATATAGAACACGCCGAAGATCTTGAACGCTTTCTTTGCCGTGATCTGTTTGAATATCCAAACCATCAGCAGAGCTGTCAGGACAACACTGAGCACAACACAGACCAGCCAGCTCTTAGCCATCGGAAGCACGGCTGCAAGGTAGAGTACATGGCCTGCGAGAAACACAAGGATCCCGACAAGGAAGACCAGCTGTCCCTTTTCTTTGAGGACGAATCTCAAATTCAGGAGAACATCCGCGATACATCCCAGCACAAGGCCCGCCACGATCAGTTTTGCGGTATGTGTTCCCGGGCTGCACAGAATACCGAGCAGGACAAAGCAAAGCGAGGCCAGCCCTTTCAGAACATCTGCAGCGACATAGTTCTCCTTTTTCTCCTGCCAGATAAAGATGCCTGCTATGATCAGGCAAAGCGGAATCAGAAAAAACATATCGAGTGCTCCTTCCCTTATGTTTATATTTTATATCCCGCATACCCAGTAATCCTGGCTGGCATGCAGGAATTGCGTCAATGCATCCTGAAAAGCCGGAGAAAGCATGCTGATTCTGCCTTTCCCTGCCACCATCGGATCGATGCAGCGCTTCTTTGCAAAGATTTTTCGCCACTCTCCGGTAATTTCCGGCGACTCTGCCTGAACGGTCCGGGCAAGGGAGCGATACTTCTCCCACAGAGGTGCCGTTTTGTCATCATGCTGGAGTTTGGCAATCACTTCCGGTTCTGTTGTATACAAATCACCTGAATGAATAATGCCGCATTCGGCTGCATACCGCAGTATTTCCGAAAGAATCTGCATCGCATAGCGGTCTTCATCCGAAACATAGATCTGAGAACACCTCAGTGCCGCCATGGCAAATGCTTCTGCCGTCTCCATTGTCCGAAACATGATCTCCGGCTGATTCCCTTCATTTGTCCCGACGGTCAGATCATCATAAAACTTTTTCACTGTGTCTATGGTGCAGATGCCGTAGTTGATCAGATTACCGAGGGTATACTCCAGACGGTCGGCAGAGAGCATGGGAGAATCATTATCCGCAATCGGATACCGATGGTGGTCGCACACATCGTATGTGGTAAGACCGTTCTTCTGCAGAAGTTCCTGCAGCTCCGGGGAAGAGGCAATGATCTGCTCGGTTCCGGCTTCCGTCGATTCCTGCTGCAGATAATCTCCGTTCATAAAATCCACCACATGGGCAAAGACAGGTGACGCACTATCATGCAGCAGGCCGGAAATCGCCTGTGACGGGATCTGCGTAAAATGCCAGACAATCAGAGCGACGCCAATACTGTGGTCATACCGTGAATAGGGCTGCAGCCCACGAAACAGCGGGAATGCTGTATATTCACAACCGCAGTTCATCCCTATATTCTGCAGACGCTTCACTTCCGGTGCCTGAACAAACTTAGCCAGAAAAGGCGGGATTTCAGGATGATATATGTGATAATACGTCACCGGATCCGCACCTCCTGCCGAATTTCAATCTGCTGAAATCATTTTACCATAGAACATCACAATGTCAATAAAATGTCCTGTCAACCAGCCGGCAGGGATTTTCCGCAAGAAAAACAGCACTCTGCCGAAGCGGAGTGCCTTGTCGATAATCATTTTTTATTTTAGTAATTGCGCAATCGCCTCGTGATAAGTGCAAACCAGCTGCTCGCGAAGACAACATTGTGCTTCTATTTTCGTTCTCCTTCGCGAGCTAAGTTTAGGGGTGAGACAGAACTGAACAGATAACTTCTGGTTTTTATGAATCTGTATTAAAGTCAAAGCCGAGTATCTCCCATGCCTTTTCCAGCCATGGCGCTGTATTATTGTCTGTGCGGGCTACATATCCGGCTGTCCATATACCATCCGAAGGCTGAAGATATTCTGCGAAGCCGTAATGCTCCGGTTCCGGTCCGTTTTTTCCGATGATCCAGTAATGGATAACCCCTTCCTCGTCGGCATAATGATATATGTACGGCTCGGTCTCCGAGACCTGATCCGTGATATCAATATGCTCATCGTTGACGACAAAAACCATGCGTCCGTCTTCAAAGCTTACCGGCTGGGTCATGTTTTCCGTATGAACATAGACCGTATTCTCAATTCCGCTGCTCGTCTGTTCAGAGCGGATTTCCATATTTCCGCCCCAGCCGAACAGCACGCGCCCGCCGTATGCCGTAATGCCCAGTGCCAGTATCAGCGCAGCTGCCAGCGCAAAAGTCAGGAAGCGTTTCTTATTCATGTGTACAATCCTTTCCGAGGTGCCTGATGCATCCTCGGGAATGGCCCGGTACGCTTCCGCGATATAGTTTTCGTCTATGTCACCAAATGCTTTTAACAAGAGTTCCCGTTTCATGCAAGAAGGCCCTCCTTCACCAATGATTTCTTCAGTTTTTCTCGGATGCGGAAAAGACGCACGGATATCCGATTGACATTTCCTTTTGTCATGGTGGCCAGATCCGCTATCGAATCGTCATACCAGTAGCGCCGAACGAAGAGGAAGCGATCTTCCCGGTTCAGGGTGGAAAGAAACCGGTTGATTGAAGCAGTAAGCTCTTTTGCATCATACTCCGTCTCCACATTCATACCCGACGGGATGCATTCTTCCATCTCTTCAAGAACCAGGTTAAAGCTTTCGTTTCGTTTTTCGGCTTTGTTGGCGTGATATCGGTCTATGGCCAGATTGCGGGCAATTTTGCAGACGTAGCTTACAAGAGGATTCGGATTCTGAGGCGGAATACTGTTCCATACCCTCAGGTAAGCATCATTCACGCATTCTTCCACATCCAGCCGGTCACTCAGAATATTGGCAGCCGTCTTCTTTACGGCAGGTCCATACTTCCGGTTCAGCTCCTCAACGGCCTGCTCCGAGCGCTCAAAAAACAGGCTGATTATTTTACTGTCTTCCAATTGCGTCACTTCCTTTCCACCTCACTCTATAACACGGGAACGGAGAGCAAATCTTACACTCAATAAAAATATTTTTTTGAAAAACTATGGGACAAAAGGACAAAATTCTATCTGCAGGCAAATCCTCTTGCTTTTCGTATATTATTGTCAAATATATTATGTTTATTGTATTATGGATACCAAAGACAAGCCTGCGCAACAGGCTTACTGCGGCGCAGGCTGGCAGGCAATTTTAGCAAACAGGAAATAATCAAAGCGGAACTGAAACCTATTCGCCTGAATACCTTTCAAAGCTATATTTATTGTTTTCAAAACAAAAGGTTTCAATGTAGGGTAAGCCATTTTTATAAATCCAGCGTTCAATATACAATGGCTTCACGATAAAAAGTCTTTCATTTTTCAATGACGAGTACGCGTCAAATGATCCCTTGAAGCATTCCTGAAACACGTTGCAAAAAGTCGCGTTGTCTAATGGATGCCCAAGCTCTTCGCAAATACCTTCTATTTGTATATTATCTATGCACAGAGCCACATTTTGATTGATCGAAAGCTGATGATACTTCTTCAGTTCTTTATCTGTCTGAAACCAGAACTTGCCATTGATCTGTACAACACTCATCATTCGCGACGAAACCCTGTCGTTTTCAGATGTTGAGAGCACCATCTTTCTACCTTTCCCAAAATCCGAAAAAAACTCTTCTATTCTTTCTTCAAACAATTCCATTTTGAGTATTCCCTTTCATCATGTGATGTTTGGAGCGATCATCAGTAAATCCTACTGACCGATACAGAGGGTGACCATCCTCTGCGGATTTCATTTCAATTATCGTAACTATTTTACCATACTGTGATATAGTGTCAACGTTGAAGCTGTTTCCGAATAAAAAGCCCTCCGCTTTTCAGCGGAGGGTAGGGAGAAATTGGAAGGAAAAGGATAGCCGTAGACTCACGAAAGTAAAGTTTATCGCAAGCCATCCGGCAGAGAAGCGATGCATTTAAATCCCTTCTCAGGAGGACGGAACGTATATTACCAGAAAAAAACCCGCTTGGCAAGGCCAGAGAAGGAATCTTCACATTATGTTAATATTTCCGGTCATCAGTCCGGAGGAAGATTCCGTTTGCCGGTGATCTTGTCCAAAACGATTTTACCGACGTAAACATACTGCAGCGACCGGCAGCTTTCAAGCGAATAGTTATAATATCCGTAATGTTCTGTCAGCACCTTCAGCCCGTGCAGGATCTCATCCGGATCGGAAAGAAAACTGCATTCTCCAAAACCGATGATGCTTTCATAGCGGGTGGTGATTCCGTGGTCCGTGGCCTCGGTTTTGATGAAGATGTCACCCTCAACACAAACTGCCGGGCTGGCTTTCAGCAGGTCGACCTTCATGCCCACTCTGGCACAATGGAAGTAGATCACAGGCTCGCCGCCCTGCATCTCCGCGCCGAAGGAAACCGGAACAACGTATGGTGCCCCATCCCTCTGAACGGCAATCCGAACCGTATCGCAGCGGTTCAGGATATCAAAGATTTCCGCCTGATCCAGAACTTCTCTGTCTTTACGTCTCATTTTCGTTACCCCCGGACTGTTTTGTCTCTGATGCAAACTCTTTTAAAAAAGCCACCATGAATGTGTGTCTCTCTTCCGCGATTTTCCTGGCTGTCTCTGTGTTCATCTCGTCTTTCAGAAGCAGAAGCTTTTCATGGAAATGCTGAATCGAGGATTCCAGGGATCTTCCGTGTTCTCCGCCGAAGGCAAACGTCCTTGCAATACCCACAGCCCCGATCGCGTCCAGACGGTCCGCGTCCTGAACGATTTTCCCTTCGGCCGTATCCGGCCTCTTTCCCCTGTTTTGGCTGAACGAAACAGAATTGATTGCCCGGCAGATCTGTTCCGTCTTCTCTGCGCTAACGCCCTGGCTTTCCAGGAATGAACGGGCATTGGCATTGTTCTCCGTGCGGAAAAGTTTATGGTCATCCGCATCATGGAGCAGCGCGGCCAGAGATACAATTTCCATGTCGCAAGCCGGCTCCTCTTTCGCTATTGCGACGGCATTGTGATAAACCCGCATCGTATGCGCAGCATCATGACCGCCGGAATTGTTCTGAAAAAGCGTGCTGACATATTCTGCCGCAGCCTCTGTTATACCCATTGTTGATCCTCCTGGCTTCCCGCGCTCTGTTTTGAACCGATCATTTCAAGATTCTCTTTAAATCTTTTTCCGCCGCCTGCGGGAACAGCCTCGCAAGATGCTCCAGCAGCCGTTCACCGGACTCCGCCGGTGTTCTCCGGTAAACATGATCCGAGAATGCTTTTCCCATCGTAACTTCCGGTGTGCTGTATTCCGCCACGCCCCAGCCGCGCTGGTTTCCGTTTTTATCCAGGGTATAGACAAAATCACTGATGATTACATAGCACTGTTCCTGCAGACGGTTTATGGAGGTGTCAAACCCTTTTTTACCTTCCGTCTTCTGCCATCTGCCGCTGTAGGCATAGCCGCCCGTTCTGCGCAGCTCTTTGGACAGAATCGGCGCATTAGCGGATATTAAATCAAACAGCTGCTTATCCTGAAATCTTGCCAGGCCGTCATCATACCGGGCGTCAAAATCATAGCCGTCACGTCGGTAATTCGCCAGATCGAGGAAGAGCTCTCTGCTGACATAGGCAGCCTTTTTCTCAAAGAACTTCCCGTAAGCGCAGCCGGTGGCCTGAATCACAGGGCCTTTCCACGCCCAGGTATCATCCCCGGTGTCGGAAAACAGGACGGCCGGATGACAGTGCTCTTCCAGTGAGAACCCCGGGATGGATGTGGAGAAATACGGAACAATGCCGTATTCCCGGACCGCGTCGATCAGATCCTGTTTGGTGCGGACATAGAAATCATACGCCATGTTTCTCTGCCAGCATATGCAGAACAACCGAAGCGGAACAATGCGCGGCAAGATCCGCAAAGGACTCAAACTGCTCGTCTCCCGTTCCGTCCACCTTGTCGGAGATCGCACGGAGAACTACCCAGGGAACGCCGTTGAGCCAGCAGGCCTGAGCGATTGCAGCACCTTCCATATCACAGCAGATGCCTCCGAATTCGGATACGACTGCTTTTTTCTGCTCCAGGGACTGGATGAACTGGTCTCCGGAACAGATCCGCCCCTGATTGAGAGAAAAATCAGGGTAGAGCACCGAAATTGCCCTGACTGCCTTCTCCCGGAGTTTCTCGTCGGCAGGGAAAGCCACCATCCCGGTATACAGGATCTCGCCTTTCCGGAATCCGAGTGCGCTGGCGTCAGCATCATGCTGTACCGCATCCGTGGAGACCACCAGATCCCCGATATCAAGCTCACTGCTGAGGGCCCCGGCAACGCCTGTGTTGATAATCTGCGTCACGTGGAACTGGCTGATCAGAATCTGGGCACAGATCCCTGCATTGACCTTCCCAACCCCGGATTTTACGAGAACGGCGGGGGTATCCTCAATCTTCCCGATATAAAAATACATCCCTGCATGGCGCTCTGTCCGTTCTATTGCCATGGTTTCCTGAAAGAGGGCTATTTCGTTGTCCATCGCCCCGATAATGCCGAATATATCCTGCTGATTTGTCATGTTCTTCCAACGCTCCTTTGTTTCATACAAATACTGACGTTTTATGTCATACCGTTATTATAGCGCAGTTCCTCCGTTTCGTCTACACGATATCCGTATTTCCCTATCGACAGATTTTTTCAATTTATGGTTTATCTTTCCCCCTTTTCTGTGTATAATAGATTTAGTAAAAAACAACAATACTACCGTGAAGGAGGAAAACCAATGAAAAACATTATTACCATCAGCCGTGAATACGGCAGTGGCGGTTATGAAATCGGCCAGAAGGTTGCGGATGCTCTGGGGTTCAAATTCTACGACAAAGAACTGATTGCTCAGATTGCAGAGAAGCTCCTGGTTTCGGAATCCTTTATGAGAACAACCGAAGACAAGCTGATCCGCCGGAATATCTTCCGTGAGACCTTCCCGATTCTTTCCAACGGAGAAAATCAGGATGCGGATTTTGTATTTGCACAGCAGGGGAAGTTTATTGTTGAACTTGCAGAGAAGGGAAACTGCGTGATCGCCGGCCGCCGGGCGGATTATTACCTGCGGGATAACCCCAATGCCTTTCATCTTTTCTTCTATGCAGACACCGATTTTAAGGTCCAGCGAATCTGCAGCATGGAAAACTGCACGGAAGAAGAGGCTCTCAAAAAGATCAAGGACATGGATAAGCGCAGGAAAACCAGTTATGAATATGTAACAGGTCGTAAATGGGCCGACAGGCATAATTATGACCGGATGATCTGCACCTCGTCCCTCGGCCTCGACAAATGCGTGGAAGAAATCGTAACTGTCATTCGATAATATCTCAAGGAGGATCATCATGAGCAAGAAAGGCGGCCTGACCGGGTTTTATGAGAAGCTCCCTCCAAGCCTGATCAGGAAAAACAATGTGACTCTCTTTCCTGAGGGGGCAATCGGCTATCTCGTCGGCCCGACGCTGGCGCTGCTGGCCAACTCCATCCTGGCAAACTACTTCAACAAGTATATGTCCGATGTGCTGCACGTCAACACCTGGGCAAAAGGGTTTTTCACCTGGCTGCCGGTGATTTCGGTGATCTTTGTTGTAATCGGCAATATCCTCGTCGGCCGGCTGATGGACAACAACGTCAGCAAAGCCGGCAAGGCAAGGCCGCTTCTGCTGCTCTCCGTTCCGCTCAGCCTGATTGCCCTCCTGTTTCTGTTCGTCTTCTGCCCGTATAATGCAGCGAATGACTCCTGGCATACCGGCGCCTTGGTCTGCATTGCAATCGGGTATAATCTCTGGTTTGCTTTCGCCTATCCGATGTATTACACTCCTCATGCCGCGCTCGTCAGCCTCTCCACCCGCAACAGCAAAGACCGCGGCCTGCTTGCCACCATCTCGAATGCAACGATGCTTGCTGCCATGGGCCTGAGCGCCATGGTGCTGCCTTTCTTCCTGAATCTGCTGTTTGTCTATGACATGAGCGGGAAGGGTACGCCGGTCACCAACGATGCCGGAAAAATCCAGTATTATATCGATGAGACCGGCGCTGCGATCTATGATGCAGGCACCTCGCAGAATCACTGGAAGGTCTTTGTCATTGCGCTGATCATCATCACTTTCGTGGGTGTACTGATTGAGTTCTTCTTCACCCGCGAGCGTGTCACGGAAGAAACGGCAGGCAGTGAAGGCAATGAAAAGAAGGCCCTGCCTACCGGCGAGCAGGCGAAGATCTGCCTGCATGACAAGTTCTGGATCATCATGATGGTGTTCTTCTTCCTTTACCAGTTCGGCGGCATGATCAAGAATGTCTCCCAGAACTACTTCTGCACAGCCATGTTCCCGGATGCCAACGGCAACTACACCGTT
>JAFQZI010000144.1 GCA_017406005.1 Oscillospiraceae bacterium | reverse complement strand
GAAAACTGCAGCGCGCCGCGTTTGTTTTCTTATGTTTTATAACCCATCGGGTTGTGCGACTGCCAGTTCCAGGTATCACGGCACATGTCTTCCAGGTTATACTTTGCCTTCCATCCAAGAAGCTCTGCACTTTTGTCGGGGCTGGAATAGACCGTTGCAAGATCGCCCGGACGGCGTTTCACGATTTCATAGGGGATTTTCTGCCCGGTAACGTGTTCGAACGCCTTGACCATATCCAGCACGCTGTAGCCTGTCCCGGTGCCGAGATTAAACACATTTTCGCCTCTGTGATTTACCATGTATTCGATGGCGGCGACATGTCCGGCAGCCAGGTCGCATACATGGATATAGTCGCGAACACCGGTGCCGTCGGGCGTGTCATAGTCATCTCCGAAGATATTCAGATGGTCGAGCCTGCCGACGGCGACCTGCGAGATAAACGGCATCAGGTTGTTCGGGATACCCTGTGGGTCTTCACCGATCAGGCCGCTCGGGTGGGCACCGATGGGGTTGAAGTAGCGCAGATGCGCAATGGACCAGTCCGGGTTTGCCTTTGCCGTGTCACGGAGGATCTGCTCGGACATGTATTTCGTCCAGCCGTACGGGTTGGTGCACATGCCGGTGTGCGACGTTTCCCGCAAAGGCATATCATTATCGCCGGAATATACCGTAGCGGAAGAAGAAAAAACGATGTTATTGACGTGGTGGTCACGCATGGATTCGCAGAGCGTCACGGTAGAGAAAAGATTGTTGTCATAGTACTCCAGGGGCATGGCAACCGATTCGCCGACAGCTTTCAGCCCGGCAAAATGGATGACGCAGCTGATGTCGTATTTTTCGAATATCGCATCAAGTGCTGCGCGGTCACGGACGTCCTTTTCATAAAACACGAGATCCTTTCCCGTGATCTGCTGGACGCGCTCCAGTGATTTTTCACAGGAATTGACGAGGTTATCAATAACAACAACGCCGTACCCCTTGTTCAGAAGTTCAACGCAGGTATGGCTGCCGATAAATCCGGCACCGCCGGTGACAAGAACATTCATTTGCTTTCTCCTCTCAGTCAAGTAAAGTTTCGGGATAGACACCCTGCTCACGAAAGGCGGCAATGGCGTCGCGTACAGTTTGCAGATCTTCTTTATAGGTCATGCCGTACCAGGTCTCATGGCAGTTGAGAAGCCTGACAGAGGCTTTCCTTTCCTGAATCAGGTCATTGACGACAAACGGAAGAAAATATTCGCACTTCAGAGGATTGACCGGGAGGTTCCGATCCAGCCAGGCAGGGAAGCGTTCGTTAAGCTCCTGCAGGAGAGAATTGCTGAACCCCCAGCAGTTCATCGAAACCGGCGTATCACCCGACAGGGGAACCCACGTCTCATCGTCCTCCGTGAAGGCTGCATCCTCTCCGCGTTTTTCAATGCGCGTCCTCTCCGTGACATCCGTGAGATAACCGTCCTTTTCCGAACAGACGCCGCGGGCTACCGAACCGTTTTCCGTCACCGTGTTTTTAACGAGGTAGGCAACCATTGCGTGTTCATTCTCCGGATGAGGAGTCGCGAGGAAATCATACAGGGCAGTGTAGGCAGTACGGCCGTAAAAATCATCAGCATTGATGACGGCGAAGGGTCCGTCCACCGCTCCGGCACAGCAGGCTACTGCATGGCCGGTACCCCACGGCTTGACGCGGCCTTCCGGTACGGAATACCCTTCCGGAAGCATTTCCAGCTGCTGAAAGATATATTTCACATCGAAATACTTCTCGATCCGCCTGCCCACGGATGCTTTGAAATCTTCCTCAATTTCGTGTTTTATGATGAAGGCGACCTTGCGGAAGCCTGCCCGGTATGCGTCAAAAAGGGAAAAATCAATGATAGAATGGCCGTAAGGATCGACCGGCATAATCTGTTTCAGGCCACCGAATCGGCTCCCCATCCCGGCAGCAAGAATTACCAATATGGGTTCATTCATTAAAAAAACTCCTATTCCAAATAGCCTTCCCCTGAAGGGGAAGGTGGCTGCACGAAGTGCAGACGGATGAGGTTACAATCAATTCTGCATGGCTGCACGGCAGTAGTAGTTGAAATTCCGCTCACGGATGAGAGAAGAGCAGTCCATATGCCCGGGATAAACTTCATAATCACCTTCCAGGCTGCAGGTTTTTTTGAGAGACTCCAGCATTTCCTCCATGCTTCCGCCGTCGAGATCGGTTCTTCCGCAACTTCCGCGAAAGAGAGTGTCTCCGGTGAATAGTGCATCCTCTGCCCGGATGATGACGCTGCCGGGCGTGTGCCCGGGTGTAGAAAGGATGGTAAAATCAATTCCGGCGACAGTGAGCACGTCCCCGTCCTCAAAATACCGGCCGTTTTCCGGCAGAGTAAAAGGGAAGTGGAAGGAGTGCATGTTTTTCGCATCATCCTTCGCATTCATGTAAACGGTTGCACCAGTCTCTTCCCGAACCGCTTCCACTGCTCCCACATGGTCATAATGTCCATGCGTGAGGAAAATGGCTTTGCAGGTGAGATGATTGCTTTCCAGATAGTCAAGAATGGTGTTGCTCTCATCCCCCGGATCGATCACAACACTCTCGAGCGTTTTCTCATTGGTAACAACATAGCAGTTGGTTTCCAGGTCTCCAACCGGGAGAGTTTTGATCAGCATCTTAAAGCTCCTTTGTGTCCAGCAGGATGGTGACGGGCCCGTCGTTTTGCGAGTCTACCATCATTTCCGCAGCAAAAACGCCTGTTTCCACATGGAACCCAGCCTCCCGGCATTTTGCAATAACCAACTCATAAAGCGGTATTGCCTTATCCGGGCGTGCGGCTTTGGAAAATCCCGGACGGCGTGATTTGCAGTCGGCAAAAAGCGTAAACTGGCTGATGATCAGCAGTTCCGCGCCGGCATCGTGCGGGTTGACGTTCATTTTTCCGTTTTCGTCTTCAAAAATCCGGAGGCCGCAGATTTTGTCGGCAATTTTCAGTGCTTCGGATTCGGTATCCTCTTCGTGGACACCGAGAAGAACCAGAAATCCTTTTCCGATTTTTCCGTGCACCGCACCATCAATGGTGACGGATGCGGAATTGACTCTTGTTAATACAGCTCTCATAAATCCTTCCTTACAATGTTGTCTGCCTGGCCGTTGCGTTTGACGCTCTGCACGCTCGGTACCGACAGCAGCCTGCTCATAATATAGCGCAGATCCTGAATGCTGCGCACTTCCAGTGTAACGTTTATCAGGGCCGTGCCGTAACCGACGTCGCGCGCTGTCAGCGTTCTGACCTTGGCATTGATCGAGTTCAGCACAGATGCAATATCCATGACGAGGCCGTTTCTGTCTTTCGCGGCAATGATAATGGTTGTGAGGTATGTGTCCGTGATGCTGTCGGCCCATGAAACACGGATCCAGCGCCCATCCTCCTTGGAATCAAGGCTCTTCTGGTAGTTCATGCAGTCCCTTCGGTGGATGGAAACACCCTGCCCACGCGTGATAAAGCCAACGATGTCATCTCCCGGTACAGGGGTGCAGCAACGTGAGAATTTGACGAGGCAGTTGTCCAGCCCTTCCACGAGGATGCCATGGATGGCTTTGGCATTGCGTTTGGCCTGCTGCTCCCGGCGTTCTGCTGCCTGGGCCATCTTATCAAAAGCAGTTTTGCGCTCGGAAGCCGCGTTTTTTATCTCATCGCGGACTTTGTTGACAATGCGGGTTACCGCTACACCGCCGTACCCGATGGCTGCGTAGAGATCATCGATCGCATTGTACGAGAGCCGCTTCAGGATCGGGGAGATGATTTCATCATCAAGAGCATCATCCATGCTGATGCCGTTATGTTTCAGTTCATCCTCGAGCATGCTGCGGCCGCGGATGATGTTTTCTTCCCGGCGTTCTTTCTTGAACCACTGCTTGATCTTTGTCCTTGCAGAGCCGCTCTTTGCGATGTTCAGCCAGTCCCGGCTTGGGCCGGGCGCAGATTTGGAAGTGCGAATTTCTACAATATCGCCGTTCTGCAGCACATGGTCATAGGGGACTATGCTTCCGTTGACCTTTGCACCGACCATTGAATTGCCGACCTGGCTATGGATGGTGTAGGCAAAGTCGATCGGAGTGGCGCCGGCAGGGAGGTTAACAACGTCTCCCTTCGGAGAGAATACGAAAACCTCGTCGCCGAACATGTCAATCTTCAGGTTGTGGAAGAAGTCCGCCGCATCGGATTCCTGCTGGCTTTCAAGCAGCCTTCGGACCCAGGCAAACTTGTCCTCCTCGCCTTCATGGACATTCGAAGCACCGTCGCCCAGCTTGTACTTCCAGTGCGCAGCAATGCCGTATTCCGCAGTGGCGTGCATATCCCACGTGCGGATCTGCACTTCAAACGGAATACCCTCCGAACCAATAACAGTTGTATGCACGCTCTGGTACATGTTGGGCTTCGGGGTGGAAATATAATCTTTAAAACGACCCGGGACGGGCTTGAACATGTCGTGAATAATGCCGAGCACGTTGTAGCAGTCGGGAATGGTATCAACGATGATGCGGAATGCGCAGAGGTCGAAAATGCTGCTCATGTCAATTTTCTGGGCATACATTTTGCGATAAATGCTGTAGACGTGTTTGATACGCCCGTAAATCGTAGCCTTGCAGCCCTCTTCCAGCAATCTGTCGGACATTTTTTTCTCCATGGCAGACATGAAAGCCTCGAGTTCCGGCATCTTGCTCTCAAGATTATCTACGATTTCATGGTAACCTTCCGGATCGAGATACTGAAGGGAGAGATCTTCCAGTTCCCATTTTGCTTTCTGCATGCCGAGACGGTGGGCGAGGGGAGCATAGATTTCCATTGTCTCAAGCGATTTGGAGCGCTGCTTGTCGGGTGACTGATAGTCCATCGTGCGCATATTGTGCATACGGTCGGCAATCTTGATGAGGATGACGCGGATATCCTTGGACATAGCCATAAGCATCTTGCGCAGGTTTTCACTCTGTTCATCCTCTTTGCTGGTATACTGCACACGTGTCAGCTTGGTGACGCCTTCCACGATATCCGCAACCTGCGGGCCGAATTTTTTGGCAATATCCGCATGTGTGAGAGAGGTGTCTTCAATCACGTCGTGCAGGAGAGCGGAGACAATGGAATCTTCATCAAGGCCCATGTCGCAGCAGATGTCAGCCGCACAGATGCAGTGCGTTACATAGGGGGAACCGTCCTTGCGCTTCTGACCGGCATGCGCATCACGCGCCATCTCATAGGCCGCACGAATCCGGTCCAGATCCATGCTGTGAGGACCTGTACGGATTTTCTCCAGCAGTGTTTCAAACTGCTGATCGGGATCTGTCAAGATCGGTTTCTGCTTTTGTGCGAGATAATCAGCCATTGTCTCTCCTATGATAACGGATACTTAGTAGGTTAATAAGCTTCATCCATATAGTATAGCTCGCGACGGAGCACTGAAATCGAAGGGCAATGATCCCTTCGCGAGCAGAAAGAAGGCACTATTAACGAAGAGCCTTAATTCCTCTCAGCCTTCTCAGCAGCGGAGTCGCTTCCAGATCTGCTTTCCCGGAAATATTATTCGGCACGGCCCCGTAAATCCCACCCTCAGGAGACGAAAGAAGCCCCGCTTCCCGGAACACGGACAGACAGATGCAGTACTGTTCCGGTGCCATGTCTTTCGGGCAGGAATCCAGCAGAACATTCAGATTTTTCCCCAGAGAAAAGTCCGTTCCGAGCGCCTTCCAGACGCGTACAAAGTCATTCCGTTCCGGGGTATAGGCGGAGGCAGCCCGCAGATATGAGCAGGCCTGCTCCAGAATGTTGCGGCACAGGGACGTCGGATCGTGGCGGCGGAGACCGCACAGAACAAGCTGGACCGTCGTTGTCCCGCGAAATTCATTGATCTGCGGACAAAAGGCCACATCAATCAACTCTCCCGGACGAAGCCCGTATTCATCCTGTCTGTGCCCGAAAAAAATCGCGGTAAATGTGCTGTTTTCTGAGGCCAATTTCAGTTTCAGGTGTTTCCCTCCGCCGACATTGGAATAACTCTCAATGCGCATACCCAACATACACATAACTGGCTTCTGATTGCAATTGCCGTAAGGCTCCAGCAGGTCAAGAGAACGCACGTTTTCCACGGAAAGAAGGGAAGGATCGGTAATCAGCAGTTCGCAGGTAACTTCGGGTTCATCCTCAGGAAGATGTGCTTTGTAATAGTCGGAGAGTGCCCTGCGGAAAGTTTCAATCTGGTCTTTCCGGATGTTCAGCCCGGCTGCCTGGGAATGCCCTCCGAAACTGATCAGCGTATCGGAACAGGCAGAGAGTGCATCATAGAGATTGAATCCACAGCAGCTTCTGCAGGAACCTTTGCCAATATCTCCGTTCAGTGTAATCATCACGGTAGGGATGGAGTACTGCTCAGCGATGCGGGAAGCAGCAATCCCGATAACACCCTGATGCCACTTTTCACTTGCCAGGACAACGGGGGTACTTACGGCGGTTCCCTGTAAAAGTTTGTTAGCTTCCTGCCAGATGCTGTTTTCGATATTCTGGCGTTCGCGGTTAAGGGAGCAAAGTTGGGCGGCGAGAACGGCAGCCTCTTGATGGCTTTTACAGCGGATCAGGTCTGCGCCCATCAGCGCATGTCCGAGGCGCCCTGCCGCATTCAAACGCGGTGCTACCGAAAACCCGATGGAGGAAGCTGAAATGGAAGCAGCATCGATGCCGGATTCCCGCAGCATAGCCTCAAGACCCGGGCGCGGCTCAGCTTTCAGCATTTCAATGCCGCGCCGTACAAGATAGCGGTTTTCATCCGTCAGCGGCATGACGTCGGCTATGGTGCCGATGGCAACCAGATCGGCATATCGGCTGAGAATTACTTCTGTGTTTCCTTCACAGGCACAGGCCAGTTTGAAAGCGACTCCGACACCTGCCAGATCCGGGAAGGGATAGGTATCTTCAGGCTGTTTGCAGTCAACAACGGCAACGGCTGCCGGTAAATAACCGTCCTTACACTCGTGATGGTCGGTGATGAGGATGTCAATCCCGAGAGAGGCAGCATAGTCCGTCTCTTCCAGGGCGGTGATTCCGCAGTCTACCGTGATGATGAGCGTAACGCCTTCTTCTTTCAGCTTTTCAATAGCTTTGTTGTTCAGGCCATATCCTTCATCACTGCGGTCGGGGATATAGGCTTCACAGGGGATCCCTTTGGAAGAAAGATAGTCTGCCAGCAGGCATGTGGAAGTAATGCCGTCCACATCATAGTCTCCGAAGACGGCGGTTTTTTCACCGGAACGAATTGCCCTGCGCACACGCTCTGCAGCCTTATCCATATCCTTCATCAGCATCGGATTATGCAGAACCGCATCGTTTTCTTCGATCAGGGCAGAAGCATCCGCTGCCGTTCTGATGCCGCGGATAGTAAGGACATACGAAAGAAGCGGATTGTATCCGGCCTGGAGCAGTTCTTCAGGAAGCTCAGGGATCTGATATTCGATTTTCCATTCTCTTGCTTTCATTTAAACCACTATATATATCGATAATCCTAAAAAATTCCATCTGCCTTCTATACTCAGCCTATCACCTAGCTTTTTTACTTAGCTCGCGATGGAGCAGAAAGATCGTAGCAGCTCTATACTTCGCGAGCAAAGATACAGAATTAAGAGCGTAAGTACAAACAGCTCAGTAATAAGTCATCTCCCGTACCAGCAGCGTGCCTCCGCTGTCTTCTACCACAAGCCGTACATTGCGGGAATCCTCCACAGCCTCTCCCGAACCGACGGTTTTTGTTGTGTACGAATAATCCACAAAGTATACGGATCTGTTAAACGGGCAGCAGATGTTCACCGAATCTCTTATAATGTTACAGGAGCGTGTCGTCGTATAGCCGAAGCTGCCGAGGCTCTGCGTCATTCTGTCAAGCAGAGGGCTGTCCTGTGTCACCATTTGACGCAGCTCATTGTAATAAATATAATGACCGCCACCGACATCAGCCGTAAACTGCACGTAATTGTTAACAAAATCTCGGGCAAAGTCGGAAAGGCGGGCACGGTCTTCCGCCGTGCAGCTGTCAAGGAAGATAGCTTCCGTCAGCTCTTCGGGAATATACGTTTTGCCCGAACGGTCCGTAACGGTAACTTCAGGTTTTCCCAGGACGTTTCCGGTGGTATACGTCACCATCGTCGGGAGGCCGGAATAATCATCGTAATAATCCTGCAGTGTCTTATAGCGGATACCACTTTCCGTGCAGTAAGAATCATCCAGCGGGACGCCATTCACAGAAACGGTATAGTTTTCCGGAACATTGACGGAAACTGTCTCAGCCCAGGCGGAAAAGTCATACTCTTCCTCAGAAGGGACAAAAGCATGGAAGTTGAATTTCTTTTCACCAGTCGGGCAGAAGGCAACTGTACCGATGTTTGCCCCTTCCGAACGCACGGTATAAACCTGCCGGTCGGAAGAGCTCTTCTCAAGAGACCGGAAAAGAGCTGCTTGTGAGAGCAAATCTTTTGTATAAGCGCGAATGTCTTTATCGCTCTGCAGTTTTCTGTCAACACCGGTAAGCGAGGCAAGCGTTTCTTCCGTCAGCCCGTATTCATGCAGAGACTCTTCATAGGCTTTTACGGCGTGGGTCGGCCGGGTTTTTTCAAAGGCATCCAGCCAGTCATAAAAGATGATCAGGCCTACTGCCGTCAGGATCAGAAAGATCAGAATGTAGATTACAAGCCCCGTTCCGAAGCGGGATTTTTCCCCGTAAGGTCTCATCATCTCACACCTTCTTTCAGCACCACAAAGCTTGTGGGAATCGGGCGGATCCCGATGACCGAGGCATTGTTGTTGATATACTTGCCCTGAAACCACATGAGCGAGGAAGAACCGCCGTCCAGGTTCATGGCATTTACCGCGCCGAAACGAAGCATGATCTCCGCCTCATCCGCATAGGAGGCACCGATGCTGTTCGGCTGCCGCCCGTCGATGACAAGCAGGAGAATCGCCCCGTCAGTCCTCTGACCGATGGCCGTGCGCGGGTTGAGGCCACTTACGAGCATGCTGTCATCCACGGCTCTACCGTTAGAAACGAGCGTAGGCCCGTAACCACAGCCGTCACGGATGTGGCGCTGGGTCAGTTCCTCAAGGCTCGTAAAGCCGACATGCAGAATATCATTGGTGTCGATCCCGACGAATCCGGGCCCGATGCCCTTGCCGGCACAGTATATCACACCGTCGCTTACAACAGCCGAATCTGGCATACCGCCGTTGCCTTTCCCGTTCGGGTCGTCAAATCCGCCGCCATTGATCCCGGCAACGGCATCGAACATCGAGACATATTCCGCTACCGTGTATCCTCTTCCGCCGATTGTTGCCGTGTTGCAGCCAAGCACCACGCGAGACGGATCAAGCACGATCATCATATAACCTGTATAAGTCGGGCCGGGCACATTGACGAGGATGATACCGTCGTCATCGTCGTCCGTATAGCCCCAATCGTCCGTGTAGTGCCCTTCCGCCGGTTTCTGCTCCGTTTTTACGCTGATAAGGGAGGTGTCGGTCTCTTCCACTGTGATCTCCTGCGTCTTTTCGATCGCAGAGATTTCCTCGTTTGTCAGGAAGAGATTCGGCAGCCAGTACATGGCGCTGGTCTCCCGTGCGGTGCGGACGCCGAGATTGCGTGCTGTTTCGGACGGGCCTTTGCAAACTACATACATAGCCCCGTATAAAAGCACAGCGACCAGCAGCACCGTAACCAGAAGGACGCATAAGACGCGCAGCAGGATCTTCCCGACTGAAAGACGCGGTTTCTCTATAGAGGAATTGGCAGAACTCATAAGCACTATCACCGATCGTAATCATAGAATTCAAATCTTATATATATTATCTTTGTAGGGCAAAAAAGTCAATAAATTCTTGAAGAAACAACCGTCCGACTCTGGAAGATTTCCGCCTTTTGTGGTAAAATACAAAACAAGCTTTCCCCCGGCGGGGAAGGTGGCTGCACGAAGTGCAGACGGATGAGGTTTCAAATTTGGAGGAAAAACAAATGGGGAGAGAAATCAGAACCGTCTCAGCCATTTTTATGCTCATCAGCGGTGGCACGGCGCTGTTCCTGAGCCTGATGGGGCTTTATCCGTTTGCCCTGCTGATGGTTTTCTTCTTTATCCTGTTTTTTGCCGGCTTTGTGGCAGGCGCCGGGCAGCAGTCGGCCGGCTGGCAGAAGGTGACGCCGAAAGAGCCGAGAGAGAAGAAAAAGATGCTCCGCCCCAATATGCGTTATATGCGCTACTGTTCCGCCTGCGGTTTCCTCGGATCCCAGAAGCCGAGGGAAGATGTTCCGCCCTGCCCGGTCTGTGGGCATCGCCTTCTGGCAACCGATACGCCGTTAAAAGAGTTTTCCGCCATGACGCCTGACCAGCGCGAAACCATCAAGAAAACCTGGACCTATCTCGGCTGATTTCCTATTGTTTTCTTACATGAATTATGATAAAATTCCTGTCTGTAGGAAGTATTCTTTTTACACGGCGGCACAGCCCGCTGAATCTTTTAAAACGGAGGTAGACTATGAAAAAAACGCGCACACTCCTGGCACTTATTCTTTCCCTTGTTCTTGTTTTTGCCCTCGCAATCCCGGCATCGGCGGACTATGACTATGCGGCCAATGCCAAAATTTTCTACACCGATTTCACCGGCAAAACCGTTATTCTCCACAGCAATGACGTTCACGGCAGAATTGCCGGCTATGCCCTAATGACCGCTACGAAGGAATCCTTCGAAGCAGGCGGTGCGGAAGTCTACATGGTGGATGCTGGTGACTTCAGCCAAGGCACCACTTATGTCAGCACATCCAAGGGTGCCAGCGCAGTTACCATGATGAATGCTGCAGGCTATGATCTTGTTACACTTGGCAACCATGAATTTGACTTTGGCTACGAACAGCTGAAGAAAAATCTGAGCCGTGCCAATTTCTC
This sequence comes from Oscillospiraceae bacterium, assembly GCA_017406005.1. GTDB lineage: Bacteria > Bacillota > Clostridia > Oscillospirales > Oscillospiraceae > Limivicinus. The sequence goes on along the minus strand of JAFQZI010000144.1, from coordinate 4,088 downwards.
CGTCATCTGTGCGGATGTCTATCTCGATGAGACGGGTGAAACCATCTACGATGCAACAAAAGTGATTGAGACGGAAAGCGGCCTAAAGCTTGGCTTCTTCGGCATGGAGACGCCCGAAACCGCTACTAAAGTAAACCCCGGCCAGATCCAGGAGATCTCCTTTGCCACCTTTGATGATCTGTATGCCAGCGCCCAGATTGCAGTCGACAGCCTGAAAGAGCAGGAAGTTGACCTTGTGTTCTGCCTCAGCCACCTCGGTGTGGACGCGGAATCCGCAGCAAACGGCTATCGTTCCATTGACCTCTATGAGAAAGTACCCGGAATCGATTTTATGATTGACGGCCACTCCCACACGGTTATGACGTCCGGCGAGAACGGCGAGCCGATCCAGTCCACCGGTACGGCTTTCCAGAACATCGGTGTTATTATCATCGACAATGAGACAAAGACCATTGAAGACCATTACCTGATGGATACCGCAGGGATCCCCGGAGATCCGATCGTAGCTGCAGCAGCACAGGGCATTATCGATACGGTGGATGCCGAATACAACACTCCGTTCGCCATGTCCGAAGTCTTCCTCAATGGTGAGAGGGAACCGGGCAACCGCACCGAACAGACCAACCTCGGCACTCTGATCACGGATGCCATGGTATGGAGCGTTGTTTCCAACGGCGGCGTTGATGAATATTATGCTGCACCTGTTGTTGGCGTCACAAACGGCGGCGGTATCCGTGCTTCCATCGAAGCCGGTGAGGTTACCAAGAGTGCCATCAACACGGTTCTCCCGTTCGGTAATACGGTTGCCGTTATCTACGTCACCGGCGCTGAACTTCTGGAAGCTCTGGAAGCTTCTACCTACTGCACGCCTGAGGCAGTCGGCGGATTCCCGCAGACCTGCGGCATTGAATGGGTTCTGGATACCACCGTGGAATATGACCAGGGCGATGTCTACACGCTCGACGGCAAAGAGAGCAGCTACTATGCTCCTGCCTCCATCAAGCGCGTCACCATCAAGTCTATCAACGGTGAACCGTTTGATGAAGCAGCCACCTATGCTGTTGTTACCAACAACTTCTGCGCTGCAGGCGGCGACACCTACAACGTCTTCAACCGCGCCTATGTTCAGGGATTCGGTTTCGACACCGGTATCCCGATGGATGAAGCGGTGATGGATTACGTTGCGGAAGTTCTCGGAGGCGTAATCGGTGAAGCTTATGCCGAACCCTCCGCACTCCCCGTGCAGATTCGTTAAGTTTCGGTACAGAAAACAAAATAGCGAACCAAAAACAAACCACCGGCACACCCGGTGGTTTTTGTCAAAAATTCAAAGAAATAACCATTCAGTTCCGGCCTTCCCACGGCATTCATGTTTCAGCTTTCTTACAGCAATCAGCACGCGACCGCGCACCGAAAACGTGGTACAGTGATGTCTTCGCGAGCAATTGTGTGCAATATTTTCGAAGCGGCTGAACAATTACTTAAAAAATTACATTAATGTCACAGCTTCCGCTGATGCCGGGCAGCCGCCCGCGGTCGGTAAACTGCCAAATATCATAACGATGCCCGGGCGTAGGGATCTGGTCATCTTCCGTATAGTTGGCCATCCAGATCTGATAATCCGCCAGCGCATCGAAAAACAGCTCATCGGTGAGGAAGCTCTCGCTGGAATAGATCCCGGCTTCATAGCCCGCTTTTTCCACAAGCCGGCAGAAGACTTTGGCAATTTCCGTTCGTTGCGCCATCGAAAGCGGATCGGCCCGCCCGTTCGGATAGTTACCGGAGAACTCGCTGTCGAAAAAGATCGGCAGTTCCAGCGCTGTCCCGTGCAGGCGGTTTACGGCAAGGCTTGCTTCCTGTGCGGCTTCCGCAAGGTTCGTCGCTGCGGAATAGAAGTAGGCTCCGACCTTCAGCCCGGCTGCCTTTGCACTGTTGAGGGAGCTGAAGAAACACCAGTCATCATAAAGCGTTCCGCCCTGCCCCCATCCGCGGCCGCCGATGCGGAGAATCACAAAGTCGATCCCGGCTTTTTTAAGCGCCTTCCAGTTGACGGAACCGTTGTAAAAACTCACGTCCACGCCGACGCTCGATGCGCACACGCCGTCTTCCAGAAAATAATAGATATGATTGTCTATATATTTGAGTCCACGTAAAAGCGTCCCATCCTCCCGGAAATAGATGCGCTTGCCGTCATCCGTGGTCTTCCAGCCGAAAGGGGAAAGGGGAGGCGTCTCAATCACTTCGGGGATGGCTTCTGCGGGCGCCAGTTCCTGGCCGGTCTTCACCTCGTCCGCAATTTCCCGGGCATCCACCACCGGCAGTTCTTCGATGTTTTCGATCAGATCATAGCGTTCGGCTTTCCTTGCGGCTGCGATCTGCATGATCTGAGGCACAAGAAGCACGCTTGCCAGCGCCAGGGCGAGGCAGGGCAGCCAGAGCAGAACAGCCTTTTCGTGGCGTGCAAGATAACGTAAAATTTTTTTCATAGTCAGTTCTGTCCTTTTCTGCCCCTATAATAAAACGAAACGGCTTTTCCTGTCAAAGATTTTCTTCAACGTTTTTTGAAAAAGTACAACCCCCTCTGCATTTTACGCAGAGGGGGCCGTTTGAAAGGAGAGAATGAAAAATGTGAGAAGAAAATCAGATGTTAGATTTCAAATTTTTCGACTTCCGGTTCTGCCGGGGCTTCGGGCTCTTCCGGTTTTACCTCTTCGGCCGACGGTTCGCCGGGCTCTTCAAACTCGACTACTTCGCCGTCAATCGGGGTCTCATCCAGAGAAGAGACGAATTCTTTTGCCTTGCCGATAAACTCTTCGGCCTTGGCTGTGGCTTCGGGAGCCTTTTCCTTGGCAAATCCGTAAGCTTCATTAGCCTTTTCCTTGACGGTTTCAATCACGCCGGGAGCGGCTTCTGCTGCCTTGTTGTAAAGATCCTCCGCCATGGATGTAGCGCCGGGAGCCTTTTCCTTGGCAAATTCATAAGCTTCATTTGCCTTTTCCTTGACGGTCTCGATCACGCCGGGGGCTTTCTCCTTCACGGTGGCAGAAGTTTCCTTATAAAATTCATTGGCAGCTTCCTTGAAAGCGTCCATCGTCTTTTCAGGATCGCTTGTCGGATTCTTGCCCTTGTATTTTTCGCCGATTTTAACAGCTGCATATGCTGCACCGGCGGCAATGCCGGTTTTAATTACTTTGCCGAGTAAACCCATGATCTTTTCCTCCTTGTGTTTTAGTTGTGTTTATTATATACCAATTGCTACGAGAGTTGTTAAGAAGAAATGAACATTATACAAAAGATTTTTGAACGTAAAGTAACTTTATCTCCTCAGCCCCGCGTTCTCAGGATTCCAGAGCTTTTCGTAGGAGAAGCCGGTCACTTTTTCCAATGCGGCTTTTTCTGTCTCGGTCACTTTTTCCTTTTCCGTGCCCTTGCGTCTGGCTATGTCTTTCTGGACCATCCTGAACTCTTTGTCGGTCACAGGGAAGATCCACGCGCATGCGAGAAGCAGCGCCGACATGATGGCAGGAGCCAGTACATAGCAGATCCCGATGCCGTGCTGTGTTGCAGCGGTCTGCTCTAGGCCTGCGTTGGCGAGCGCCTCATCATAGTGAACAGCCGTGAGCATAAACCCTATGATCGCTACCGAGAAACCCGAGGCGATTTTTCTGATAAAAGTGGCCATACTGGATACGATGCCCGGTCTGCGGATCGACGTAATCAGTTCGTCGATGTCCGTCATATCGGCCATAATGGCGAAGATGCCCGTGAGGGAGCCAGCGTTGCCGAGTCCGATAAGGGCTGCAAGCCCCAGGATAGGGACGAGCGGTGCTCCGTGATGCGAGAATGCCAGAAGCCCCAATACGCCGACAAGTCTCAAAGGCGCAGCGATGACGATCGCCAGCTTTTTGGAAGTCTTGCTCATAACCGGTCCAAAGATGAGCATGCCGACGAGCTGGGCAACCATCAACACTGCAAGGATGGGGATGTAGTAGCCTGGATATGCACCGAGAGCATGCTGCACGTAGTAAACTGCCATTCCCGAAATGAAGTCCATACCGCCCTGGCCGAAAAGGTAGAGACCTAGGAAG
>JAFQZI010000143.1 GCA_017406005.1 Oscillospiraceae bacterium | reverse complement strand
TATGCCTCCTTAGCTCAATAGGTAGAGCACGCGGCTGTTAACCGCGGTGTCGTAGGTTCGAGTCCTACAGGAGGCGCCAAATGAAATAGCCGTCACGCAGTGGCGGCTATTTCAAAAGCTGGACCGTTAGCTCAGTTGGTAGAGCAGCCGGCTCATAACCGGTCGGTCCGGGGTTCGAGTCCCTGACGGTCCACCATACGTGACTAAGTGAATAAAGGGGAATAGCTCAGCTGGTAGAGCGGCGGTCTCCAAAACCGTAGGCCGAGGGTTCGAAGCCTTCTTCCCCTGCTGTAAATCATCATGATTCGTTGAGTCATGATGATTTCTTTAAAGCAATAGAATAGTTATGAAAAATAAAATATGTAAACAGAACTCTGATAACAAAATTACGTTAACAGAGTTCTGTTTACTAGTTATGCGGCTATATGTTTGAAAAATTGAATATAGAGAGTTCTATATAGTAGAATTGAATTAAAGATGAAGCGAAGAAGGGAGTAAATTACTGCGTCAAACATTACAGATTTTCAAGGATTGCGTTGTAGAGAGAATTGTAATCGAAGAATGGCTTCAGATTCGGATTTTCGTCAATCATCTTCTGCGAAGCGTTAAAGAGGAAACCTACTTTACTGGCATTAAGCATTTCCAGATCGTTGTAGCTGTCGCCAACTGCGATAGTATCATAGTTTATGCTCTGAAAAGCTCTGACGGAAGAAAGCTTTGAATGAGAAATACGCATTTTATGAGAAAGAATCTGGCCAGAAGGGGAGACTTCGAGAGAATTACACAGGATTGGCGGCATACCGAGTTTTTTAATCAGGGGAGATGCAAATTCCTCAAATGTATCACTGAGGATAACAGCCTGAACACGTTCACGCAACTTGGCGACAAATTCCGGAGCACCCGGAAGCGGATCTATGGTGGATATCACGTCCTGAACCTCTTTAAGACCAAGGCCATGTTCTTTCAGGATAGCGATTCTCCAGCGCATCAGCTTGTCGTAATCAGGCTCGTCACGCGTTGTACGGCGAAGCTCCGGGATACCGCTCGCTTCAGAAAAAGCAATCCAAACTTCAGGGGTTAAAACGCTTTCCATATCGAGGCATACGATAGTCATGACAGATTCCTCCCTAATTTATGATAATGCATAGGAAACAACTTCTGACTTGTCAACAAGGTCAGTATGAAGAACCGGTTTCTTTCTCAGATCAGAGATATTCTGCGGAACCGGAATACCGGTTTTCTCAGAGAGGAGGAAGGCGGTTTCAAATTCATCCGGGGAAGGAATACCTCCGATTGCAGAGAGGACTGTTGCCGGGAATTTGAACGGGGATGCGGTAGAGAGAACCACACAGGGATTCCCGGTATAGGCAGGATCTGCACGGTATTTTTTCAGAACCGAAAATCCGACCGCTGTATGGGTATCGCTAAGCCAGTGATGCTGATTCCAGAGTTCAGCTATTGTATCGGACGTCTCTGCTTCGGTGCAGCAGCCGGCAGAAAAGACAGACTGGATCCGTTTCAGCGGCTCACCGGTGAGCGTGTAAGTACCTTCCGTATTCAGGGATTGCATCAGGGAAGAAACAAGAGACGTATCTCCGCGGGAGGCATAAAAGAGCATCCTTTCCAGATTGGAGGAGATAAGAATATCCATAGAAGGAGAACTTGTCTTCAGGAAGGGTCTGCACCGGTTATAAACTCCGGTAGAAATAAAATCCGTCAGGACATTGTTGGCATTGGAAGCACAGATGAGGCGGCCGACCGGAAGCCCCATTTCACGAGCAAGATAGCCTGCAAGGATATCGCCGAAGTTACCGGTGGGAACAACGAAGTCAACCGGATCACCGAAGCGGTTTTTTTCTGATTCCATAAGCTGTGCATAAGCAGAGAAGTAGTAGACCACCTGCGGAACAAGCCTGCCGATATTGATGGAGTTTGCAGATGAAAGAATGCGGCTGCTGTCTTCGCGAGCCGTTTTGCCGAAGCAGGCAAAGGCTTCTTTTACGCCACGCTGACAGTCATCAAAGTTGCCGCGAACGGCACAGACACGGACATTGCTTCCCACCTGCGTGACCATCTGCGCTTTCTGCATAGGGGAGACACCGTCATCCGGGAAGAAGACTGTGATATCAGTGCCGGGGACATCATGAAAGCCTTCCAGTGCTGCTTTTCCGGTATCCCCGGAAGTGGCTGTCAGAATGGAGATCTGCTTTTCGATCCCTTCCATTTCTTTGACAGCGGTGATAAACAGCGGGAGAACAGAAAGCGCAACATCCTTAAAAGCAGAGGTGGGGCCGTGATAAAGCTCAAGAGCGTAGTCTTCACCGACCTTTGTGAGAGGTGTTATTTTTTCCGAAGAAAACTTGCCCGGATAGACAGACGCTATTTCTCCGGCTTTTTCACGAAATCCGGGAAGAAGGTGAGAAAAGATTTTCTCTGCCATCCCGATATAGGGAAGCTGAAGGCATCCTGCGACATCAAACGGACGGGATGCAATATCGGGATCAACGAACAGACCGCCATCCGGGGCTATACCCTGGAGAACAGCGGCTGTATCTGAGGCGGTATAGTTGCTTCGTGTGCTTTGCATTGTAGATTTCTCCTTTATCAAGAAATATGTTACACACTAAATGTCGAGAATAACTATTCATGCGGAGTTTGGAAAACGTTTATTGAGTTCTCGGTAATCCTATGTTATAGTATATTATCATATTTTCCGTGATCCAACAAGAGCTGACCTATGATAGGAATAGAGAAGAATGAATCGAATCTTTATGTATTGTTTGTGCATTTTGTCTCTTTTGATAATGACGGGATGCGGGAACACCGGAAATCAGGACCCGAGCATGACGACAGCTTCACCGACAGCAGTACCTGCACCGAAGATTTCCTCCATTGAAGCCTACAACAGGACCGGAAAAATCCAGAAGGAGGATTTTTACCGGTATAACGACGGAAAGGCTGAAATCAGTTACAGCATTGAATACAGCTATAATGATGCCGGAAGGATCTCGACGATCCGCAAAAACGGCGGAGGCCTTGGAGAGAACAAGGCTATTGAGGCTTATCTTTACAGCGGGGATAACTGCACGCAAAGGGTTCTCTACGATGAGAACGGCGGAACGAGGACGGTCTATTACTGGACCTATCAGAAGAATAAACTAGGTTCGGAAAGAATTGTCAGTATGATTCCGGCGGAGAACGGGTATTCTTACAGCGGTAAAGAAGAGACGATCACGAATTATAATGAAGACGGAACTGCCAGGGATAAGAAGTATTCGGCTCCGAACAATTATGAAACGGACGAATACGAGTATGATGAGGCAGGAAACCTGCTGGTGGACCGGTATTCACATAGCAGTGACGGGGAGACTTTCCGCCTGTTTGAAACGCGGACATTTGTCTATGACGGAGAGAACAGGCTGACAAAGCAGACAAAAACAGATGCACTCGGAAATGTAATCAGTATGGAGATCCTGGAGTATAATGAGACAGGAAGTATTGTCAGCGACACCGTTTATTCCTCTGATGAAATCAAGGACGATAACATTTTGACCAGGAAGGTATATGAATATGCCGACAACGGGATGTTGAATTCGGTTACGGAATATGCGGGAGAGGGAACGACACAAACCTTCTACGAGTATAACACGGCCGGGAATATCACGATAACGACTGTGCTGAGATCATCTGTCGGCAGACCGCCGGAGAAAACCGTTACAACAGTGGAATATGATGCCCGGCAAAATCCAGTTTCAGAGAGAATTCGCCATCCGGACGGGACAGAAACTGTTCTGTTTTACTGCTCCTATGAGTATTATGAAGACGGGAAGATTCTGAACAAAATAAAATATGTAATATAATATAAGGAGAAAGAAACTCTAATGTTGAACTATTCACATGTCAAGGCGCAGGATATTGAAGTATATGAGGCAATGCAGAGGGAACTGGAACGTCAGCGCGATCATATTGAGCTGATTGCTTCCGAGAACTTCGTCAGTGAAGCTGTGCTGGAAGCAGTCGGGAGCCATCTGACCAATAAGTATGCGGAAGGTTATCCCGGCGCACGTTACTACGGCGGATGCCAGTATGTGGATGAAGTGGAAGTCATTGCACAGGAACGGGCGAAAGCCCTTTTCGGAGCGGAGCATGTGAATGTGCAGCCGCATTCCGGATCCCAGGCTAACACAGCGGTCTATCTCGCTCTTCTGAAACCCGGAGATGTCATTATGGGGCTTGATCTTTCCCATGGAGGACACCTCACACACGGATCCAGAGCATCCATTTCCGGAAAATATTTCCAATCCGTTTTTTATGGTGTTTCACCGGAGACAGAGACGATTGACTATGAAGCGGCGATCCGGATTGCAGAAGAAAACAAACCACGCATCGTTATTGCAGGAGCAAGCGCTTATCCGCGTGTTATCGATTGGGCCAAAATGCGTGAAATTGCCGATGCTGCCGGTGCTTACCTGATGGTGGATATGGCGCATATTGCAGGTCTGGTTGCCGCCGGGATTCATCCGTCCCCTGTGCCGTATGCTGACGTGGTGACAACAACAACGCACAAGACACTGCGCGGACCGAGGGGTGCCATTATCCTCTGCAGAGAAGAGCTTGCCAGGAAGATCGATTCCGGTGTATTTCCCGGTTCGCAGGGAGGACCTCTGATGCATGTGATTGCAGGAAAGGCGGTTGCTTTCGGTGAAGCACTGAAACCCGAATTCCGACAGTATCAGCAGCAGATTACAGACAATGCCCAGGCACTGGCAGCGGAGCTGATGAAGGATGGAATCCGCCTTGTATCGGGAGGAACAGATAACCATCTGATGCTTGCGGACTGTATGAGCAAAGGAAAAACCGGATATGCCGTACAGGAACTGCTCGATGCAGCAAATATCACGGCAAACAAGAATACGATTCCTTTTGATACACAGGGAGTAAAACTTACATCGGGCGTTCGCCTCGGAACTCCTGCCGTCACGACGAGAGGTATGAAAGAGAATGAAATGCACATAATCGGACGGCTCATCGCGGATCTGATCGAGCGCGGGGAAGAGGCTGTGCCGGCAGCAAAAGAACAGGTGCTGGAACTTTGCAGAAGCTTCCCTCTTTATCCATGAGAAATGCAAAAAGCTGCCGTTAACACGGCAGCTTTTGTAAAAGCAAACAGAATAAATCCAATTACTGACCTGAGTATACAGAGACAGCCCGGATAATCTCTTCAAGTTCCCGAATCAAAAGGTCGAGATCGTAATTCCGATTCAGCTGCATCTCTTTAAAGGTATGGATGACCCCGGCCAGAATAAAATCAGTCTTCAGGAGAGAAAGATTCGATGGAGGATTTTCCAGATAATAGGCTTTCATAGCGCGCTCCAGCATACTGAAGAACTTATCTACACGGTCGGAAAAAAGAGTATTGAAAATCGGCCCCTGCTTCACTAAGGCATCATTCATATTCTGAATAAAGCCACTGGTATTGATGAAGAGTGAATGAAATTCCTTAAAATCTCCCATAAAAGACGTAAAGACCTCATTCTCAATTGCGGCATTAAGATCAAAAATATCTGTATAGTATTTATAAAAGGTTGTTTTATTGATAACAGACAGGGCACAGATATCAATCACTTTTATTTCTTCGAGGGGCTGCTCTTTCCGAAGATCAAGAAAAGCGGAGCGGATAGCACGCTTTGTTCGGATGATACGTTTATCCATGCTGGCCTCCATTTCAAACCAATATTAATTGAATTTCGTATATAATACAAAAAGCTTTGAAAAAATGCAAGTATTATTTTGCCCAAAAACGCTGAAAATGAAGATTTTTCAGTTTTTTTCTATATGTATGAAGTGGGAATATATAATCGCTAATCATTTTGCAATACTAATAAACAACTATAATTGACAAAGTTAATCAGACAGGAGAAGAGAATGAGTATTTCAATCTATCGGGGGACGGTAGTCTATGCTGCTGAGAGGGACAAACTGGCGGCTTTTCCGGGAGCAAACATCCTGGTGGAAGACGGTTTTGTGAAGAATGTACTGAAAAACCTGCCGGAGGAACTTGCAGAGCTGCCGGTGCAGGATTACGGAAATGCACTTATCATTCCGGCGTTTTCCGACCTGCATATTCATGCTTCTCAGTATGCACAGCGGGGAATCGGAATGGACAAACTGCTGTTTGACTGGCTGATGGATTACACTTTCCCGCAGGAGACAAAATTTGCTGATCTGTCTTATGCGAAAATGGTATATGACACGCTGGTCGCAGATCTGATCCGTCACGGAACCTTTCATGCAAGCATCTTTACAACGATTCATTATGAAGCATCGGATTATCTTTTTGAGAAACTTGCGGAGAGAGGCTTGTATGCCTATACCGGAGTTGTGAACATGGACTGCAATTCACCGGAGTATCTCTGTGAAACGACTGAAAACTCGCTGCGAAACACAGAACGATTTCTCCGGGAACACCAGGGTGCCAGAACCGTTCAGCCGATTCTTACACCGCGTTTTGCACCAACATGTTCAGAGACCCTGATACAGGGGTTGGGAAAACTCGCTAAAAAATACGCCTGCGGAGTACAGACGCATTTAGTGGAATCCATTGCCGAGGCAGCATGGACGAAAGATCTTTTCCCAGGTTATCGCTGTGAAGCGGCAATTTATGAACAGGCAGGGCTTCTGGAATATGGGCCTTCCGTTTTCGCACATGTGATCTTTCCAACCGGTGAAGACATAGAGATCCTGAAAAAAACGAAGAGCATTTCCGTCCACTGCCCGGATGCAACCGCCAATATCATTGCCGGGATTATGCCGGCCGACGCATTGGGAAAACGTGAGCTTCCCATTGCACTCGGAACGGACATCGGTGCAGGGCCAGGGACGGCTGTCTACCGTCAGGTATCGAGAGCAGTACAGCTATCCAAGCTGAAAGCGTTCTTCCAGCCGGAGGGAAACGGACAGCTCTCGTTTGCAAGAGCGTTTTATATGGCAACGAAGGAAGGCGGAAGCATCTTTGACAGAGTAGGCTCGCTGGAACCGGGATACCGCTTCAATGCGCTTGTACTCGATGGGCTGGAAGATGACTTTTCACCACTGACGCCGGAAGAAAAGCTGGAACGCTTCTGCTACGGAGGAGATGACAGAAATATAGTGGCCCGATATCTGGATGGTAAACTGATCAATCCATAGAGTTATCTTACAGATTTGCAAGTTCCATCAGACGGATCAGAACACGAATGCCCTGTGCGTAGGAGCGGATGGGGATACGCTCGTTTGTACCGTGCACTCCTGTGTGGACTTCATCGGGTTCTGCCATAAAGGGGCTGCAGCGCAGGCAGGTGTCGCAGATGCGTTCATACTGACGGGCGTCGGTTGCTCCAGCCGTGAGAGCGGGAACGAACAGCACATCCGGGTAAAAGACGGAGAGCGCTTCCGTAAGCCAGCGGTATCCGGAACCGTCACAGCGGGCTGTGGATGATGGATTGTTTGCCTGCAGGAAACGGAGAGAAATGCTTTCGTCCTGCACTACACTGCGACAATGCGCCATGACGCTTTCTGTCGTCTCCCCCCGGTTGAGGCGGAAATTGATAACGGCGCGCATATTCTGGGGCAGCACGTTGCAGGCAGAGCTCCCGCCTTCTATCATGGTTGGGGCAATGGTCGTTGTCACGTAGGGAAAGGTTTTCTTTTTCTCCAGACAGCATGCTGCTATGGCAACACTGTTGGCGTGAACATCCTGCACCAGTGAACGCAGTGGTTCTTCCGTAATAAAGGGAGCGAGTGTCTCAAAGGTAGCCAGGAGCGGTTCCGGCATGCGGGGCAAGAAAGGATGATCAGTGATGGCCGTGATGGCGCGGGCAAGGCGCTCCAGGGAGCTGCCTCCCCAGGGACAGCTGGAATGGCCGCCTGCACTTTCCACCGAGAGCTCCAGATCGGCATAGCCTTTTTCCATCAGGTTAATGTGAGAGACAATGACTCCGGGGGCGCCGAAAGCGGCCCCGTCTTCTATTTCTCCGCCGCCCTCATCCAGCAGAAACTCCAGATGCACGCCGCGGTTTTGCAGCGTTTTTGCTATTGCAAGTGCCCCCTGATTCAGAGTCTCCTCATCATCGCCGAAAGCGAGATAGGCGGTGCGCCTGAACTGACATCCATGGGAAAGCAGATACTCCGCTGCCTCCAGAATCCCGAAAACCATATCTTTGATATCCAGCGTACCACGACCCCAGATATATCCGTCCGCCACAGCCCCGGAAAAGGCATCATACGTCCAGTCCTGCTCCGTGCCGCGGATAACAGGAACAACATCCTGATGGGACATATAGAGGCAGGGCCGAAGTTCGGGTTCACAGCCTGGTATGGTGATAAGCAGAGAATGACCAATCTGCTCAAAAGTGCCATGTTCCATGACTGCAGGAAAACTCTCTTTTATAAGAACGTGCAGGCGGTCAAATTCGGTGAAATCCGTTAGGCTGTGGTCAACATGGTTCACGGTTTCGCAGCGGATGGCGGCGGACAGATGTTCAACTGCCCGGCCGATATCGAGATCCGGGTAGAGATCTTCAGCGGCAAAAAAGTCTCCGACAGGGTTCATGGATCCTTGTCCTCCAGATAACGGCTGAGGAATTCTCTTGTGCGGTCATTCCTCGGATGAACGAATATCTCCTCCGGGCTGCCCTGTTCCAGAATGACACCCTGGTCCATAAAGACAACCCGGTCGCTCACCTCGCGGGCGAAAGCCATTTCATGCGTCACAACCACCATGGTCATGCCTTCGGCAGCAAGTTCTTTCATAACATCAAGTACTTCACCGACAATTTCGGGATCGAGTGCGGAGGTTGGCTCATCAAACAGCATGATCTCAGGCTCCATGCACAGTGCCCGGGCGATGGCGACACGCTGTTTCTGCCCGCCGGAGAGACGCGTGGAATCCGCATAGATAAAATCGCCGAGCCCGACGGTTTTGAGATTGCGAATTGCTGTCTCCTCCGCCTGGGCGCGGGAAATTTTACGTACCGTCATGGGAGCGAGCGTACAGTTGTCAAGCGCATTTTTATTATTGAAAAGATTAAAGCTCTGGAAGACCATGCCGATCTTCTGGCGGAGTGCATTGAGGTTGACATGAAGATCCATCAGATTCTGTCCGTCAAACCAGATGGAGCCGGAGTCCGCTTCCTCCAGAAGATTGATACAGCGCAGCAATGTGGATTTTCCCGAACCCGAGGCCCCGATGATACAGACGACCTCGCCCTTCTGTATTTCGAGATCGATGCCCTTGAGAACATGAAGGTCTCCGAAGGATTTTTCCAGCTTTTCGATTTTCAGCACACATTCATCCATATTGGATCTCCTCTAATTTGAACTGGGAATACCTTTGACGGGCATATCCAGCTTTTTGCCCAGCCAGCGGAGCAGAAGCGAGGACAACCAGGTCAGAATCAGGTACAGGATAGCCGCAACACAATAGATTTCCAGAGAACGGAAATAGATGCCGCTAACGGATTTCGTAGCATACATCAGATCCATCACACCGATGACCGAAAGCACGGAAGAATCCTTAATGTTGATAATGAATTCGTTGCCGATAGCCGGTATGGAATTCTTCACAGCCTGCGGGAACACCACACGGATCATCGTCTGCCAATTGGTCATGCCAAGAGAGCGTGCAGCCTCCGTCTGGCCTTTGTCAACCGCCAGAATTCCTCCGCGCAGGACCTCAGTAAGGTAAGCGGTGGAGTTGAGCGAAACTGTGCACAGACCGGAGATGAAAAAGCTCCAGACGTGGTTGATCTCGGTAACGGTCATACTGGTACGCTTGAAAAGATTGAAACCAAAATAATAGAAAATCAGAGCCTGCACCATCATGGGGGTGCCGCGTATGACAAACACATAAACCCGGGCGAAATGGCTGGCAATCCATTTCAGGGCTTTGACGGCATCATTATCCCTTTTATCAGGTTCCTGAATCCGGAGGAAGACCATGAGAATTGCAAGAATAAAAGCAATTGCAGTACCCAAAAGAGCAATCCGGACAGTTGTCCAGATACCCGTGAGAAGCATATCTTTCCCCTTCAGGCTCATATAAATCATGGAAGATCCGAAGTTCTGAGGATTTTTCTCCAGCCCTACACACAGCTTCACTGTATACACAAACCGAAGCAGCACGCGGTCGAACAGGACCAGGATGCAGGCAACGGCTACCGGATAAGAGGCCCAGCGACTTGCACGGACAACGGAAGGATGCTTCATAACGGTATCGGAGTAGTTCTTCCAGTGAGAGAGCTTGACAACCAATGCTACAGCACTGAATGCAAGAAAAGCCCAGAAGATCACACTGCAAATCGTGCCGGGCAAGTTTGAAACCGTCAGAAAGCTGTATGGATGTGCCTCTCTGTTCAACAGGCTGAGCCCAAGCAGTGCGAGGATACTTCCGCCAAGATAAAGATAGCGATAATCACGGGTGAGAAAACTGGTCCCGGATTGTTGTTTCATAACCGGTATTTCCTTTCTTTGCCCCGGAGCTATACGGCTCCGGGGCAAAAAGCTTTTTTATTCTGCTCAGGCGGGCTGGCTGTTCACAGCAGTGTCCCACATGGCGTCGCGGGTCTCCTGATCGACAGTGGCAAGGGCTTCGTTTGCGAGTGCAAGCAGCGCTTCATCGCTCTGGCGAAGGCCAATGCAGGAACCGGTAAAGCCGAGATCAAAGCCCTGTCCTTCCGCAAAACTGATGGCAACAAAATCGGGGTTGGCTGCGAGATAAACCGGAACGCTTTCCATGTTAACAGTGATGGCATCGCAGGCACCCTGGTTAAGACGGGCTATCATATCGGGCACGCTTGCAACGGCTGTCAAGTGGTTGACTCCTTCAATCTGATCAATCACAACGTCGAGCATTGTGTCTCTCTGACCGAGGACGCTGGCACCGCTGAAGTCCTGAATGCTGGTGGCATTTTCAAAGGGAGAGCCGGCATTGACCATCATGCCGTAAATCGTGGAGTGGTACGGATCGGAGAAGTTAATGGCTTCGCGACGGGCTGCGGTGTCTGCCATGCCAGCGATGATAGCATCGATCTGTCCTTCATTCAGAGCGGGAATCAGGCCGTCCCAATCCATCTTCACAATGACAAGTTCAAGACCGAGATAATCCGCCACGATACGGGCGATCTGTACATCATAGCCTTCCGCGTAGGCACCGGGGACATTCTCAATCGGAACGTTAGTTTCGGAGGCTTCGGATTCCTGCCAGTTGCTGGGGGCATAGGCACACTCCATGCCGACACGGAGCTGGCTGTTGAGATAGGCGAGATCATCAGCCGGTTCCGCAGAAGCGGCGACGGCAAAAGACAATAAAAAAAGCAGAGCAAGGATCATGGATAAAAATCTTCTGGAAGTGTTCATTTCGGATTCTCCTTTAAAAAATAAATTTGACAGAAGCGCAAATGAAAAAGCCGTAAACGCTCGCAGAGCATTTACGGCACAAAAAGCAGATATAACTTACCGATTTCGGCCTGCAGGAACCGGAAACGGGCTTTTGTACTCGATAGCGCTCCACTTACGTGACAGTCCGCCGGATATTGTCCGGCGACCCAGCTGAGAAAAGCGCAGCCGCTTATTCCCGCTTCGGCGATGTCCCCTTTCGGCTCCGGAAGATGCTGCTTCCGACCTGGAGCGTACTGATGAACCTCGCGCCTCTATCTTGGGCGAGATCATAATCGATTTTTTCACATTTGTCAAGCAAGAAAAACACTTTCTCCCGGATTGACAAAAAATGACAGAAACCCACGATACTTTTTTGTGCTAATGTGATAAAGAAGAAAAGAAGAGCTTTTGCTGATGATTCAGTCCGGTTCACCGAGGAGAGTAATGGTCTGCCCTTCGCGGGCATAGGAGGCATTGACATTCGGAAGCTTTTTTTCCCGCTGCAAGAGGATAGTGTCGGTACTGCCCGGGGCATGGTGAACCAGCAGAAGCTGTTTTGCGCCGCTGTTTTGCATGAGTTCCAGCCCTTTCGCAGCGGTTGAGTGGCCGAAGCCTTTCCTACTTTCATATTCCGATTCATCGAACTGAGCGTCATACAAGAGGAGATCCGCTTTTTCAGCAAAAGCGGCCAAAGCAGAGAAGGAAGGCTCCGAAGCTTCAAAGTCTGTTGCATAGACGATGGTTTTTCCCAGATAGCGAAGCCGGAAAACAAGGCAGCCATCCGGATGACAGCCGGGTATCGAATCTACCTGGAGTGAACCGATTTTCAGAGATTTCGGCATCGGCAGGATCATTAAATCACCCTCGAGTTCAGTCAGTTTCAGAGGCCAGACAGGAGGGATAAAAACCCGGTCCATCTTTGCTTCCGCCAGAGCAGCATCTGCACAGAACGGAATATACAGGGTACTTTTCTGCGATCTGTTTGAGAGGCCGGGGAACATCCCCAGCCCCATAACATGGTCAAGATGCAGGTGGGAGAGAAGAATCACAGGAGGCTTCGGATAACTTGCAGGAGCCGTCACAATGCCGCTGCCGGCATCGAGAAATACGGTTTCATCGCCGGCACGAACCATATAGCAGGAGGTATCGCCTCCGAAAAGTGCAAAGTCTGCCCGGCCGGATGCCATGGATCCGCGTGAACCAAGCACCGTGAGTTGAAATACCGGTTTCGTCATGTTTCTGAACCCTCCTGCACGACAGAGGCTACTGCCACAGCCTGTTCCATCCAGGCTTTGAAACAGGGAGGTTTGGCCGTGAAATAAATCCGGGAGCGGGTGCCGTCCGTTTCCTTCACCTTGACATACAGGCTTCCGCCGATCTCAAGACACAGATTCTGGTATGGTACAAGGGGCACATCCGTTTCCAGAACAGCTTCCGCCTCTGAGAGCGCGAGGATGACAGCATTCTGTTCCTCGTCATCGACTGCCTTGTCTTCCAAAACCATATAAGATACAGGAACCGGGGTTTCCAGTGTTTGGAGTTCGCAGGAAAAGCTCTCCTCCAGCCTTACGCCGTAAGGATCACCGATACCGATGACTTCAGAGAGGGCGATCTTTCCGGTTACACCCTTGGGAGAGACATGGATGGTCTCCCCAATCTCCAGTTTTTCACGGATGGCTTTGCGGGTGTCCGGAGAGATCAGAATCTGTCCTGCGGTGGTATAGCTCTCAATTCTTCCTGCCAGGTTTACGACTGCCCCGAGCACCCCATACTTTGTACGGCGCTCTGAGCCAATGTTCCCTAGAATGACAGAGCCGGTGTTAATGCCGATACCCATGCCGAGCGGTTCATAACCGTGTTCCACATTCCAGAGGTTCAATGCAGGCATCCGCTTCTGCATACCAACGGCAGCAGCAACAGCGTCAGCGGCATGCGTGTCCGTCGCAGCGGGAGCACCGAAGATAACCATCATACCGTCACCCAAAAACTCAATCAGTGTGCCATGGTAACGCATGATCTCCTCGTACATCTCACCGAAATAATGGTTCAGCATGTCAATCAGATCTTTCGGTCTCATGCGTTCCGACATCGCAGTAAAGCCACGAAGGTCACTCATCAGGACGGTCAGTTTCCTTTTTTGCCCGCCCAGCTTCCATCCGTCAGGCGCTTCCAGAATCTCACGCACGATATCGTCGGACAGATATCTGCCGAAAGTTTCCTGCAGGAGCTGATTACGCATTTCCAGCTGCTGATTAAGACCGCGAATGGTCTCCATAGCCTTTACAGCGTCCCGCAGTTCCTCAAGCTCCGTGATGTCACTGATAACGAAAATGATTCCGGTCGCAGTATCCCCGTCTGTCAGGTAGGAGGAAACTATACGAAGTTGTCTGGTTGTTTCACCTGTGTTATAGGGCACATAGCATTCATGCCTTCTTGCCTTCCGGTAGATCACATCAAGTGCACACTGAATAAAGGTATCATTATTCACATCCGTGAAAAAAGCCCGTGCAAAGGAAAGCCCTATGAGATCTTCCGGCTTTTTGTGAAGAATGGTCAAAGCTGCGTCATTTACATACTCGACCACGCCGTCAAAGCGTATCACCATGACCCCTTCCGAGAGATCAGAAATAATGCGGTTTTGTATCTGCTGTTCTCGATCCATCTGGTTCTCCTGTCATTCAAAGACGGCTTTCGCCCCGCAGGACGAAAGCCGAAAACGTATCTGGTATATCGTTTATAAAATAATTCTGCACACTGAATGGTCAGCGCTCGATGTACATAGCCTCATTATAGATGTAGATGGCTTCCATGATTTTATCCATCAGAGATTTGCTGCGCTTTTCCGGCTCTCCGGAGGTCTTCTGAAGCTCATCGAGCGTGCGGCATGCATCTTCAAAATCGTCTGTGCGGTCTCTCAGGCGCTGGGCCATCTGACGCATAATCTGGAGCAGGTCTCCTGTGCGATCGGAGAAATAATCGGAAAACTCTTTTTCATCGATTTCTTCCAGTTTTGTTCCGTCTTCCAGGGCAACCGCAGTTGCGCTTCTGGGATAGGCTTCAATAATAGCCATTTCTCCGAGATACTCGCCCTCGTGAAGGGTGGTCAGCTGCTTTTCATTTTCTGTGCCGTAGAAGACAAATACACCGACATTGCCGCCGAGAATCCTGTAAAAGGTGGTTGCATAATCCCCCTGCCGGAAAATCACTTCGTCTTTTCTGTATTCGTTTACTTTCATGCCTGAGCCTCCTTTTCTGTCAGTTCCTTGATCTTACCACAGACGTCTATATATTCGTTTGTTCTCTTCCGGAGATTGTGGCTCAGCTGCTGCACCACCATTACTACACGCATCGGATTCTCTTTGAAATAGGCTTCAAAACCATCTTCGGTAACAGGAGTGAGGCAGGTCCCGTCCTCCATGGCAACTGCGGTAGCGGAGCGGGGTGCATGATCCAGCAGACCCATTTCACCGAAGTACTGATCCGGGAAATACTCCGTCAGAAGCTTCTGTTCCGGTGTTCCGTAGTTGGAATAAATGCCAACCTTTCCATTGTCTACTTCATACATGCAGTCGCCGGGAGCACCTTTTTCGAAAATGACTTCGTTTTTTCTGAATGTTTTTGTTTCCATACGGATCTCCTTTTTGATTCCAATTATTGTTTGGGATAATATGGCATATGATTCATCGAATACCTGTCGCAATTAAAAGCATATTACCACATATTCAGCTTTCTGTAAAGTTACCAGACGAGATCTCTTCCGAAGAGTTTTTTATACTCTTCCTGGGTGACGACTCTGGTGCTTTCCCTATAGGCTTTTGCAAATTCCACAGCATTTTCCAATCCGGGAACCGGAGAGATAACAGTCCCGTTCTGGCGCACAAGCCAGAACTTCTTCCCGTCCCCGTCATCCACAATCATACCACCTGAAATGGTTTCCAGCTGTTCAGGCGTCAATGGTGATTCATTATAGTTTTTTTCGTTTTTCATGGTAGATACCCCTTTCCAGTAATTTCGTTTATTTTCCAGTTGCGAGCATAGGATAACATTCAAACAATCACAGAATTGTCACATGCCAAACCTGCAGCCCGACAAGAGGAATATAATAATCTGAAACTATAATATGAAAACTAAATTATGACAACAAAATAATACGGATGTACTTTTCAGTTCAAGAATTGCTTTTCCTGCTGAACAGAAAGATTGAAAGAAGAACCAGAAGAATACCAAAAAATTTGAAAGTATTGATGGTTTCAGCAAAGGCAAAAACTCCAATGATTGTAGCGACTACCAGTTCGACTGAAGCTACTACCGGAACTTTGCTTGTCTGTGTGATTTCTGAAAGCCCGTTGAAATAGAAACTATACGCCAGCGCCGTTGGAATAAGGCCGAAGAGGAGACCAAGCAGAATCAGCTTCGGGTTGAACGGGTTTTCCACAGCCACCCATGGACGGCTGAAGATTGCCACAAAGATACAGCCAAACAACACATTGTATGCAGCCACAGCAAACGGTGAAGATTCTTCCCGCATGGCAATCCTACCGAAGACGGCAGTCATTGCATAAGTGAAACCGGAACCAACACCAATCAGAATTCCAAGCGGAGCGAGGACTGCAGCACTGAAATCCCCGCCGGTTGCGGTGAGTGTGCATCCGACTACATTGATCAGCAATGCGAACCATTTCAGAAGATTCAGCTTTTCTTTGAAAAGCAGTATGGAAGTGATGCTTGTGAATATCGGTGCGGTATACAACAGCACAGAACCGACAGATATCCCGTTCATACTGATCGAACTGCTGTACAGAATATTAAAGATGCCCTGACAGACAATCCCTAGTAAGATACAGGAAAACAGTGTTCTTCGGCCGATCAGGAACGCTCTCGGCCCTTCAAAAATCAGGGTAAGAATGACCAGCAGAAAAAAGCCGAAAAACAATCTGAGAAAACTCGTATACGATGACGAGGAGCCCTGAGCTTCCATCAGTTTAACAAAAAGCCCGATTGTACCCCAGAGGCATCCGGTGAAAAATATCTTGATAAAGCTTTTCAGTTCGGAGTCCATACCACCAGGCCTTTCGTACCCATTCAATTTCCCTATATCAGCTTTGCCTAACGGTTCACTATCTGTATGAAACATTTTACCATATAACATCGCCATGTCAATAAAAGATCCGTGAAATGATGCTGTGAAAAGAGAGTAACAGCTTGGATGCTGAAAAGAATCGAACTTTATATTGAATTTTATCAACATAAAAATTATACTGTCTTCACAACAAATTACAACAATAATGCATCCATGGAGACTGACTTATGAGAAAATTTGCAGTATTCAGCGGCTTCCTCGGATCGGGGAAGACCACGACCATGATGGCCCTGACCAGGTACTACAGTGCCTATCATGGTAAAGCCGCCATGATCTCTAATGATCTGGGGGAAGGCGTGACATTGGCCGATGACCGGCTGGCTAGGCTCAGCGGCGTGAATGCGTCCCAGATTACCAACGAATGCATCTGTTTCTGCCATGACGTATTGACTCAGAGACTGAACGAATATTATGACAGTGGCTGTGATCTTGTTGTTTCGGATATTCCCGGCTTCGGCGTCGGGGCGCTCGAGCATGTCTATCATGGACTGAGCAAAGAATATCCTGATCAGTTTGATCTCGGACCCTTCACGGTACTTATCGAACCGAGGAATGCAGAAATCCTGAGGAGCGGGCAGGGAGACGATATGGCGTATATCCTGCACGCACAGCTGATGGAGGCAGACCTGATCGTGCTTAATAAACGCGATCTGCTTGAACCGGCAGAGCTGGAAGCGGACAGGGCGTGGCTTGCCGATCACTATCCGAAGGCCAGCGTCATTACGATCAGCGCTATGACAGGGGAAGGACTTGAAGAGCTTTCCCAGGCTCTGATTCGGGACAAGGCGTCGATGAAGCATCCTGACATTGACTATGAGGACAAGAATCTGCAGAATGCCATGGATCAGCTGACCGAGTATTATCTGGAATACGTTGCTCAGGTTTGCTGCAACGACTTTGACGGCACTGAATATCTTTCCGACATCGCCCGTATGGTGCAGGCGGAGCTGCAGGCATGGGACTATGAGATTCCCCATATGAAGCTGCTGGCCTGGGAACCGGAGGGAGATTACGGCAAAGTGGATTTGCTCGGTGTGAATCGCCCGATCGAGATTACGCGTCGCTTTGAAAACCCCTGCACCGACATTGCGGTTGTTTTGAACGCAAACGCAGCCTGTCCGGCTGCCACGCTGGATGAGATCATCCAGGAAGCCGTAAACGTGACTTCGCGGCTTTATCAGCTGGAACTCAGACTTTTCAAAAAGGAGTGTTTCAATCTGGGCGAGTGAATATATGCTTATCCCTGCTTTAGAATATTAGTCGTCAGATTTACCCCGGCAACCATAGAAAAAACAGAAAAACAGCAGCCCGAAGCGGATTTACAAGTCTCGCTTCGGGTCAGCTATTTGTGCGTTTTCCTTATCTTATCCGGATGTTTCCACAGCCGAGCAATCATTAAATTCGGAAAAGCGGCATATCGTCCGATTAAGGGCAGTTTGCAGTTTTTTGGTTCGGTGTATACCCGGTTCGAGCCAGATGTTTTTGACATGAAGTATATTAGCCTTATGATCAGCTGCTGCCTCAATCCTTCCGATAAATTCTTCTCCCCAGAGAATCGGCAAGGTGTAATAACCGTATTTGCGCCTGTCTGCCGGAGTGTAGATTTCCCAGGAGTATCGGAAATTCCAGAGTGCAGTGATCAGCGCCTTATCCCAGAGCATCGGATCAAGAGGAGCCAAGAATTCCATACGCGCTTTCTTGTCGAACAATCCTTCAAGAACTGCCTGCAACAGCGGTTCATCTTCTGCGAGGCAATAGAATGGTGTTTTAATACCTTCGACTTGAACCGGCAGAATCACACCGGACGATTCAAGCTCGGAAAGCACAGACTTGCGCTGCTCTGCATTCATCCTGATACCCAGAAAGGCGGTTGAATTTTTATCCCAAAGAAGTCCTACTGCACCTATCCGTCGCGAAACTCGCCAGCATAGCTCTGCCTTTTCATCTGCAAAAGGATGATTCGCTGCCAGCAAAGACGAGTCCAGATATCGTTCCGCCAGATCATAAAACTTCCTGGAGCCGTTTTTGTGGTGAATAATAAGCGTTCCATCGGTGTATAGTTGCTCCAGCACGGATCTCGCCGCTTGCGACTTCTCATGCCAATTTCCACTCCAATGCATGGAAGAATGCCAGAAGATCTCGCCGTCCACAGGCAATTGATCGCTCGAAACCGGACCGTTTGCCTGAATATATGCAAGAGCCTCACGTTCCAACTCCGCAAGTCCGGGAAAAGTTGTACCGAGAGACCGGCTGCGTTCCCGATATTGGGAGAAATACGGCCAATCCTCCGCTGGCCAAATGGAGAGTTCTTTATCAGCATAGTCCACCAGGAGCCGATCCTTATATAAAAGGTCAGACAGCATGGACTTTCGAAAACCTTTCACCCGCGACTGGAGTGTCAGTTCGGCGTTCTTCCCGCAAACATCCACAGGATCATACTGGATACAACCTGCCTGACGAACATAGGCGTAAGCACCTTCCTTGCCGATAAAGCGATAGCTACCTATCAAGCCTTGTTTGGCAAGAATAAATTCCCGTGCTTGAGTTTTTGTCAGTGCAATCATATTGAATCCTCACAGAAATAGTATTCCATGTTTTTCCTGCCGCTACAAATTGATCTTTTGTTAACAGCCTTTTGAAATCAGATTTTTAGTCGCGGCTTGGGAAAAGCTGCTTTTCGCTATATCCCGGAGTACGTGGCTTGCGGAGAAATGGCTTTTTATGATAAAATAACAAACAGAGATATTATTATGTGACTGGAACATTTTGCTGCGTTTTGTCACAGGCTTGCCGTATGAAAGGGACAGGAATATCTGGGGAGCTGTCATGATTCATTTTGCCATAGGTTTTTTGCCCAGATGTTTAGGAATATTACAAATAATTGAAAGGTAACCGGGGAACTGACAAACACATGAACGAAGAAAAACCGCACAAAAACGAGACAAAGAAAGAACCGGAAAACGACTGCGCGATCAGTCTTCTTGAGACTGGTCGTAATGCATTTCCTGAAATTATAAATCAGATTCGCTCAGCCAGGCAGGAGATCATATTACACATGTTTATCTGGCGTGAAGACAGAATAGGTGTTGAGATAGCCGGGGAGTTACTTAAAGCAGCAGACAGAGGCGTTTCGATTGTGATCGAAAAAGATCGCTATGGGCTGTTACTGGAATATGGGGAGGAATCTCAAAGGTCTTTCTGTCACAGTCCTGATCTTTTGGAACGGTTTCAGATAAAGGTGCTTTGCCTGGCCTGCAACAGGGATCTGTACAGGAAACATCTACAGGTAAAACGGAGTGACCTGTACAGGAAACTGAAAGAACACCCAAATGTTATCATGAAGGATAACAGAAAGACAAAAGATCACTCCAAGTACTACATTTTTGATCGTCGGATCATGATACTCGGAGGAATCAACATTGAGGATAAGGAGTACTTCAGCGATTCTAAGGGCAGAATCTACTATGACTACATGATCAAGATCAATGACTCTAAAATTGTTTCACAGTTTCTGGATAAGAGAGTCTTCCCGCAGAAGAAAAACGAACTGTTCCGAGTTAACACGAGGGAACCGGTAAGATATTTTGAACTGAAAGAGAGTTTTCTGGAATTGATCGATGACACAAAATGTGAGCTCATCATAATAATGGCGTATTTTGCTCCGGAGAAAGAAATACTGTCAGCTATCTATCGTGCTTTGGAAAGAGGCGCAAATGTGAGAATACTGATCTCCAGGAGTGCAAATTACAATAATGACACGAACTGGCTCACAGTTTCAAAACTGCTCGGCCATAAACATGCCTGTTCCAGCGGAAAACCATCCGTGTTCGTGACAGATTATATGCTGCATGCAAAACTCATGATGAATGAGAAACGCATCATTACGGGATCCTGTAATATCAATAAAAAATCTTTCAACAGGCTTGGAGAACTGTGCATTGCTGTTAACAACGATAACAGTCCTTTTGCTTGCCAGGTCCGTGCAAGTGTAGAAGAGCTGTTCAGAAACTCCAGACATATACATGACGGTGACGAGATCCATCTTAATCGTTTTATGGCTGCTGCAGAAATGACAATAATGCGATAAACCGATTCATTTTGGTGTTTGGTTTTTAGAAACAATTAATTAAGGTAAATCCGAAATTTGCGTTTTCACTTTTCAACGCTAAAAGTTAATAGAAACAAGAAATAATCGCCAGATTCGTTCATTTCTGAATGATTCTGGCGATTTTCCTTTGGTGCGAGAGAGGAGACTTGAACTCCCACGTCGGTTGACACACGCCCCTCAAACGTGCCTGTCTACCAATTCCAGCACTCTCGCAAGCGCATGAGCCATTATAACAGATAAAAATGATTTGTCAAGAAAAAATTATGATCTTTTCTCACTATTTTTTGCGCTGTGAACGGAGCAGACAATGTGCAGAGAAATCAGCAGAATTGAGAGAAGAACCGCAAAGGCACCTTTGTCATTGGTAAGGAAAATGTTTGATTTTCCGATGCGCCGGTAATACCCGGTAAAATATGCGAGATAGCAGATATACGACCCAAATTCCGTTAGAAGGGCAGAAACAGAGAGCCACGGAAAACAGACGGCAAGAACAGATGTCAGAACATCGCCGGCATAGAAATACCGGTCATGCATATGCGGGAGTAAAAAGGGAATAACAAGGACAAACAGGGCAGCGAAACAAAGAAAGAGTTTTGTGGCCAACCTGTCTCGAAGGAAGATGCCGATTAAAAGAATCAGAGATGTGGCAGCAAAAGCGCAAATAATCAGGACACGGGAAACCGACTCCGGAGAGGAGGAGTTCTGCAAAAGGGCAGTGAGGGAAGGAGCATTATAGTTGAGTGCAGAACCAACGGTGTCAGCCTGATCAATATACAGCATGACTGCGTCAGCAAGCGGACGCCCCAGAAGAACGGCCGGCAGGATGAGCACAAGATAGGCAAGGGGGAAAACTGCAAACCAGTACCATTTATACTTTTGCCATACCCAAAGGAGAAGCCAGATCGGCATGAGAAAAACAGCCTGAAGCTTAAACCCAAAGGAAACGGCTATACAGATCATCGAAAGCAGAGGATGACCCTTTGTTTCCTGAGAGGGAAGGGCAAGGGCAATACCGAGCAGAGCAAAGGAAACATAAATACTGTCACACTGTCCCCAGCAGGCACTGTTCAGGAGAACCGTGGGCAGGAACAGAATGACAAAGAAACAGATGGCTGCACGCAGGTGACTGCCTCCGCATCGGCGGACAAGCAGAAGACCGGTATAGGCGAGGACAATGTCGAAAAAAATACTCAGGAGTTTGATAAGATAGAGATCCCGGATCGAAGAAAGAGAGAAAAGAGCGAGGAAGTACAGATACGGTATATTATAGTTTCCTATGGATTCGCTTAAACCGAGGAAACCGCCATGTGTTCTATAAAAATCAACCCAAACTTTTAAAAACCACTGATAGTCGGTATTTTCCCTGTCAAAATAGGTAAGCCGGATAAAGAGAGCAAGGGCGATCAGCAGTGCACAACGGAGCAGGTTTCTGACAGAACCAGCGCAACCGGAACGCCAGAGGAGCCAAAGGGCAAATACGCCTTCAAGAACCAATAGAATAATAACGCGATAATCCATGCACAATCTCCGAAACAATGCAAATAAAAAAACCGGGAAACCCCGGAACAAACAAAAAAAGCTTGACAGCAATATTATTAAAATGGTATAATAACTTGCTTTGTGTGTCAACAAAAAAGCATAACACCCCATGTTGATGAAAACAGTATAGCACGACCAGGTTATCATATCAAGATCTTTTTACTGATTTTAACAACTCATGCGGGTGTTCGTATTTCTGTATTTTATTTGCAAGGAGAGTGCGCCAATGCCAAAAGATGTTCTGTATGGGAAAACTCTGCGAAAGAGTTTTGCCAGAACCGAGGAGATTATGGACATGCCCAATCTTCTCGAAATCCAGAAAAGCTCTTATAAATGGTTTCTGGATACAGGCCTTCGAGATGTTTTCAAAGATGTAGAAGCGATTAAAGACTA
This sequence comes from Oscillospiraceae bacterium, assembly GCA_017406005.1. Classification (GTDB taxonomy): domain Bacteria; phylum Bacillota; class Clostridia; order Oscillospirales; family Oscillospiraceae; genus Limivicinus. The sequence goes on along the minus strand of JAFQZI010000143.1, from coordinate 27,214 downwards.
TTCCGGCAATCTTGAACTCAGCTTTATTGACTATTCCATGTCTCGGGAAGATGCCAAATATAATGAAGAAGAGTGCAAAGCGCGTGACGCCACATATGCAGCTCCCCTGAAGGTAAGGGTTCGCCTGCGCAACAGGGAAACCGATGAAATTAAAGAGCAGGAGATCTTTATGGGAGATTTCCCGCTGATGACGGATAGCGGAACTTTCATCATCAATGGTGCAGAGCGTGTTATCGTATCCCAGATCGTTCGTTCTCCTGGTGTGTATTTTGACAAACTTTTTGATAAATCACTGACGAGCCTGTACACTTCTCAGATTATTCCTTACCATGGCGCATGGCTGGAATATGAAACGGATGCGGTGGACACCTTTAATGTGCGTATTGATAAGAACCGCAAGCTGCCGATCACATGGTTCCTAAAGTCTATGGGTGCCTACGATCCGGATGAACCCTCAACATGGCTTTCCTGCATTCAGGATACTGCTGCAGGGGCTGTGACAAATGAGCGCCTCCGTGAAATCTACGGCGATGATGAGCGCATCCGCTCGACCATTGAGAAGGATACGGCTGAGAGCAGGGAAGAGTGCCTGATCGAAATATATCGCAAGCTGCGTCCGGGCGATCCTCCCACGGTGGAATCTGCGGAAAGCCTCCTCTATGGTCTGTTCTATGACCGTCGCCGTTATGAGATTTCCAATGTCGGACGCTTTAAATTCAATAAGAAGCAGGCCCTTTATCCGCGTATCTCCGGATGCCAGCTGGCAGAAACGGTTGTTGACCCGTTTACCGGTGAAGTTGTCGCAGAAGAAGGCGAAATTCTTACCCGTGAAAAGGCAATGGCAGTTTCCGACTGCGGTGTTGTATCCGTTGACGTGCTGATTGAAGGAAAGCGCGTACGCGTGATGAACAACGGGATGGTAGATATTGCGAAGTATATCGGGGAAGAGCTGAAGGCTGAACTCGGAATCAAAGAAAAAGTGCGCGGCATCGTGATGAAAGGCATTGCCGAGCAGTATGCAGATGATCCAGAAGCTCTGAAACGTGCTATCCGCGAGAATATTGATGTTCTTATTCCGAAGCATATTGTTGCAGATGATATTTTCTGTTCCGTCAACTATCTCAACTGTCTTGCAAACGGCCTTGCAGAGCGCGACGATATCGACCATCTCGGCAACCGCCGTGTCCGCTGCGTGGGTGAGCTTCTGCAGAATCAGTTCCGTATCGGCTTCAGCCGTATGGAGCGAGTCATCCGTGAGAGAATGACGCTTCAGGATCTTGATGTTGTAACTCCTCAGAGCCTGATCAACATTCGTCCTGTGACGGCGGCGATCAAAGAATTCTTCGGCTCTTCACCTCTGTCCCAGTTTATGGACCAGACGAACCCGCTGGCAGAGCTTACACATAAGCGCCGTATTTCAGCTCTCGGGCCCGGCGGTCTCTCAAGAGAGAGGGCTTCTTTCGACGTACGAGACGTTCACTACAGCCATTACGGCCGTCTCTGCCCGATTGAGACGCCTGAAGGCCCGAACATCGGTTTGATCTCCTACCTGGCTTCCTTTGCCCGTGCCAATGAATACGGATTCCTGATTGCTCCTTTCCGCAGAGTGGAAAAGGGAACCTGCCGTGTGACGGATGAAGTTGTCTATATGACAGCGGATATGGAAGACGAGTTCAAGGTTGCACAGGCTAACGAACCTCTGGACGAGAACGGCTGCCTTGCAAACAAGCGCATTACCTGCCGCCACCGCAACGATACGATCGCTGCAAACCGTGAAGATGTCGACTTTATCGACGTCTCTCCGAAGATGATGGTTTCCATCGCAACAGCAATGATCCCATTCCTCGAAAACGACGACGCGAACCGTGCGCTGATGGGTGCCAATATGCAGCGCCAGGCAGTGCCGCTGCTGACGACCCAGGCACCGATTGTTGCCACTGGCATTGAGCACAAATGTGCAATTGACTCCGGTGTCTGCATTTTGGCAGAAGACTCCGGTGTTGTTACAAAGGTCGATGCAAACTATGTATCCGTCCGCTATGACGGCGCAGGGCTGAAGACCTATAAACTGATTAAGTACGGCCGTTCCAACCAGGGCACCTGCATCAACCAGCGCCCGATCGTCACGGTTGGTGAGAGAGTGGAAAAGGGTGATGTCCTGGCAGACGGGCCGAGCACCGCCAACGGCGAGCTTTCCCTCGGCAAGAACATTCTTGTCGGCTACATGAACTGGGAAGGCTACAACTACGAAGATGCTATCCTGCTCAATGAACGTATGGTCATGGAAGACGTATTCACTTCCATCCACATTGAGGAGTATGAGTGTGACTCCCGTGACACGAAACTCGGACCGGAAGAGATCACGCGGGATATCCCGGGCGTCGGCGAAGATGCACTGAAGTATCTCGATGAACGCGGCATCGTTATGGTCGGTGCCGAAGTTACCGCAGGAGATATTTTGGTCGGAAAAGTTACCCCTAAGGGCGAAACGGATCTCACCGCTGAAGAGCGTCTGCTGAGGGCGATCTTCGGTGAAAAAGCCCGTGAAGTGCGCGACACTTCACTGAAGGTACCTCACGGCGAAAGCGGCATTATCGTTGACGTCAAGGTCTTTACGCGTGATAACGGCGATGAAATGAACCCCGGAGTCAACCAGGTAGTTAGAGTTTACATTGCACAGAAGCGCAAGATCTCCGTCGGTGATAAGATGGCCGGCCGCCACGGCAACAAGGGCGTTGTTTCCAGAATTCTTCCGCGTGAAGATATGCCGTACCTGCCGGACGGCACGCCGCTCGATATCGTGCTGAACCCGCTGGGCGTTCCTTCCCGTATGAACATCGGGCAGGTTCTGGAGGTTCACCTCGGATATGCGGCACAGGCCCTTGGCTGGAAGGTTGCTACCCCCGTATTTAACGGTGCAAACGAAGTTACAATCCGCGCAACGCTCAAGCAGGCAGGACTCCGTGAAGACGGAAAATCCGAGATGTATGACGGACGGACCGGTGAGAAGTTTGACAACGATGTCACTGTCGGCTGGGTTTACTTCCTGAAACTGCACCATCTTGTCGATGATAAGATCCATGCCCGTTCTACCGGACCTTACAGCCTTGTTACGCAGCAGCCTCTGGGCGGCAAAGCCCAGTTTGGCGGCCAGCGTTTCGGTGAAATGGAAGTCTGGGCTCTTGAAGCTTACGGCGCTGCCTACACACTGCAGGAGATCCTCACAGTCAAGTCGGACGATGTGACCGGCCGTGTGAAGACCTACGAAGCGATTGTAAAGGGCCAGAACATCCCGCGCCCGGGCATTCCGGAGGCATTCAAGGTCCTTGTGAAAGAGCTCCAGTCACTCTGCCTGGATGTAACGCTGCTTGACGAAGACGGTTTGACAGTGGAACTCCGCGATGATGAAGATGACGACATCCCGGATTATCAGGATAACGAGTACTTCACCGGAACGGATGAAGAGCTTGAAGCAGAGGGCTACTCCATTGAAGATATCCCAGATGATGAGTACGGCATGGATGCCGGAAGTGATTCTTACGATGATTATAATGAGGAGGATATGTAAATGAGCTACGCTCCGTTTGACGCAATCCAGATAGGCATTGCCTCTCCGGAAACTATCCTCGCATGGTCACACGGCGAAGTCAAAAAGCCCGAGACCATTAACTACAGAACCCTGAAACCCGAGCGCGACGGCCTTTTCTGTGAAAGGATTTTCGGACCGACGAAAGACTGGGAATGCCATTGCGGGAAATACAAAAAGATCCGTTATAAAGGAAAAATCTGCGATCGCTGCGGCGTTGAAGTGACAAAGAGCAAGGTACGCCGCGAACGGATGGGCCATATTGAACTGGCGACTCCCGTTTCCCACATCTGGTATTTCAAAGGTATTCCGAGCCGCATGGGCCTGATGCTTGACATCACACCGCGCATGCTGGAAAAGGTGCTGTACTTTGCCAACTACATCGTAATTGATCCGGGTGATACCCCGCTTGAAAAGTGCCAGCTTCTCACGGAACGCGAGTACCGCGATATGCGCGAGAAGTATGAGGATGATTTCAAGGCCGGAATGGGAGCCGAGGCAATCCAGGAGCTCCTTGCCGGCATCGATTGTGCGAAACTCGCAGCCGATCTGCGTGAGCAGCTCAATAACGCAAACGGCCAGAAAAAAGCGAAGCTCGTGAAGAGGCTCGAGTGCGTGGAGGCATTCAACCAGAGCGGCAATCGCCCCGAATGGATGGTTATCAACATCCTGCCTGTAATTCCGCCGGAACTCAGGCCGATGGTGCAGCTGGACGGCGGCCGATTTGCCACGTCCGACCTCAATGACCTTTACCGCAGAGTCATCAATCGCAACAACCGACTCAAGAGACTGCAGCAGCTCAACGCGCCGGACATCATTGTGCGCAATGAGAAGCGTATGCTGCAGGAAGCTGTTGACTCTCTGATCGATAACGGCCGCCGCGGCCGTGCAGTAACCGGTGCGAACAGCCGTGCATTGAAGTCCCTCTCTGATATGCTCAAGGGCAAGCAGGGCCGCTTCCGTCAGAACCTGCTCGGCAAGCGTGTTGACTATTCCGGCCGTTCCGTTATTGTCGTCGGGCCTGACCTGAAGATCTACCAGTGCGGTGTTCCGAAGGAGATGGCAATTGAACTCTTCCGTCCGTTCGTCATGAAGAAACTCGTGGAAGACGGCATTGCCAACAACATCAAGTCAGCTAAGAAGATGGTGGACAAGCAGAAGACCGAAGTATGGGATGCTTTGGAATATGTGATCAAAGAGCATCCGGTGCTTCTCAACCGTGCACCGACGCTCCACCGCCTCGGCATTCAGGCTTTCGAGCCGGTATTGGTGGAAGGCCGTGCACTCAGGCTGCATCCGCTTGTATGTACCGCTTACAACGCTGACTTTGACGGTGACCAGATGGCAATTCACCTGCCGCTTTCCGCAGAAGCGCAGGCTGAAGCCAGAATCCTGATGCTCTCGGCAAACAACCTGCTGCGTCCGCAGGACGGACACCCGGTTACGGTTCCGACGCAGGATATGATTCTGGGTTCCTACTACCTCACCATGATCAGAATCGGCAAGGCAGAAAAAGGTGCTGAACAGCTGATTGTGGAAGATTCGGGCGACACTGGGCTTGAGACCGGTGTACTGACAGACGGTGACGAGATTTATGAGGCTAACAGAAAGGCTGAACGGGAGGGAACGACTCCCTGCTCTTATCGTCCGATTCACTGCTATCGCGACAGCAGCGAAGCCATTATGGCATACAATGAAGGTATCATCGGACTCCATGCTCCGATCCGCCTCCGCGTTGTAAAGACGGTTGACGGCATCGAAGCGAAACGTGTTATCGACACAACGGTTGGCCGCATTATCTATAACGAGCCTATTCCGCAGGATCTCGGTTATGTTGACCGCACCGATCCTGAGCATATGTTTGACTTTGAAGTCAGCTTCCAGGTCGGCAAGAAGCAGCTCGGCGATATTATCGACCGCTGCATCCGCGCCCACGGATTCACCATTTCAGCTGAAGTACTTGACAGCATTAAAGCTCTCGGCTACAAGTATTCCACGAAGGGTGCCATTACAATTTCTGTCGCGGATATGACGGTTCCTTCCGCAAAGCGCGAGCTCATTGCAGCAACGGAGCAGGAAGTTGTCAACATAGAACGGCAGTACAAGCGCGGCTTTATTACCGACGACGAGCGATACCGCCTTGTCGTTTCTGAATGGGAAAAGACGACCAAGAACGTGACGGATGCACTTTCGAATGTTCTGGATGAGCACAACCCGATCTACATGATGGCAAACTCCGGTGCTCGTGGTTCCATGAACCAGATTCGTCAGCTCGCCGGTATGCGCGGCCTGATGGCAAACACTTCCGGTAAAACAATTGAAATTCCTATCAAATCCAACTTCCGTGAGGGCCTTTCTGTTCTGGAATACTTCATTTCCACCAGAGGTGCACGAAAAGGTATGGCTGATACTGCACTTCGTACTGCTGACTCCGGTTATCTGACGCGCCGAATGGTTGACGTCTGCCAGGATGTTATTATCCGCGAAATGGACTGCAAGACCACTGACGGTGTCTGGGCTTCGGCAGTTTATGACCGCGGCCAGATGGTAGAAGACTTCGGCACGGCAATCAGAGGCCGCTTCCCGGCAGTTCCTGTAACAGACCCGGCTACGGGAGAAGTCCTGTTTGACACAGAGCATATGCTGATGCCGGAAGACGCACCGATTCTGGAAGCACACGGAATTAAAAAAGTGTTTATCCGTTCTGTGCTAGCATGTGAAGCACGGATCGGTGTGTGTGCACGCTGCTACGGAATTAACCTCGCAACCGGTTTGCCTGCAAATGCGGGTGAAGCTGTCGGCGTCATCGCAGCACAGTCAATCGGTGAACCGGGCACACAGCTTACCATGCGTACGTTCCACACCGGCGGTGTCGCAGGTGATGATATCACGCAGGGTCTTCCTCGTGTTGAAGAACTCTTCGAGGCACGCCGCCCAAAGAAGATGGCTATTCTTTCGGAAATCTCCGGCACAGTTGCCATCGATGAGGCCAAAAAGGGCGTTATGTACAATATTACCGTCAACGGAACGGAAGAGGGGCAGACCTGTGTTTACACGGTACCTCACTCTGCAGGTATTCTTGTGCATAACGGGGACCATGTTGACAAAGGACAGGAGCTCACTTCCGGTGCGCTGAATCCGCACGATGTGCTCAGGATCCGCGGAATAGACGACGATGTATACGGCCGTCAGGGCGTACGCTCCTACATCACTTCTGAGGTTCAGAAAGTGTACCGCCAGCAGGGTGTTGATATCAACGACAAGCATATTGAAGTTATCGTACGTCAGATGATGCGTAAAGTTCGCGTTGACGAAGCGGGATCAACAGATCTGCTTTCGGGTGCTACTGTTGACATCTCTATCCTGAAGAAGGCAAATGCGGATGTGCAGGAACGTATGAACAACGGGGAAGAAGGGCTTTCTTTCGCCACTTACACGCAGCTGCTGATGGGTATTACAAAGGCTTCTCTCGCAACGGACAGCTGGATGTCGGCTGCTTCTTTCCAGGAGACAACGAAGGTGCTCACCGATGCTGCAATCAAGGGCAAGGTTGACCGGCTTGTCGGCCTGAAAGAGAATGTTATTATCGGCAAAATTATTCCTGCAGGAACAGGCCTCTCCATTTACCGTGATTTTGAAGATAATATGGATGAGACGATTTCCTCCGAAGCGGAGTATGTAGATCTCAGCGCCTTAGTATCTAAGACTAATGCTCTCTGATTGCTGCAGAATATTGATCAGATAGACAGCTTTAACAACGAAAAGCAAGGGTATTTAGTAATATCCTTGCTTTTTATCACAAAATATAGTAAAATGAATCAATTATTATAGGAAACAGGAGGGGATCTCTATGACCAGACGCAGACGCAGAATAAGGCGCAGAAGAAGACGGAATCCAGCTAGAGTTGTGATACTGATACTGATCGTTATTCTTCTTGTCGCTACAGCCATATTGGTTTCGAGATTCACAGATTTTGACATACGCAAGGTACCTGAAAACCTGTCTGATTTTACCAGCGGCATAACCAGGCTTTTTTCAAAGGAAGGGAAGGGAAAAGAAACCGTTCAAGAAGTCAAAACTACACCGATTCCAACTTCGGAACCTACTCCAAAACCAACTCCTGCCCCAACCCCGGCGCCCACGCCTGTGCCAACTCCTGAACCTACCCCGGAACCGGTGTTTGTAAAAGACTTTCCGCTTCAGAAAGACCGGGAAATTCCAATCATTTCGTATTACTCTGTCAGTGATGATCCGGGAATGGAACAGTATCTGGTCGGCAGTGAGCGGGTAAGCCCGGATGATTTTGAAGAACAGCTCAAATACATAGCAGACAACGGCTTTACTGCAATCACCTTTGAAGATCTGGCAGATCTTGCCAATATCACCAAGCCGGTTATGCTCACATTTGACGGCTGCTGGAAAGACCTTTATACTATTGTCTATCCGAGGATTCAGCAGTATAACACAAAGATCAATATCTTTGTATGGCCGGAGTATCTCGGAACGGGTGGACATATTACGGAAGGGCAGCTTAAGGAGCTGGCGGGTTCTGATCTTGTTTCTGTTCAGGCCGGAATAGAAATATATAAACCGACGGATTCTATGAAACAGGATGAGCTATTTGCATCAATCGACAAGGCAAAAAAATATGTGACGGATCTCATCGGACATGAACCGCTCGCATTCGCCTATCCGGTAGGCGGTATCACGGCAGGAGCACAGCAGCATTGTTCCTCTGAATTCCGATTCTGCGTCAGAAGATCTGCAGAGAGACCATATAACACAACAATTGACGACGGGTCTATTATCTATCGTTATACAATACAGCGCGGAACACCGGTTGCCATGCTCGCATACTGGCTCAGCCGCTCAAATTAACTAATTCAGGAGAACTATCGTATGGACCAGGCGACAGCCAGGAAACTACAGCAGATTGGCAAAGCATTTAATCTGCCCGGACCGTTCTTTTCCTATGAGGAGATTCTGAACGGGAATGTAAACAGAACTTTTAAAGTAAATTATGTCAGTGATGACGGAACAGGGATGGCAGTAATCAAGCCATATCTTGTGCAGAAAATCAACTCTTATGCTTTCCACAATCCGGACGAACTGATGAGCAATATTGATAAAGTAACAGAGTATATTCGTGCAAAACGACCGGATAAAACCTGTATGCATTTTCATCATACCGGAACAGGGGATAATCGCAGGACCTATCTTGTAGAAGGAGACAGCTTCTGGAGGATTTATAAATATATCCCGGCAGTGACTTTTGACAAGTGCGAAGATGCCCACATTGTCCGATCAGCAGGAAAAGCATTTGGCGATTTCCAGATGGTTTTGAGCGATTTTGATGCATCCCAGCTCTTTTATACGATCCCGGACTTTCATGACACCCGCAAGCGATACGAAAAGCTGATTGCCGATGCCAATGAGAACCCATGCGGAAGAGTACAGGAGGCAAGGGCAGAGCTGGATTATCTGTTTTCCGTTCAGCAGGAGGCATGCAGATTAACAGACCTCTACCGGGAAGGAAAGCTTCCTCTCCGGGTTACACACAACGATACAAAAATCAATAATGTGCTTTTCGATGAAGAGACACTTGAACCGCTTGTTGTTATTGATCTTGATACGGTAATGCCGGGTCTTGTCGGCCATGATTTCGGAGATGCGGTTCGGTTTGCGGCCAACTTTACGGAAGAAGATTCGGAAGATACCTATAAAACCGGTGTTGACCTTAATATCTTCTGGGCTTTTGCGGATGGTTTTCTGAGCAAAACAGCAAAGACGCTGACCGATGAAGAAGTCGACACGCTTGCGCTGTCCTGCTTTGCGATTACATGTGAACTTGCGACACGTTTTCTGGATGACTATCTGATCGGGGACAAGTATTTTAAGGTTAAACGAGACAGGCATAATCTGATTCGTACGAAGTGTCAGGTTGCGCTGGCAAAGGACATGTATACCAAGCTCGGAGCGATGGATGCTATCGTAAAAAGCTGTGTAAGACAATACCGATAAAGAAAAAAACAGATAAAGAAAACATGCAGGATTCAAGAAAAAGAATTCTGCATGTTTTTCGTTCGGGAAGAGAAAAGATTTATGCTTTTTTGAGAAATCTCTTATTAAAACAATCAGAGAGCTTTGTGAAAACAATACTGATAATTGTAAGCATCACAGTATATACAACAATTGCAATTCCCAGATTCCTTGATAATGCATCCCCAATGATAAGCTGGTAAATACGTATCGCAAGAATCTGAAAGCAAAACACAGCCAGAGTGTACTGCTTGCCGAACAGACCTGTCAGCATCTGTCCTGCCCGGTTGAAGAAGCCGGCCCAGAAGGTGTTCTGAGAATAGATACACAGGAGGAAAATCGGAAGCAGGATCACATAAATGAAATCATAGTGATTGTGATGGTTGAAGAGAAACCCGTAGAGAATGATCATACAGGTAACAATCTCCAATGCACTGATGAGGGGACGTTTTGACGGATTGCTGATTTGTTCGGCGTTTTCTTCCGTAAACAGATACATCATGCACCCGACTGCCATCCCGGCAATAGCCCGCACGGTTCCGAGAGGAATCAGATAGGTGTTCGGATAAGTAGAATTGGGATAATATGTTGCATCCATATCACCCTGCAGATAGAAGATCGCTGCATAGCACAGAATAGCGATTATTGGAAGAAGATATCGGTAATTCTTCGCTGTCATGGCATAAAGCAGTGCCAGAAACAGACCCGCTATCATCATGCCTGCCACAAACCACAGCGGTGAATTCACGTGCAGTTCGGAAAAACCGGACATCTGCAGGCAAAACATATCCGGGATCGACCTATACAACCCTCCGATAAACTGCCTCAACCCGAACCCTTCCTCACCGAACAGATTCAGAAGGATGATTGAAGATTCATACAGAAATGCCATTCCGGCAAAGCGCTTCCAGGTATACCGGAAAGGAGAAAACTCACTGCTCCGTGTCATATGCTGCATCTGATAAAAGCCGGCTACCAGGAAAAACGTGTCAACTGCCGGCAGGCCACCAGGAATTTTCAGGCAAAAATGCTCTATGGCTATATAATATGAGAACAGAAAGCGCAGAACTTCGATGTTGCCGTTTATTCTTTTATCAGGATTCAGTCGCAACATGACGGTTACTCCTTATTTGATTCACAAGGCTGACACCTTTTTTCAAAAGCAAGACACCGGGGACGATGGCAAGCGTTCCGATGATCCAGACCAGCCTCTGGTTCGGATAATCCTTGTAGACCTCCATCAGCACGTCATCGATGAAAATGTGGACGAGAAACAGCTCAAATGTATTGGCACCGAGCACATTCAGTATTTTTGTAAGAATTTCTCCGAGACGGAAATTCCGAAGTGCATGAAGCACGAAGGAAATATTAAAACAATAAGCCGGTACGATCAACAGAGAGGGATACCAGTAAAGCCCATGCGTCCAGAGAAGGTGCGGAAAGAATGTTTTAAAAAGAACAATGAGTATTAAGCCAGGGATAATCAGGAACTCCATAAAGGCAATCTGTTTTCCGGTGAAGCGGTAAGAGTCATCAAGCTTTCCGAGCATCATGCCGAGATAGACTACGGGGATTCTCGCAATGATAATAATCAGGGTATTTGTTTTCCAGAAAGCAACGGAAAAGACTACCATGAGCGCTATAACGCCGAAATTCTGTTTCCAGGAGAGCCGGTCAATAAGTTTTTTGAAGTAGGGAGCGAGAAGATAATACACCCAGATGGCACTGACATACCAGCTGAACCCGGTACCGTAAGTGGTAAGAGACTGCATGAAAGTAAGGTTGCCCCAGACATATTGGAAAGGAACATGCAGGATCAGCCATTTGTAAAGGATAAACGGGATTATAACAAGATAATAGGCAGGAGCAAGCTTTACGAAGCGGCGTTTCAGGAAAAGAAGAAGATCGTCATTTTTTTTCAGAGAATAATAACAACCCAGGCCGGAAGCAAACAGGAAACCATCTACCGAAATGAAACCGATGTCTTTGATGAATGTCAGAAAAGCATTCGGCATACCGAAATGGGAATGGGTGAACATCACCCAAAGGATGGAAAAGCCCATCCAGCAGTTTCTATATTGAATAATATCTTTTTTTGTCATAGAAAGGATCTCCACAGGATAACCATCTAAGAGAAGTAAAGCCAAAAATCCAGGAAAAAGGCTTTATAATACACGAGACTGGACTTGAATTGCCAGACACACAAAAATCTACCCGAATCTAAGCAGATGTATAATATATTAAGGCGGCAGCAAAGTCAACAGTTACAGTCCGGAAAGACCTATAGAATCCAATTCAACGGGATGTTGAGAGCAGAGGAACAGTGTAATACTATTCCTCCTCAGGGAGAAATTCCAGAATGTCTTCATCATCCGACATTGGGCCAGTTATTCCAAGGATTTTCCCCAGGGTATCGGCCAAAGAACTGTAAGTCTGCATCATCGAATCATGCATACTTTGGATGATCACTGCATATTCCCGGTTTGCGGCACTTTCAAGCTCTGCCGCTGTTTCAGACAGTGGGACTGCACCGATCGTTTTTGAAGTACTTTTAAGTGCATGAACCAGAACAGCATAATTCTTCCAGTCGCTTGTCTCGAAACAACGCTGGAGATCTTTCAGCCTTTGCCCGGAGCACTTTACGTATTCACAAAGAATAGAGAGGTAAAGTTCTTTGTCGTTCTGGCAGTATTGCAGGCCGATGTTCGTGTTTACACCCGCTCTTTGACACGACAATAAATCATTATCTGTGAAAACAGATTCGACGTTATCAGATGTTTTTTCATACTCCGTTTTTTCCGCAGGGATTACAAGTTCCTTTGGAAGGTATTTGATCAGTATTCTGGCCAGTGCAAGACTGTCGATAGGCTTTGACAGGTAATCTGTAAAACCCTCTGCCAGATAACGCTCTCTGGCACCGCTGATTGCATCCGCAGTCAAACAAATAATCGGCGTTTCCCGATTGATTCCTTCTGCTTGCCCGTGAATATAACGCAAGGTCTCGCTACCATCCATCTCCGGCATACGCTGGTCCATCAGGATAAGATCATAGTGGTTCTGCCTGGCCAGATTAATGGATTCGGGGCCGCTGGTTGCTGTATCGATCTTGATTTCCGAGCCTTTCAGAAGACCAACCGCCACGGCCAGATTCATCCGAGTATCATCCACAATCAGAATATGAGCTTCCGGTGCACGAAAAGGTTCTTTATACGCCTGCATCCCAAGAATGCTCTTCTCAAATTTTTCACGAAAGTTCCCAACAGGTTCTGTAGAAACGACCTTTTGTGGGAGAATAATAGTGAATACGGAGCCACGACCATAAATACTTTCTACTTTAATACTTCCGCCCATCATTTCCAAAAGCCTTTGAGAGATAGCTAAGCCCAATCCAGTACCTTCCACGGTGCTGTTTTGCTGCAGATCGAGGCGCTCAAACTTTCCGAACAGCTTATCAAAATCCTCTTTCTTAATGCCGATGCCGGTATCACTGACAGAAACCACGAGACAAATCTGGTCGCCTGCTTTGATTTCAATGATATTTTCTCTGTTCACAGATAAAGTAACCGAGCCCTCTTTGGTATACTTAACGGCATTATTCAGAACGTTGGTGATAACCTGCCGCACTCGCACTTCGTCTCCATACAGGCTATCCGGCAAAGTCTCATCTACATCGACCCTGAATTCCAATCCTTTGTCTTTTGCTCTGAATGCAATCATATTGGTCATGTCATTCAGAGCAGAGCTCAGTCTATACTCGCTTTCCACAATTTCCAGTTTTCCGGCCTCAATTTTGGAAAAGTCCAGAATGTCGTTAATGATGGATAGCAGGCCATTCCCGGCACTATCAATATTCCCGGCACAAACACTGATATAGGAAAACATCTCACTGATATCTGCATGTTCCGAAGCCAGAAGATCACGCCCTTGAAGGCTTTCGCGGAGAATCATTTCGTTCATGCCGAGGACAGCATTGATAGGGGTACGAATCTCATGGGACATATTTGCCAGGAAATCACTTTTGGCGGCATTAGAACGTTCTGCTTCATCCTTCGACTTTTGAAGCTGCTCTGCATAGTCCATCTGGTCAAGGATGCTTTTGTGATATTGTATCATAAAGAAGGAAGTGATGATTCCCAGCGAAAAATATAGGATTGGATAACGGTTCATCATCGTGGTAGTATAATAGTTTTCCAGCAATTGGCGCAACGGTGTATAAAACAGAATGCAGAACAGAATTTCAAAATATAAGAACAGAAAAATACCGTATTTGACGTTGAAATAATAGCAGACGATCAGCGGGATCAGCGTTGTCCAGAGGATCGCAAAACCATTCATCGTTCCAGTGATAGTCACATAAGTGAAGATTGCGACGGCAAAAACAAGTGCAGTGAATGAAGCAGCTTCCCTGTTTTTCCTGGCTTTGACAAAAAAGTACATCAGACAGCCGACGAAAACGATACACAGAGAGACAATTAAAGTTTGATAATACCGTTGCACGATATTTAAGACAGACATAATCGTCCCGACGATAATGATTACAAGAGATACAATCCCCATGCCCCGCATATTTTTCTGATATCGTGTACCGACAAAGATAGATCTGTCCAGCAACCTCCATGTATCCATGACGGAACTGATCAGAGAACACCATACCCTGTGCAAGAGTGCCATCGCGGTTATTCCTCCTCAGGGAGAAATTCCAGAATGTCTTCCTCCAGGTCAGGAGCAGGCTTCTGCTCTCCAAAGAGTGTTTCGATCGCCTTGACGACAGTTTCATACTGATTCATCATGAGAGGATGTTCGCTTTGGATGGTCTCCGTCTGGTTTTGATTTGCAGAGGCTTCCAGGCGTGCTGCGATTATTGACAGCGAGGTTGCCCCGATCATTTTGGATGTACTTTTGAGCGCGTGGACGAGGATGGCATAATCCTTCCATTCCAGAGCAGCATATCTGCGCCGGATGTCAGGCATTTTTTCTCTTGCACTCTGGGCATATTCCAGCAGCATTGAGCGATAGAAATCCGAATCCCCCTGACAATAGTTTAAACCGGTTTCCGGCTGGATACCGGCTGTACTGAGCTGTGCAAAGCCGGCTGTATCATGTGCCTGTACGGTTTCTTCTTCCTTGCCCCCCAAATCAGTCTGCTGTGAAATCTGAACCCGCTGAATCTTTTCTGCCGGAAGATGTTTCATCAGCATGCTTTCAAGGGAATAGCCATCTACCGGCTTTGCCAGATAATCTGTGAACCCTTCCGCTATATACCGCTCTTTTGCGCCGATGATGGCATCAGCTGTCAGGCAGATGATCGGGGTTTTGTTATTTGCACCGTCAAGTTGTGTTTTGATCCGGTGCATGGCTTCCGTACCGTCCATGTTCGGCATGCGTTGATCCATCAGAATCAAATCGTATGGGGTGTCCTTTGCCATGGCGACTGCTTCTTCACCACCAGGAGCGGTATCAATTCTGATTTCGGTGGATTTCAGCAGCCTGACGACTACGGCAAGGTTCATCTGGGTATCGTCCACAATCAGGATGTGGGCTTCCGGTGCGTGGAAGGACTCTCTGTAGTTCGTTGTTTCCAGCACATTCTTTTCAAATCTCTCACGGTAATTCCCCAGAGGTTCCGGAGAGACCACTTTCTGCGGCAAAGAAACAGTAAAGGTCGATCCTTTCCCGTATTCGCTTTCTACGCCAATATGCCCGCCCATCATCGCCACCAGGGCCTGCGAAATAGCCAGGCCGAGTCCGGTACCTTCAACGGTACTGTTATGTTCCAGATCGACCCGTTCAAATTTGGTGAACAGGCGGCTGACATCTTCTTCTCTGATGCCGATGCCTGTATCCTTGACGATAACAATCAGGCTTATCGTTTGATCAGACTCTGCCGGAGAGGCTTGTTCCTGACGTACTGATAGATGGACACTGCCTTCTTCTGTATACTTTACTGCATTTCCCAGAATATTGGTGATGATCTGGCGAATTCGTACTTCATCGCCGTACAGGCTGTCCGGAATGGTTTCATCCACGTCCACAAGAAAATCGAGACCTTTTTCCTTCGCTTTGAAAAAAACCAGATTGCTGACATCATTCAGGACAGAACTGAATTTATACTCTCCTTCGACAATCTCCATCCTGTTCGCTTCGATTTTGGAATAATCCAGGATGTCGTTGATGATGGCAAGCAGATTGGTTCCGGCGCTTTTTACATCACCTGCATAAATACCGATGTTTTCAAATGCCTTTTGACGGGCATCCGACGCGTCCCCGGCGGACTGTTCTCTTGCCTGCATGCTTTCACGAAGAATCATCTCGTTCATACCCAGCACGGCATTAATGGGTGTGCGGATTTCATGGGACATATTTGCCAGAAAGTCGCCCTTGGCTGCATTGGAGCGGTCGGCGGCTGCTTTTGCTTCCAGCAGCTGCCTGGCATTATCCATCTGGTGCAGAGTGATCTGGTGATACTGGACCATGATGTATGTGGTGAGAATAACATTTGCCAGGTACAGGATCGGAAATCTCTGTGCGATAATGTCGGAGTAATGGCGGCCGAGAGATTCCCGCAGCGGTGTAAAAAACAGAACCCAGTACAATATCAGAAAATAAAGCGACAGGCCGATGCCTGCTCTGACATCGGCAAAATAAGAAAACGCCAGCGGCAGCAGCAATGTCCAGAAGATTGTAAAGCCGTGTGTGACAGTGAAAGCTTCATAAGTGAAAATGATTACGACTGCGATCAGTGCGGTGATTACAGCTCCTGCTCTGTTTTGCTTTACGCGAATAAAATACAAAATCAGCAAACCGGCAAAGATGAAAAGGGGAGAGGTCAGAGCGGCACTGTAATAACCGTTTTTCAGATTCAGGCAACCGGTTATGATATTTACAACGACGATCAGCGACGCGACAAGCGAGATACCGCGCATATTCTTCTCGTAGCGCTCTCCCACCAATATACTTCTGCTGAGCTCTTTCCAGATTTCTTTCAGACGATTAAACACAGTCTTCGCCTCTCTCCGTTAAGAATTCTGATGTATCGTATGAGTGATCAGGATTTTCCTTTGAATTCCAGGCACAGCATGGTCAGGTCGTCCGCCTGTTCTGCACCTTGTGCAAAGTCATCCACAGCCTGCCGGATACCCGACAGCACCTGCTTCGGCGAAGCATCGGGATTTCTGTTCAGTGTTTCTACCATACGCGTTATTCCGAATAACTCTCCGATGCTATTGGTAGCTTCGATCACGCCGTCAGTATATACGAACAACTTTGCCCCGGGTGAAAGCTGCAGGGTATATTCCTTATATTTCTGCTGAGGAAAGACGCCAATGACCAGACCGTGATCATCTTTCATCAATGCAAACTGCCTGCTGTCGTTCATCAGCACCGGATATTCATGACCTGCATTAGCGGCAGTCAAACGGCCTGTGGAGACCTCAAGGATCCCTACCCATACGGTCACGAACATGTCCTCACGGTTGTTGGCGAAAATGACTGCGTTCATATCCTCCAGAATCCGGGAAGGAGACTTGCCCATCTTTGCACTGTCTGCCAGGACGATTTTGGATGCCATCATAAACAGGGCAGCCGGTATTCCTTTGCCGGACACATCCGCTATGACAAGGCAGAGATGGTCATCGTCCACAAAGAAAAAGTCATAGAAATCTCCACCAACCTTCCGAACCGGATCCATGCAGGCATAAATATCGATTTCCGGCCGATCCGGGAAAGGCGGAAAAACACTGGGCAGCATAGCCAACTGGATTCGGGAAGCCAATGCAATTTCAGCACTGATCCGTTCGTTCTCCAGAACAAGATTCCGCTGGAGGCGTACAAGTTCAATCGTATGCCGGACACGAAGAACCAGAACTTCCGGCACAAAGGGCTTGCGGATGAAGTCCATTGCTCCCAGCTGAAGGCCCCGCATTTCAGATTCCCGGTTTTCATCTGCTGTCAGGAAAATAATGGGGATCTCTTTTCCGGGCGCCATCTGCTTTTTGAGAATTTCCATTGTCTCAAAACCATCCATGCCAGGCATCATAATGTCCAGCAGGATAAGGTCAGGCTGGTTTGTTTTAACGTATTCAATCAGAGCCGTCCCGGATTTCAAAGCCGTTACACGCATGTTATGCTTGCTCAGAATATGCCCCGCCATTTTCAGGTTGGTCACATCATCATCAACGACAACTACCCAATCTGCCACTTCATTGTCCCCCTTTTTCAATCTGCGATTCCTTTGCCGCTTCGGCGATCTGATTTACCAATGTACTGTACGTATGCATACACTCCGGATGCATTTTTCGCAAAACTGTCACGTCTGTGTTTGCCGCAGCTTCTTCCAGTTTTTTAGCCTGTTCGGAGAGAGCCCGGGCACCGATTGTCCGAGAAACGCTTTTCAAAGAGTGGATGCTTGTCCGGTAGGCATGCCAGTCTTCACTTTTAAACTCTTTTTCCAGATGTTCTGTGTTTTCGGGATAGTCTTCAATAAAATCGAGAAGGATTTCTGCATAAAAGCTCTCGTCCCCACCGCAGTAGTTCAGTGCATCTTCCACAGAAAGCCCGATTTTTCTGATTTGCTCTATAATATTGCCAACGGTTCCAGGTGTGCTTTCGTCCTCATTTTGCGGATCGAAATCCAGACTATCATCAACACCGGATGGCGCGAACTCCAGGATATCCCCGATTTCGGTATCTTCGTTTTCTTTCTTCGGCATAGCAACCGGAGCAGTATCCTTCTCACGGCTGACAAATACGTTTTCAGGAAGATACATCTGCAGCTTGACTTCCAGCTTTTCCAGATCGATCGGTTTGGAGAGATAGTCATCAAAACCTGCCGCAAGATAGGTCTCCCTGGCCCCTGCCACGGCATTTGCGGTGAGGACGATGATTTTTGTTGTCTCCGGTACCAGATGCTCTTTTCGAAGTTCTTCAAGCGTTTCAATCCCATCCATCTCCGGCATCATATGATCCAGGAATACAATGTCATATCGGTTGTCAGGAATCATCTCTATAGCTTTTTTACCGGAGGAGGCTGAGTCAGGCACGATGCCGAAAAGCTTCATCAGGTTTTTGGCAACCTTGAGATTCATTTCATTATCGTCCACGACCAGTATCCTGGCGTCGGGTGCATATAAATGAATTTCACTGCCGCCCTGACGGGCAGTCTCCCGGTACCGCTTTGCATAATCGCCAAGGGGCTTTTCATCAGCGATCCCCTGCCGAAGAAGGAAAGAAAAGGATGAACCTACCCCATATTCACTTTCTACCTTCAATTCACTGCCCATCATGGCAAGGAGCCTTGTGACGATAGAAATGCCGAGCCCGGTGCCTTCAATATTCCGGTTCTTCTCCTGATCCAGCCTTTCGAAAGGTTCAAAGAGCCTTTTCATATCTTCCTTTTTGATTCCGATTCCAGTATCCCTGACTGCGACTTCCATAAGAATTGCATCTTTGTCCCGGGACGCTGTCTTTACCGAAAAAACAACTTTGCCTTCGTTTGTGTATTTGACAGCATTGGTCAGAAGATTCATGATAACCTGCTCGATCCGCACGTTATCCCCAATCAGAGCCGAGGGAAGAGACTCATCAATTTCGACCAGAAAATCCAGTGATTTTGCACTGGCCCGTTCTTCAATTGAATTCACAAGATTATTAATAACAGATGCTGTGTCATAGCGGACAGGCTGGATTTCCATTTTTCCATCTTCTATTTTGGAAAAATCCAGAATGCTGTTGATAATAGATAGCAGTGTTTTTCCCGAAGCATCTATGTTTCCCGCATATTCCAGAGTACTGTTTTCCTTCGATTCATGCAGGATCATCTCATTCATGCCAAGAATTGCATTAATAGGCGTCCTGATCTCATGAGACATCTGGGCGAGGAAATTGGACTTTGCACGATTGGCGCTTTGGGCCTTTTCCCGTTCTTCCTGCAGCAGTTCGATGAGCATGGCATCCGGACTTTCCACCGTATAGAAAAAAGCTACATTGACCAATGTTACACCGATGCTGGAAACCAGCATCTCACCAAAAATGCCCTCAATTGTTGTCACAATAAACATGCTGGCCATTGCAACGGTAATTGCCCGAATCGCTTTAGGCTCCAGATACTTCCTCCTTCGGATCAGGATAACCACGCTCAGAATAAAATACACGTATGCACATATATATGCAACAATTGCATAAGGCCCTCCCGAATAGTTTCCATATGGAGACTCGTTATATCTGATCGGAAGGAAAAGAACGGCCAGGATGGCAGCGATTAAAGGGATTAGCCAGTATTTTTTGAATGAGAGCTGTTTATATGCAAGGCACTGTACATATAAAAAGATGATATACAAAATCACCACGATACTGCCGAGAAAAATAATATGGAACAGATGATTCAGCCTTCCCGGCACAGAATCCAGGTGGTTGACTGTGAAAACCGTGATCATGTCAAAAACGAGGTTGACGATGGATGCCAGGATCATTGCGGAAAAAAGCCTGTGCTGAACGGTATCTTTTCGCTTCGCAAAGAAGTAAATTGATCCCAGGAACAACACAACGCAAAGGCATCCTGCCTGTCCTCTGATTGACAGGAAATATTGATACAAGCCCATGGTAACCTCCCATAAATAACCTCACGGATTCTGCAGGCAATCTTTGCGGATCCCGGGTATGGACAGAGCATGCATAAATAGGGAAGCAGGAAGAAAGGTCTAGGGGATACAGTATCGGAACGGTGCCTTTCGGCTATGAAATCTCAGCTATGTGACAAATGTTTAATCCAATACTTTACCCTGAAATTTCGGATACTATCACAACATAAATGTACACGAAAACGATATAAAAGTCAATATGCGGAGAGCGGACAACGACGCACAAAGGACTGGCCGAACGCATTCAGCGGGCTCGGCCAGTCCTCTTCAAAAACACAGCGGGTCAGCGTCTCTCAACTGTTCTTTTCAGGAGTTCCAAGCATATGGGTAGACTCCTCCCGCCTCTTTATGCGATACATTTCTCTTTCCTTCAGGCCGCCCGTGACGCCTTTTGAATATGCTCTGAGCAGCTCATCCATAGATAGGGAGTACTTTTCAGACATCGCCTCGAGGATCTCTAACGGCATATTAATGCTGTTGCTCTCTCCGTGCTTGCCGTCATACCGGCCCAGACCGAAAGCTTCGACCTTGATTTCAACGGGCTCTGCATCATCGCTCCAGGCGGCTGTCAGTTTTTCCTGACGATAGCAGCTCAGCCGATTGTAGCTGGCACGGATCGAGAAAGCAACTGCAAACGCCAGAAAGTACATCACGGGCAGTGACAATGTGATCGGGGTATACGTCGTCGCATAGTACATATCCTCCCAGCCGCCGTTTTCCTCACCGATCAGCACGACATTTACGAGATAGAACAAGGAATATATGAAAAAGGGTATCATGCAGATAAATGTATCGTCCAGTGAATAACGATAGCTGGATTCTACCATGAAGAAAGAGACCAGCACCGCAATCGGACAGACCAGATGCAGCCAGAAGTTATATCTGCCGAAAGCAAAATCGGGATTGAACCAGGAGATTACCAAAACAGCAAAAACCATTGTCAGCGTTGTGCAGATAGTGCCGGAATAATGGAACATAGCAACCCACTTCGGATAGATGAACCGTTTACGATGGATCCCATCGACAGCATAGGGGAGGACAAAGCTGGATCCCAGGGCAGTCAGACAGTTGGAGACGATGGTAAAATAGCAAAACAGGCTCAGAACGCTCCAGCCCTCAGTCATATAACTGGTTATACCCCAGCTGATCGCGTTCACGGAAAAGAAAAGCGTAACCATGCAGGCAATCAGAGCGGCAACACTGCGCCACTTATACAAATTGATCATGTAATGCTTGGCAGCCTTGGCCGGGGAGAAAACGCCCGATTTGCGGTGTTTCCTGTCACGGTTTGAACGAACCAGAGTCGGCCCCAGGTATTCGGCGCGGCCATATCCAAGGAGTATGGTGCAGATGCCCTCCGCGAAGACCAGCGAAAAGGAAAACACAGGCCCCTGTCCGAATGAACGGCTCAGCTTTGCCTTCAGGATTAAGGAGAGAACGATACTGGTTATCAGAGCGAGAAAGCACAAGAAGCCTCGAGCGCCCTCGAAGAACAGATGTATGCTCTCCGGCAACAGCAGGAATGCGGAAACGGACAGCGCACGATAGACCAGCCCGATCCAGCCCCTCCAGGCAATAGAGAACAATTCAAAGGAACCGAAAAAGGGAATCAATGCATGCCAGGGACGTTTTCCGGCCTTTCGGAATATACCAAGCACACCGCTCGTCACAGCAAGCAGATACGGAACTGCAAGCATATAAGGCCAGAGCTTATTTCCAATCCCGAACCATTTCAGCATGTACAGTAAATTCAGCGTGAACGACATATCTCATCCAGCCTTTCCGGTATCATTTCGTTATCAGAATAACAGGTCAAAAAAGAAAAATCAAGTCAAAATGTAGACGTGTCTTTATTTCTCTATTCCCCTGTACTCTTCCTGCACCTTCCGGTAACTCTCCAGATTGCCGATGTCGTACCGTTTGCCAGGCATTTCATAAGCATGTACCACCGTCTTCCCGCTCAGCCAGGCAATAAAGCTTCCCGGTGCATCCACACCGCATCCGCTCTCAATGCCCTTCTTTACCAGTGGTACATCCTCCGCCTTGTAGATATAAAACGGAGGAGTACACCAGTGGCTCTTCGGGAAAGCCGGCTTCTCTTCCATATTCAGGATTCTGCCCTCTTCATCTACTACCGCGACACCGGTTTTATGCAGCTTCTCTATCGAAGGCTCATAATACCTCATGACGCAAGTGGTCTGTTTTACCTCTGCATACCGGATAAACCCCTGCAGGCTGAAATCCAGAAGATTATCTCCCGCAATCACAAGCAGATCATCTTTCAGATTCAGTTCATCGATGGCAAACTGCACATCCCGGACAGCTCCCAGCCTCGTCTCATTGCTCTCAGTGCCATCATCCAGCACCGCAATCGGCAGAACATGCCCGGCTGCCCACACCTGAAAATAATGCGAAAATTTATGATTACTGATCACCACATACTGATCAACCACTCCCACTTTGTCGATATCCTCGAGAAGCCAGTCCAGAATGGTTTTGTCTCCTACCTTCAGCAGGGGCTTCGGAAAATTCTCCGTCAGCGGATACAACCGGGTAGCATACCCCGCAGCCAAAATCAGACACTTCATGCTTTTACCCCATCCGCACTCTCGCATACATGGAAGGAATACTTCGATTCCATTTTCGGATATGCTTTCAGATATGCACTTGTGACACTAGCTTTAATTGCGTCGATCTTCTCCGGATCAACCAGTGCAATGCAGCAGCCTTTAAAGCCAGCTCCGGCAAAGCGCCCGCCGTAAATCCCATCCGTCTCCCGCATAATTTCATACAGCCTGATCTGTTCCGGCGCACCGGATTCCCAGTTATGAATAGAGGACCACCCGGACTCAAAAGAGAGCCTGCCGTATTCTTCCAGATCTCCCCTTTTCCAAGCTTCTACCGCTTCTTCCACACGCTGAAACTCCGTATACCAATGCTCGCAGCGTCTCATCCATGGTACAGGCAGACGGTCTTTATACGTCTGATAAACATCCCATGCCACATCTCTTGCACTGGTCTGATAGAATTTGCCGTATTCCATTCCCGCCAGAGCCTGAAGCGCATATGCCCCGGCCCGCAGTTCATCCACGCGCATGTTATATCTGGATCCCACAAGGCTGCGCTCCAGCCCGGAAAAGAATACCGCAAATTTGTACGGCTTCATTACAGGATTGGTCGGAACCAGTTCAGAACTGTTGTCTTTACAGTCCAGATACAGGAGATGATCTTTCTTTCCCAGCACTTCACAGCTTTGGTCCAGCGTGCCGACACTGACACCGACGTAGTTTTTCTCTGCGTCAAAAGCAATATTAATCAATTCCTGCGCGGTCAGCTCAATCTTATTCACCTTACAGAGTGCAGACAGGAATGCCAGAATAACCGCAGCGGATGAACTTAGCCCTCCGATTGGCAGGCTGCCTTCAATTACTCCGCAGACCCCGTATGACAGCACATGCTTCTTGCTCAAAGCCCAGGTTGCCCCTCTCAGGTAATCTGCCCAGTCACCTGTTTTCTCTCCGATCTCCCTGATATGCCACTGCGCACGCTTAGGGAACTGGAGACTTGTCATTTCCACCACACCGTTTTTCTTTATACTGTATGCGATATGAATTCCCCTATCGATAGCAAAACCGGTAACCTTACCGAGATTATGATCGACATGTGCTCCGATCGGGCAGATACGATAAGGCGCAAAACTGATTTCTTCCGGCTCACGCCCGTATTTCCCTTCAAACAATTGTTCACAACGCATATCTATCTCTCCTGAACAGATTTCTCGTAAAGACTTTTTCCATACCATCCAACGTTGCTACATGGCCCCTCTCCGGGTAAGCACAACCCATACAGTCTTAAACAAGATATGAATGTCCTGTTTGAGGGACCAGTTTTCGATGTATTCCCGATCCAGACGGACCACTGTATCAAAATCACGGATTTTGCTGCGGCCGCTGACCTGCCAGAGACCGGTAATTCCCGGCCGTGTAGACATTCTGGCCCGATGGAAAGGCTCGTATCGTTGCCATTCGTCCACAGTAGGTGGCCGGGTGCCGACCAGAGACATATCTCCCTTCAGGACATTGAAAAACTGGGGAAACTCGTCCAGAGAAAGATCACGGATCCATCCGCCAACTCCTTTTTTCCATCTGCCGTCAGGAAGCTCCTTCTGCCCGATAATCCGCGGGTCATGTTCCAGCTTGAACATGAGATGGTCCTCCTGCCCGCTGTTCTGCGCTATTTGCTTCTTGCGTGCCTCTGCATCCATATACATGCTGCGGAATTTGTACATCTGGAATTTTTTCCCGTTTTCACCGATTCGGGTCTGCGTGAAAAAGATAGGACCCGGATCGGACAGCCAGATAGCCAGCCCCACAGGAGGAATGAGAATCATGGTAATCAGGGAACCGACCAACCCGCCTATAATATCCATAAGCCGCTTTAGGAAAACATCACGGCCAGTGATATAACCCAAGGAAGTTGTAATGGTCAAATGACCACAGATCCATTCTACATTTTTATGCCGAGACTCAATATCGTCAAGATTCGTGAGGGCAGTATGGATGGTGATACCCATACGCATGAGATTGTTGATCAGTTCCACGGGCAGATCGGCTTTAGGAGACACATCCAGATACACTTCATCTACCCAGTTGTTAGTAAGATATTGCTCTAACGTGTCAGCTGTGGCTACTATGGGGATCGTTACAACCTCTGGATACTGATCCCGGAGCGGACGGAGAACCTGCCGAGCCTGCTCTTCGGAAGGATCGGTGCCCATGATTGCAAGGCCGATGAAGCGATAGGCCCCGTAATTCGAACGAAGAATTCGCGGAATGACTGTGGGAATCTGAGGAGCTTCCAGCGCGATGAGCATAGAATGCCGGTTGAGTATGTGATGTTTTTTCTTCAGAAAGCTTTTATATGTCTGGCGTACGATATAACAGGACAGAACGTACAGAGGTACGGCACAAAGCGCGATTTTTGAGAGATTGGATTCAGCCGTCTGGTCCAGCAACTGAAATACCAAAAGAATGAGAATCAGATACCCTGTCTGGGCAAGAAGCCGGATCATCTCATCCCAGGGCGTATGATGCAGCACGCTGTGATAAGTGTCCAGAACAATCATCACAACCAGATTTACCAGGATGGTTTCCAGGGCTATCCTCCAGAAGAAACGGGAGACCAACACCCCTTCTTTTTCAACGAGCAAGAATGCAATCAGAAGGCTGGCAAAAGCACATAGATTGTCCAAAAGCATAAAATCAATATGCTGGGACCAGCCGCGTACTCTCCGTTTATACATTTTTCACCTGCTTTCCATTGTTCGGACATACCTGGTAATAATCAGGATTTTTAAGCTGACGCGGAATCCCGCAGGGGGTCATCCAGACTGCTTGCTTTGCTTTTCCTGCTGGCTAACCCTGGCGGCACACAGAAGCATGGCCGGAAAATACAGATGCATCTTGAGCAGCCATATAACTGCTCCCGGCTTTCGGGGCAAGCCTTTGACTGATACAAGTGACAGCATATCCGATTCCTGGAGCCCTTCTTTCATATGCTGCACAGCGTCCCGCAAGGATGGATCCGTCTCGGCGCGCCACTTTCCCGTACGAATAATCAACATGGCCGCGTATTCGTTGAGCTGACGGTCTATAGACGGCCCCAGACCGTTCAGATGCTCCCGCATATACAGAACCAGATAATAGAAACTCTTTGTAAGAAGGTTCTCCCGGCTTCTGGCGCGAATGGAGTCCTCGTTGGTTTTGTTGTACATATACAAATGCTCATTACATATGTATACATTCCGGCAATGAAGAAGACATTCGTAGGTCATGGGAACATCAGTAAAGACGCGGATCCTCTCATCATGCGTATAATGATCGAGCAGCAACTCCCGTTTAAACGCCTTATCCCAGGTGTGGGCCTGAATAACGCCCGCCTGAATTCCATTCCGGGAATCCGTAAGTAAATACGGGAAAACAACTTTTTCCAACTGTTCTTTGTCGTAATATCCTTCCGGAACATTGTTGACGGTTTCTTCCAGATGATCCTCATACACGTTGTAAGCCGCGAAAAGCACCATATCGGGCGGTTCCGGCGACTGTGAAACAGTATCATGGATGAATTGCAGCATATTTTCGAGGGCCCAGTCATCCCCGTCCAGAATGCAGATATAGTCCCCTGTGGCAGCGCGAATTCCTTCGTTCCGGGCTGAGATCAAGCCCCCATTGGGTTTGTGTATCACCCGCACGCGGGAATCACGGCCGGCGTAATCATCACAGATCTGAGGGCACCCGTCCGGTGAGCCGTCATCAATCAGCAGCAGTTCAAAATCTGTATAAGTCTGGGCAAGAATGCTGTCCACACAGTGCCTCAGATATTTTTCCACCTTGAAGACGGGCACAATTACGCTGATCATTCTTTTGATCCCCTTTTCATTGATGAAGCAGGTTTTTCGGCCTTATATTCTGACGTTTGCGGATTCGGTATCCTTTATAAATCCGAAACCTGCGTTGTTCTGCCCCTTGACAGAAGACTCCGTTTCAACTGCGAAAGGCTTTCCCTGAACACGGCATTTCGCCCGTAAACAACGTAGTAACAAAGATTCGGTATTATAAAGCTCACAGCGGCATTTATAATGAGGGTAGGCCATACATTTATCGAAACCAAGCTGCAGACAAACCACGATGCCCCGCAGGAAATCAAAGCTGTCGTCGTCAACCCGAAGAAGAGCCGTATATAACTTCCAAAATACCGACGGGGAAATACCTCCAGGAACAGGTTACGGAACAGCCAGGGGATCTGAATGAAAACGATGGAGAAAACCGAAGAAAGCAGCACACCATACAACCCCAACCAACGTACAGTGGCAAGATTCAAGCCCAGGTTAACCAGAGCCGCGGTCAGAGGCCTCCAGCGATCCACCCGCCAGATGCCTGCCGCGTCCTTGAACAT
>JAFQZI010000142.1 GCA_017406005.1 Oscillospiraceae bacterium | reverse complement strand
CCCACTTAAAAACCTTGGTTTCTGCCAGGGTTTTTTATTTTTTCAGATCGATTACCGGGGTATACACTTTCTTCTCGCAGCAAGGTTTTTCTCCCGATAAACCGGGTCCTGCCAGTGTTCTTTTGCTTTGCGGCTGACCTTCTCCCTGTAGGAAGGATAGAACTTCTGATCATACGGAGTCTCCTGGACCTCGGGATAAGCATAACTCCCTGCATTGGAGCCCGTATTGCTGCCTGTGTTCGACTTTGTACTCGATGATGAAGAAGACGAACTCTTTACAGTGGAAGAGCTCGAACTCTTTGTACTCGTAACAGCACTGGTGATAAAAGCAACTATAATTGCTTCACTCATAAATCCTTTCCTCCTGAAAACAATCTTATATTCTCTATTTAATAATTATTATAAGTTGACAAACCCTATAATATAGGGTATACTATCAAAAAAAACAATAAAGAGGAACTTATTCATGACTCGCGAATTCATTGTAATTCCATCTTTTCAGGTAAAATGGAAAAACCTTGGATTAGATGAAAATGATATGCGCCGCCTTGAGCAGGAAATTCTTGATAATCCGAAAGTTGGACAGGTTATGCGAGAAACCGGCGGCGTTAGGAAAATGCGCTTTGCTTTTGAAAACAGAGGAAAAAGCGGTTCAGTTCGGATAATATATGTCGATTTTGAAATATATGAAAAAGTCTATCTGATTGATGCTTATCAAAAATCTGAGAAAGACAATTTATCAAAATCCGAACGTAACGAAATGAAGAAGATTGTTGAGCTGATTGAACTTCAGCTTGAAATGAATGAAGGAGACCGTTCATGAGCAGATATGATGAATTCATGAAGGGCTTACAGGAAGCTCTTGATTATGAAAAAGGAGTATCCAACGGCACCCTGGTACATCAGCTTGAAATCATAGATATTCCAAACTATCAACCAGAAGAAATCAGAGCCATTCGTCTTGCTTGCGGAATGACACAAAATACATTTGCCGCATGTATTGGAGTAACTAAAAAGGCTGTCGAGGCATGGGAAGGCGGAAGAAGCCATCCGGACGGAGCTGCCCGCAGACTTTTAGGCCTTATGCAAACGAATCCGAATTTTGCTCAAGATAACGGCATTTTAAAAACACAAGGAACCCTTTATGAAATAAAAGGAAATAAACCTATTCATGCAGCAGCTCCATCAACACAGTACAAATCCTCTAAAGCAAATTAAAAACATCATAAATAACCGCATTTAACCTATGTTTTTTGGTTAAACGGGTCCTTATTCCTGAAAGAGCCCGTTTTTTTCAATTATCAAATCCTTCCATAATTTTCATCAGATCCCTCAGGGCAGTAACCACCAGCCACGCACGGGAATACAGGCGGAATTCCCCTTCCGTAATCGTAACCTTATCCTCTTCCGGCTGGCCATCAGGATCCTCAACCTCCGCCTGGGAAAACTGCTGATAGAAAGCTCTACCGAGATCAGCACGGTATTTGCAAACTGCCTCGCTCTGATCCGCCGGTCTCAGAAACTGCTTCACAATAACATCTGAACACTCTCTTATAGAAACAGACTTATCCAAGGTCTCTCGTACAGCCTTGTATTCCTCCTGCCAGAGCTCTCTGGTCAGCCATTCCACCTGGATGAATTCATCTCCGATGGAAACGTTCTGTTCCTGTGCCAGATCATATAAACCGGCTTTTCTCGGATGGTATGTCCATTGACAAAGACCATATCCCCCGCCTCCGGGGCCATCGTAAACAAACTCATGCCTGCTGATATTGCCGGCATCCACCTGAGTGGTATAATCGACAGAACGCTTAAACCCGTTCGTAAAGTCACCCTGCAGCCGGCAGGAAACACAGTTGCTTTCAGCTTCCATGTTGCCCATGAGGGCAGCTGCAGCAATATCACTGATCCCTTTGTGCTTCAAATAATTCCATATTGTCTCTTTTGACATTATTCCCTCCAATATACAAATAAACACTTGACATATACCCGCGAAACAGGTATATTTTACGTATGATTAAGAGTTTTGCTGACAAAGAAACAGAGAAGATTTATAATCAGTTCTTTTCAAAAAAGCTTCCGCAGAATATTCAGAAAATTGCTTTGAGAAAACTGATTATGATTGATAATGCCCTTCAGCTGGAAGATCTTAAAGTTCCTCCAGCCAACAGACTTGAGCAGCTCCATGGTGATCGTACTGGACAATATAGTATCCGTATCAATGACCAATTCAGAATATGTTTTCGATACTCAGCCGGCCAGTTTTATGATGTCGAAATCGTCGATTATCATTAATTATGAAAGGAAAATGATTATGAATAATATGATTCCAACCCCTACCCTGGGTGAGATTTTATCTGAAGAATTTATGGAACCGCTTGGCATCTCTGCTTATAAACTTGCTAAGGACATTCATGTTCCTACCTCCAGAATCCAGGATATTCTGCATAACAGAAGAAAAATCACAGCTGACACTTCCCTGCGTTTTGCTAAATATTTCGGTGTTTCTGACAGATATTTTCTTGATATGCAAAATGATCTTGATATCAGAGAACTGAAAATTCAGATTTCTGAAGAAATCAGTAAAATCCCTGTTTTCCAGTCTGCATAACGCTTTTTCAAACTTCGGTGTTCTTTTATGGAACGCCGATTATTTTTTTCTAAACCGGTAAACATCCACAATCGGACCGGGCTCTATCCAGACTGGCTCTCTCAGCCGGCTTATCCGCTCCTCGTACATATTCAGAAACGTCGTATACCGGTAAGCATCGTCATAAGCCAGCAGATACGCTGCCACATAGAACACCAGGCACTCATGAACATCCGGAGTATTATCCAACTCAACCGAATCCGCAGTCTGGGCGCTCACCCTTTCCGGATACCTCCAGTATTCAAGGGCCAGCCCTTCAGGTGCGCGGAACGGAAGCTCAATCTTCCCAGCAATCACACGATATCCGAAAAAGCGCTCATAACGCCGACTTCTCGGAAACAGTAGACCACCGGTAAACGGCAGCCAGCAGTCAGCCGGGAGTTTATACAGAACCCTTTCGCCGACCTGCTCGTTTTCCAGCTCACTCAGAAAAGCCATTGCCGGAATCCGCTTTACGGATGTGGCAATATCCATCTGGCCGTTGTTGACGAGACCCGGGATCATAGCGATATAATCCGCCTGGTTGTTATACGTGGCAGGGATTTGACTCCCTGCCACGCTGTAACTGAAGATCAGCTCCAGAACCCGGTTCTTCAGCTCACCATAGGTCATCCGATATTCAGCTTCCTCTCAGAAACACTGATCGGCTTCATGCTACGGAGAACTTCGACCACTTTGATGCGCGTGTGTCCTTCTGCCGGAGTAATCTCAGTCTCCATATGATGTTTTTATCATGCAAACCTGACAGTTTTTGTCAGGTTTGAATCCTTTTTCCTAAAAATAAAAAAACGGGGCCAACAGATATGCTCCTGCAGTTTGCAGAAACTTATCTGTCGACCCCGATTGGTCCTTCGTCGACGCCAATTCGCCGACGGCACAATATTAACTTACCATTTTCTCACTCACAGCGCTGATACACAGGCTGCCATCTTTTTTGCGTTTTACTTTTGCGTGATTCTCACCGTGCTCAGTGATAGCGACAAGTTGCTCAACAAATTTGTCGTTATCCACCCCCGGCCGGAACCCTTTCGCTTCTTTCCTGCTCTTTCCGGACTGCCTTTCCATCTATTACCTCCATACAAAATACAAAATCAGAACGCAGCCTATTAAACACACCGGCATTAATTTTTCACCAGGAACTTCCTCTCGGAAACGAAGCTCCTGTAATACTCTTTCGGATACTTAAACGAACGGTCTTTCCGGATTTCGGCGGCCTGCGCCCTCGAAACCGGTTTAATGGAAAACCATTTTTTCCTGTTTGCATTGTAAATCAGCCTCTTCCGCTGCAGATCATTGCTGCACGGCTTTTTCCGAATCATAACGATATACTCATAATAACCCATCCCGAACACCTCAAGCCTTTCCAGCCTGCGGACGGAGACAGGCGGCCCGTAGACTTCATAGTGCTTACTATTGAAGTCAACGATTGTCGGCACGATCCTGCCGTCTTCCCGCTCGGCGGTTCTCACCGAAAGCGGTATGTACATATAAACGATATCATCCTTTTTCATAATATGTCCTTTATCACCTTGACGGCCACGCCCTGGATGGTCAGTTTCTCCCCGGCGGATAAATCAATGCGCTGGACCGGAAACTCCAAATTCTCCGGGACAAGGTCCACATACCCCTGCGTCAGATGCGGAAAGTATCTCTTCAAAGTTGCCTCGTCATTGTCATCCAGGGCGACGACCACCTGGCCGGGATCGGCATAGTCCTGATCCCGGATCAGGACCAGGTCACCCGTATGGATGCCGATATCCCTCATCGATTCCCCGTCCGCTATCAGGACATAAAACTTCCCTCCGCCGAGGTACTCCTTCGGCATGGCAACATACCCCATGACATCCTCTACGGCCAGCTTCCTCAGCCCGCAGGAAACCTCCCCGAGAATCGGGATCTGGCACATGGAACGCTGCACCTGCTCCTCCCGGCTGATATAGCCCCTTGCACCCCGGCTTTCAAACTCGCCCTGCTCCTTCATGAGCTTCATATATCTGCCGACGGCAGAACGGGAAATCCGTGTTGCATTGGAAACCTCGCTCACCGTGGGCATTTCTCCGAAGGTCTCCCGGTACGACTCTATGGTATTCCGTATAATCTCCATATCCAGAAGGCTTCTCTGTCTCATCGCATTTTCCTTTCCTTTCGGGACATCCAAATATTTTTCGGGATATTCGTCCCTGTTCTCTTCTGTGCTTAAATGATAGCATACGGCCAACCTGATTTCAAGCCTCCGTTTTCCCCTCCGCCAAAAACCGGCTCTTGTGGTTCATCCCATAATAGTGACGGCTTTCCAAACTTTTCACCGTTTTCCCGCACCTCTGAACGGCTCTGAAAGAAAAACCCGTCCCACTTTGCGAAAACTGGCTCCATAATTTCAGCGTCCGGCACAAAAAACAGCAGCTTCTTCCCTTCTTTTTGCGTCTTTTCCACAGCACATTTTAGCCATTTTTCATCAGACAACCGTTTTATGTAAACAAGCAAATACAAGATCTAGAAAAGCCATTATAAAGCCGACATGAGGCGAGATCTGAGCCTCCGCTGCAGACCTCTACTTTTTCTGTTTGGCGAACTTTATTAACCGCTCTGTTTCCGTTACAGGGCAGAGCATAACATTCTGTCATTGTCAATCTGAAGTTTCTACGAATTCTTTTGATTATGTAAACTGATTATTATCAACCTTACCAACTTTCATTCCGGCTTCTTTTTTGGTATGATGTAGTTGATAAGAAGACCACCGCAGGAGGTGAAACAGTGAATATCATCGCAGAGGCAAAAGCGGCACCGAGAAAGATCAATTCCAC
Organism: Oscillospiraceae bacterium; assembly: GCA_017406005.1. Taxonomy (GTDB): domain Bacteria; phylum Bacillota; class Clostridia; order Oscillospirales; family Oscillospiraceae; genus Limivicinus. The sequence continues at coordinate 20,997 of JAFQZI010000142.1, read as the reverse complement.
CAGTGAATTACTGCAGAAGCAGCTGGATATGCTGAAAACCATGTATGAGCATCGTGCTATTTCGGAAGCGGAATTTCGAAGAAGCTCGGTTGTTCTGGTTTCAAGAATGAAGGCTTCGGGCAATCCTTGACTATTTTCCGTTTCTATGATATAAAAATAATGTCCCATTTCGTAACGTCTTTGCTTCGCAAAGATGTCCTCCTTTCATAAAGATAGGAAAAGCTGTCCGGTTATCGGGCAGCTTTTCCTATATGACAGTTGACATATTATTTCGCAAATGCATCTTTCCAATTTATTCTGTTAATTTTCTTGTTGACATTTTTATAAAATTACTATATACTATCTTTAGCAAAGATTAAGCAAAGCGGTTCTTTTCTTCTTTATTGTGTCCTCTACTTTGCAATCTCCTTTTAAAAAAGTAAGTCGTTGCCGAGGGGTCAACGGCTTACTTTTTATTCTTTGGCTCATCGACTGCATATTTCTTTCCCGGCCTATCGGCCGGGAACTTTTTTCGTCCTCCCCGCTTCCTCTCCCTGCCAACCTGAAACCCCTGGAACTTTTTCTCATCCCCCTGTTCACCCGGCCCGCAGGCCGGGTGATTCTTTTTTCTTCCGTTTCTTCCAAACTGGAACTTACTTTTGCAAAAAATATATGAACTTTTTGTGAACAATCGGTTATACCTTTCACAAGTCCCATTTATGGGACTTGTCGTGTGGTAGCATATATCCAGAAAGAGAAAGACAATATCTATGTTAACTCTTTTATGTTAATTAAAGGAGGAACCACCATGAGTAAGTACTATGCCAGAATGTCCACCACCGCCCTGCGTGACGAGCTCGACCGCCTGGAAGAACAGCTCGACGAGATGGAAGAGGAAGACCTCTCCTCCCGTGCAGGAATCCGCAACCGCATCTTTTATATCTGCGATATCCTCTGCAGAAGAGAAAACGCAGCCTGATTTTGAAAGGAGAAAAGCCATGAGCGACCTTGAAAAAGAAGCCTACGAACTCTACCGCACCATCTGGAGCCAGAAGCTCGCCAGAGAAGAACCGCATCTCCTCCCCGAAGAACCTGCCTCCCCTCCGCCCCGCCGCAGGAACCCGAAAATCAAACCGCACCGCCTTTGCACGAAAGCCGGGTGAATGCCATGAACATCATTGCCGAAGCAAAATCCGCTTCACCCAGAATCCGGAACAACAAGGACCTTCTCACCGCACAGAAAGAAATGCTGGAGACCATGCTCCTGCACCATGCCATTTCCGAATCCGAATATCAGAAGAGCCTCGCCGCCCTTCTCCGTAATATGAAATAAAGGAGAAAACCCATGACTGCTTTTATCGGAACCGTAATCATCCTCTCTCTTCTCGCCTGCATCCCGCTCGTCTTCCTCTTTGCCGGCAGGGACACCGACCGCCGCAGCGCCGTCCGCCGCGAGTGCCAGCGGGAAGCCATGCTCGACTGGACGGATAAGGAAATCCTCTCTTCCCTCCACGACAGCACCCTCCGCCCGGCTCGCAAACCCTCACCCGCAGCTCCCTCTATCCGCATCGAAACCCTCCCCCGCTCCGTCAACTACCCCTCTACAATCACAGCCGCATAACATATCCTAATACAGAGACGACTATAAGGAGAACAAACAATGGCTAAAATACATAAAACCACTTTCGATATCATTGAATGCGATAACCGGGATAATTCGGAAGAGAATTATTTTGACTGCGATGAACTGATTGCAGCCTCTATCCGGAAGCTGAATCTGAAAGGATATACCACAAAGCACTGCTGTGAAGGCCATCTTTACGATGACATTTGCGAAGCCCGCTGGCGCATCAGGGACATGAAGGATCCTGAAGCAGAGCTGAGGAGAATATACGGAGATGATCTTTATTCTGTCACAGCATTAGAAGACGATCTGTACCGCTTCGTATGCCGGCAACGCGGATGCTCTTTAGAAGCATATATCAGCTTCCCCCATTATATCGTACTTCCTGCTCTCCCGGATGGATGGGAATTTGACGGGAACTACTGGAGAATAGCGTATGATTATTGTGCAGATCCTGCATTTGCCGAATTTCAGACTCCTGCCGATCTTCAGCGGCAACCCTTTGTATTCTTCCGAAGAAAAGCAGAAGTAATGGAAGCTTTGGAAAAATGGGTCGATCAGCTGGCTGATTATGACACTGTCATTACTGAAGAAAACCGCAAAGAACGGGAATTTATCCTGGTAACCTATCCGGAAATGGAAAAGGCATTTCTAGCCCAGTACTCCGGTGATAAACAGAAAGAGGCCGCCGAATTTTCCGGGGATCTGCTCCGGAAACTATCCTGCCGAAATGACAGAATGGATGGCACCATACAATTTCCCGGAAATGTTTATCTTCCGACAGCTGCAAAACCTGCATACGTGGAAAAAGCTTTTCGGGAATATGGCAACAATTGCCCCGTCCAGCTGAAAATGGAATTAGCTTAAATACCTATTAAATACATAAAAACATCAACTCTTCGGATAATCCGGCAGAGCGGGAGGGCCCCTGTTGGAAACCCTGTTTTCAACAGTCCCTCCCCCTGCCGTTCCCCGAACCACCAGACCACAAAAAAGCACCCCTCTCGGGATGCTCAGGTTGGAATCCTGCTCAGCGGCTTATGACCGAGCCTGTCCAGAATAATATTCACTTCGATCACGTTGAAGATCCTTTTCTTGAAGCAGCACTCGATCACGATATCTCTGTGCATGGCATGGGACAATTTGAAACCTGCTCTGCCGATCAGATCTTCTGCCTCCTCCGGGGAAAGCTTCAGTGCCAGGGCAATGGAGATCGCCGTGTCCCTGCTCGGCTTATAATCCGGATTTGACAGGAGCTTGGAGAACAGGGTTTTATCCACGTTTCCTGCCCTGTAGACATCCGCGGAACTCATCCCGTATTTGCTCATCAGCTGAGACATCTTCTCCGAAAACGTCATATCCCGGTGCATGGTTCCCCTGATCCCGGGATTTGTCAGGATATCATCGATGCCGTACGGGCTGTTATAACCGAACAGATCCGCAGGCTCATGCTCCTGGATGTCAAGGCTGTATCGCCCGGTTTCACTCAGGATACTGTACTTTGCAGTGGATTCTTTTGCTTTTGGCTTTTCTTCATCCCGTTTAGCCATCGGGCTGAAGCGCCCTTCCACGGATACCTTTTCGGACTTCTTTGCAGAACCTTTTCCGGTTTTATACTCTGCCTCCGGGCTGGCAATACTGTACCGGGCATCGCTGAACGGCAAAGAGTAGGCCTCTCCCTCTTCTTCCTCTTCCTCATCCAGGCCGGCAGCCAGACTCTCCTGCTCTCTCTGGATCGCAGCCAAGCGTTCTTCTTCCTCACGCAAAGCAGCTGCCAGCTTTGCCTCTTCGGCTCTCCTTGCAGCCAGGCGTGCCTCTTCGGCCTTTCTCGCTGCTTCCCTGGCTTCCGCAGCTTTTCTCTCCTCTTCGATCCGCCGCTCCTGCTCAAGGACCTCTTCGGTATACCTCTCTACAACACGCAGATCGTTTTCAATGGTCTGCCGGTCTTTGTCAGTCAGAAACAGTTTTCCCAGTATCGTACGAAATGACACTCTGAACTCCTCCATCTTATAATCTTATTGACAGTATTATCTCACCCAGCTCACTGTCCGTCAAGGAAAACGGATACTCTGAGCCATTTTCAGTTACAGTATAGATGATTCCGAACCCTCTGTCATTGAACTACAGGTTCAATGACAAACGCTCTCTCCTGCGCTATACTGGGATCATCAAAAACGACAAGGAGAGAAAAGCATGAATCTGAAAGAAGCATTCCGGTTCCAGAACCGCATCCAGGGCCTGATGAATGAGGCCCAGAACATCCTGAGCCGTGACCAGAACGTCACGGAAACCAAGAACACCTACCTGCGCAGCAAGGTGATGGAAGGCGCAGAAGACGCCGTGCTGGTGGACGTCCCGAACACGGACTACGCAGACCGGATCACCGCAGTAGTCGACTTCCTCGTCTACCTGCTCGGCCAGAAAGAAGCGCTGGCCGCAGCGATCCACCGGGCAAAGGCAGCCCAGGAGATCGACCTGGACTCCGAAACCAGCCTGAACTCCTCTCGCCAGAACGTGGCATCCATCCTCAAGCACATGGCGGACATCCGCTCTTCCGAGCTCGTGCTGGCCAACGGCGGCTACGGCTACAAATTCAATAACGACGGTGACCAGGTAACCTACAAGTGCGATGTGAAGAAGGTTGTGACCATCAACTTTGACCGCAACATCGTCCGCCGCCACCTAGCTGCCCTCAACCGCAAAGCGGATGAAGTCTCCGCAGCCATCGACCGCTGCATCGTCAACTCGGAGGTGGCATATGAAGCCCCCTTCGATGTAAATGACAGCTTCTCCGTCATCTTCGACTCCTTCTGCGAAGGAAGAGAAAAGTAACCGGCAGCCCTTAACCGGCTGCTCCGGGTACGGCGGGAACCGGGAACTCCCGAAACCGGTTCAGGCGCAGATGAACTATAAGGCTGCGCATTTAAAACTGATAAACGAAACGTTTTACGTTCTGAACTATAAATTTGTTCACTTTGCAGATGAGCCAACTCCGTTTCGATCAGCTGACACCGCCCGGCGCAAACACGCAAAAAACGCAAACTGCTCCAACCTCTCACCCACCCTTACACCTCCACAAAGAAGAGAAGAGGGCCCTCCCTCGTAGTTTGTATCATTTATTGATATCAATTTTACTTGAATGAAAAATTGAATCCTGCCGGGAACTCAGGCTGCAGATGGCAGTACTGCTTCCACGACAGACCAAATGGTGGATGGATGGAACGGAACCCTCCGTATCCGGAGCAGCCGGTTAAGAAAAGCAGAACAGCAGGCCGAAGCCTGCTGTTCGTTACAAATCAGCCCGGGATCGGGCATCGGGACCAGGATCGCGTCGATCGGGACACGAAAGAGTGCCGCAAGGGCGAAGAGATTGTCTACCGACGGAAGCGTCTGCCCCCGCTGCCATTTGTAAATGGCCTGCGGAGCATCGAAGCCGAAAAACTGCTGCAGATCCCGCACAGAGAATCCGCGGGACTCTCTCATGCGCAGGATATTCTCCCCCGTCGCGGGAAGATCGATCACCGGGTAACGAATATCAACCATCATACATCCCTCCTTATAACACATCATTTTCAAAACCGACACTGCTTCTTACAACATTTTCTGTGATCGCCCCGAGCTTTTCCAGCCTTTCCCGGGACGCCTTCCCGCCCTGCCCGAAATACGTACGCTTGTGGAATTCGAGCATAATGCCGATGCAGTCACAGGTGTCGGGGATCCCGGTAAGGTTCCGGAACGACCTCCCGTATGGCACTGTCCCGCATCAGACGATGATATCCGAGAAATTCGTTTTCCGGTATGCAGACCGATTTCATCAGCTCTGCCGGAAAAAACCAACCGTCATGCGGAACGTGGAAAATGGGAAAACGCTTTGAACTGTCCAATAAAACAGCCTCCTTATATACTATTCCATAAAGAGGCTGAAAGTTTTACCATCGTCCGCTGTTTCGCAGCGTCAAGCTTTGGCACCTTACCCAACGGGCAGGTTGCCGTGCAGTCACAGGGCTTGTCCCTCATGCACTCTTCATGGTGTTTTATTATGATGTTTTCTGAACCGATAAATAATATAGATATTATACCATATTTCCCGGGATTTGTGAAGTCTGCGGACGTGGGCGGTGGACGTCACGGGAAATGCGTTGGAGGAAAAAACGCTCCGCCCCACGTCCTGATATCAGCATGCCATACTATAGCACAAACAGATCAATTTGTGGTTGATTTCAAATCAACCATTAAAAAAATATTTCTGCTATACTGAATACAGATGCCACATCAGATGCACAAAAAGTCGCCCTGCAGTTGACCAAACTGCTCCTGTTTCCTGTTACAATACAGGCATAAACTAAAAATAGAAAGGAACAGAACATGAACTTACCTGCATTGATCGAAGAAAACGAATCTATCCGGGCAAAATACGATTATTACCGCAGCCTGGGATACACGGACGATGCCGCAGCTGTATTCAGCACAGTGACATACGGTGATGAGGAGCTGGTTTCTCTCGTACAGAAGCTCACCCCGGATAAGACAAGGACGATCTCCGACCTTGCCGCCTGGCTGAAAAACCGGCCTGAAGCACGGCCCGACGAGGCCTTCTCCAATTATGTCGAGGAAAACAGGCCCCGGCCCTCTGTTGAAGAAAGCCCGGAATTCTGCCTTGAATTCTCAGCGGCTCCACCCTCCTGGGCATCTGCGAAAGCGCAGCCGACCATGGCAAAGGAATCTGTCAAAGCCTGCATGGCTCCGACAGTCGCCTACAAAGCCGAAGAATCACCGACCGGGCGTTTTTCTCTTGACTGTTCATATTCCGCTCTTGCAGGCAGATCCAGATCAGCCGGTTCCTCAAGAGCCTCCGCCGCAAAAGCCCCTGCCGCAAGATCCCGCCGTTCTCCGCTGCGTGCCCTGGCGGAAGCGCTCTCGACCGACTCCTATGAAACCATAGAGGAGAAATCGGCAAAAAGCGTCTTCACCTCCCCTACCTCCACCTTCCGGATGACGACCAGCAACGCCTCCATGGGAATCATCTTCAACCAGCTCCGGAACGGCCGGCGGGTAAACTTAAACCAGGTCAGGATCGAGGAAGTGCTCAATTACTTCGACTACGCTGCCGAAGCTCCGGAAAGCGAAAAATTCCGCATCAGCACGGAGCTCCTCCCGAAGGGAGACAGCAAAAAGCTGCTTTACATCCACGCCCAGGCTGCCGAGGAGACCAAAGGCCACCAGAACATCGTGCTGCTGCTGGATGTATCCGGTAGCATGACTTCTAAAAAAGAAGTAACACAGGAAGCCATTGCAACGATCTTCAGCAAGCTGAAAACCGGGGACAAAATCAGCCTCGTTACCTACAGCTCGCAAGACGAAACCGTGCTTGACGGTTATGAGATCCGGAGCGAACAGGACAAGGAAACGCTGATGGGGATCCTCTACGGGATCCGGATCTTCGGAGGCACTTTCGGCTCAGCCGGAATCGAGACGGCATACAAAATCGGTGCAAGCCACTATCATCCGGACTGGAACAACCAGGTGATCCTGATCACCGACGGGGACCTGAACTTCGGCATCACCAGCAAGGGCGGCCTGGAAAAGCTGATCGAGCAAAAGAAAAAGAGCAATCTCTTCCTCTCCGTCATCGGCACGGGCCTCTATAACCTGATGGATGATAAACTCCAGGTCCTGTCCAAGCACGGCAACGGCACATACTGCGTTGTCAATTCGCTTTCCGATGTTGAGGAATCGATCAACAGGCACTACATCGCCCTGACAAACATCATTGCAAAGGATGTAAAAGCCCAGGTCGAATTCAATCCACGCTTTGTAAAGGCATACCGCCTTCTCGGATTTGAAAACCGACAGCTCAGCCATGAGGACTTCACAAACGATGCCGTCATCTCCGAACCCTACGGGAGCGGCAGCCACGGGGTTGCCCTGTATGAACTGGAAATGGCCGCCGAAAACAGCACTCCCGCTTCGGACCTGAAATACCAGACCCCGGTCCTGACGGACTCCGACGAGCTCGGCACCGTGAAGATCCGCTACAAGGAGCCTCTCTCCGAAATCAGCCATCCGGTGGAGGCAACCATCTTCAATAAAGACTGTGCCACGGCAAACGCCCTTCTCGCCTATCTCCTCTACTGCATCTCCGAAAAGCTCCGCGGCTCCGACAAGCTGGATGCAGCAGACGAAGCATTCCTTGCCGATATGCTCACCGACAGGAAATACAGAGAGATCGCCGGCACCAACCTGGAAAAGCTGGAGCTCCTGTTCGATGCCCTGTACCACAACTCCAGCCGTAAATACTGAGACGATTACGATTTAGCCTTCTGATGAATAAACCCTCGCTCCCCCGGCGAGGGTTTTTCCCACCAACCTTGACACTTCACCACAAACAATGCTATTCTGAGCACACCGAACTTCAACCGAAACAGCAAAAAATCAGGAAAGGATAACCATATATGTTAGGAGCAATTATCGGAGATATCGCAGGTTCCATCTACGAAGGGCATAACATCAAAACAAAGGAATTTGAATTCTTCTCCACCAGACACCGCTGCAGGCCCACCGATGACAGCATCATGACCCTCGCAGTCGCCAAGGCAATCCTCAATGCCGGAAACGATATCCCGGCTCTCGAGAAGGAAGCCGTGAAACAGATGCAGGCACTCGGAGCGCAATACCCTCATGCCGGTTACGGCGGGAAATTCAGATACTGGCTTCGTGATCCGGACCCACAGCCGTATAACAGCTTCGGGAACGGAGCCGCCATGCGCGTCAGCCCCTGCGGCTTTGCGGCTTCTTCCCTGAAGGAAGCCATCAGCATGGCTGATGCCGTAACCAAAGTCACGCATAACCATCCGGAAGGCCTGAAAGGGGCGGAAGCCACAACCGTTGCCATCTACATGGCCCGTACCGGCAAAAGCAAAGAAGAAATCCGGAAAGCAATCGAGAAACACTACTATAATATCGACTTTACCCTTGATGAAATCCGGCCCCGTTACAGATTTGATGTAACCTGCCAGGGCAGCGTGCCGCAGGCACTGGAAGCTTTCTTCGAATCCGTTTCCTTTGAAGATGCCATCCGCAACGCCATCTCCATCGGAGGTGACAGTGATACGCTCGCTGCCATAACAGGCGGCATCGCAGAAGCCTACTACGGCATCCCTGCCGATATCCGCGCAAAAGCCCTCACCTATTTGGATGAAACCCAGCTTGCCATCCTCAACGCCTTCGAATCCAAATATGGCACCCCGGAAGAAAAAATAGGATAATCCCCCTATGTTTTTGTGCTATTCATTGTATCCGTCCTGACGAAAGGACAGCGAGCAATGCAATTACATATCCAATAATCAGAGGCAGTGGCTGCGAAGGGAAAAAGTGAAGCTCCAGATAAACACCACCAGCCAGGATTGCAATCCATAACAACATGGGAACGACAAGAAATGGACGCCATGATATATTCTGGATTGATCCAATAACCTGTGAAAAGCCAATAACGCCAACGATAAACGCAACGACTGTAACAGCAATAAAAGCAAACAAGTTCATTTTTTCTCCTCTCTTTTCTTGAAATAATTCTGCGGTTTTTTATAAACCTGACTCCTTTATATATTGTACTACAGAAAAAAGAAAAACAGGTTGATACCGAATCAACCTATTCAGAAAATTTTTATGATAGTATAAAAGAGCCAAAACAACATTGAAAACCGGCAAAACACTTCAAGAAAGAGAGGAGATTCCTTATATGTTCGGATTATCCATGAAAGAGCGCCTGTATAAAGCTATCAGAACCCAGTGTGACGAAACAATCCCAGAAATTGATGCTGATCTTCGAGCCTTCGCTCGAAAAGCAGTATCCATGGCCGATGCTGATTTTGAAAAAGAATACTGCAGGATCATAGGTATGCACTCTAATGCTGTCTCAGCAGTCCTGGCCCAGACACTTGGCAGCGGGGCCGGTTCTAAAGCTGGCCTTGCAATGCAATCACCACAAGTCACAGGGTTACCGGAAGAATTTGATCTTGATTATCTTCTTGATTCCGGTCCGAAAGTCGGCTACTATTTTGCGTTTTACTATTACGCTGTCACCGGGAACCAGATCAGCCTTGACGATTATGGAAAATACATCCGCCCGCTCAACAAGTATCAGCTTGACCTACTTACCGACCGACTTAAACGCTACAGATTATATTATTGATCCCTTGTTTATATTCTTTTCGGAAAAAGTAAATTCCGATTCTGAATCGTATAAGATAATGAGAGCAGAAATTCTCCGGAGAATTTCATTAATGACATGGAAATGGAAAGGAGTCTCCCCTTTTGACAACTGAATAGTTTTGTCTCCGCACAACACAAAACGTAACAATAACAGCAGAACCAAAAGCAAGTAAAAGGAAGCGCAATCATAAGCCACGATCCGGAATGAAGAAAATGAGTCCGTTTAGAGTGGGCGGATTTTTTGCGCGCAAAAATCAGGCACAAAAGAGTATTTTGAGGATGAATCGAGTATTAAAGGAGGAAAATGTGCATGATCAATTCCCATCTCAGTGTTGGAGACAACGTCAGGCTGCCGGTTGAACCGACAGGGAAAGAGTTTGCAGGCACAGTGATCTACATCCATCCGAAAAGGTGTACTTCCGGGTGGAGTATATCACGGAGCTCGGAGACCGGATCCACGAGGGCTACGTCTTTCACGACAACCGCGTGAAAGCAGCAGGCATCCATATCTGATGAAATGAAACGAAGGAGAACTATCATGGAAAAAGAAAGAATATCCGAAGCTGAAGGATTTTCTGAACTAAACAGGTTTTTTAAGGGGGCGGATAACACCGTCCCCTTTTAAGATGGATCAAAACGCTTTCCCTAATCTTCTTCTTGAAAAAAGAAGCTATTGTTGTTATTATTCCACGTTGTGGAGAGACAACGGTTCGATTGAAAGGAGCAGAATAACATGAACATTAAAAATATTCATGCTGTAACAATTTCCTCAGAAATTAACAGTCCTTGTCTGATGGATCAAGAAATCTCCGGTACGACGGTCAATTATTTCTCAGGAAAAAGCGGAGAAGTATTTTCATGGGGGAAATGTGATAAATTTGCGAGAATCATCATATTTCTGAAAGGAAAAGGAACTATAGATAATGACGGTGTATTCATACATGCTTCCGAAAAGGATGTTTATATTCAAAGACCTGATTTCCCTTTCAGGATTATCGCAAATGATGAAATTGTGCTTATAGAACTATTAAGATATCTAACAGAAGAAGAATTCCTTGAAGCATGCAGTTCTGATCAGCTCCCGTACTTCGCTGATTATTATAAAGCGCAGACATATTCAGAAGAGTGTAAAAGCGAAAAAACTATAAGCAGAATGCTTGTTCCTGCCAGAATTGTTCCAAGTTTTGCAATGGGCAGTGTACAAACTTCAGGAAAAGATATGGTCGAAAAGCATTCACATCCAATGCTGGAACAGTACTTCCTTGGAATGGCTGAAAACGAGTGCACTGCATTAATTGATGATATTGAATTTCCATTTGGACCATATACCTTGCTGCATATTCCGCTAGGGTCCAAGCATGGTATTTCCTCTTCGGAAGACCAACAGGTTCATTATTACTGGATGGATTTTCTTTTTGGGGAGGAAGGCCTTAAATTCATGGATACAGCCCATATTATGAATGCTTAATATCAAAAAGCAGCCCTGTATGAAGAATGCTCTTAGAAAAGTAAAAGTACTGGAAGAACAGGCGGTTTGATGACCAGCCGAAGGAATGAGCCCAATATAACATGGTGATTCATATGAAAAAAGCTTTTCAATATTCTCTCAAACACAGCATTCCTATCCTGATCAGCTTTACTGGGTCGCTTTGTCAGTTACGGGTGCGCTGGTGGGTGCGCTGATTCCTTTTAACACAGAGGGAATTGACTGCGCACTGACGGCAGGATTACATCTTTGGAAAAGAAACACCCTGCTGTCCATAGCCGGAGGCACGCTTTGCTGTATGATCATGACACAGTATATTTTTAACGGTCGTCGAGCAGATCGACCGGATCAGACAAGAGCTGCGTCTCACCTTTGCTATCACGTGCTCTCGCGCTCGACCAGGGTGGCTTCAAAGGTCAAATGCTGAACGCTGCGCTTCCTCCCCTCAGGCGCTTCAATGTCCTCTACAATCATCCTGACGGCTTTGGTACCCATTTCTCGGGCGGGGATCTCCATAGCCGTCATGCCTGTCTCCAGGATGCGGCCCAGTTCGTGCCCAGTAAGGCTCATGACCCGTACTTTCTCGGGGACACGGATGTTCCGATCTCTGAGGGCACGCATAACGCCGACTCCCTGTACGTCCACCGCGGTGAGTACAGCGTCAAGCGCCGGGTACCGGTCCAGCAGCATGTTGGTGCACTCATAGCCGTACTCGAAGATGGTAGCGTTGCGTCCATCGACGACGGTAACCGCTTCCAGCCCGAGCTCATCCGCGGCACGCATATACCCTTCGTGATGGCGCCTGAAGGGGACAAGCTGCTGCGGACCGCAGATCAGACCAATTGTACGGCATCCTCTCCCGTAAAGATAGCACACGGCATTATAGGCGTTGGTCTCATTTTCGGTGACGACGCTGCTGATCTCTGGAACCTGGCAGCGCAAAAGCTGCAGGACTGCCGTCCCTTCTGCACTGATCTCCCGCAGGAGCTTGGTGTTTTTTCCGGTGGGAATTATAATGATGCCGTCCATTCTGCCCCGCATCCGGTTGAGATAATCCTTTTCAACTGCCGGATCGTCGTCGGTCAGACAGACCAGAACGGAGTAGCCCTTATCCCGTGCCGCATGCTCTATGCCCAGAAGAATGTCGGAGAAGCTTGAAAGATGAAGCCGGGGAAGAAGCACGCCAATGGAATAAGTCCGTCCCTTCCGCAAGGCCTGCGCCGCCTGATTGGGCTTGTAGCCCAGTTTTCTGGCTACATCGATGATTTTCGCCCTCGTTTCTTTGCTGACATGACTGCCGTCGTTCAGCGCGCGAGAGACGGTACTCACGTCCACGCCCGCCAGTTTTGCCACATCCTTTAAAGTTGCCATTGCTGCTCTCCCCTGCTGCCATTCATGCTCCCAAAACGGAGAAGTCCGGCAGGCTGATCTCTAAAAATTGTTTATACGGTAACTATAACAAAGGATACCAAAAAAGAACAAATTACACAAGAGAGGAAGCACACGATTATTAAAGAACCGGAAGAAAAAACGTAAGTTACTCTTATACGAGTAAAAAACAGATTTTACTTTTTTCTTGAAACAAGCATAAGCATCATGTACAATTAATAAAAAAAATATATGGGTTTGTGATATGTGCTGCAGATATTATATGGAAATGTCCCCGGAGCTGCGGCCGATCGTCGAGGCGGCGGAACGCTCCAAGCTGCGGGAAAACAATTTAAACTGGCTCAACAAGAGAGTGATCACACAGGGAGAAGTCTATCCGGATAACCTTGTGCCTGTGATCGCCACGGGCAAAAGCGGAGGAAAGAAAGTCTTCCCCATGATCTGGGGATATCAGATGGACGGCCTTAAACAGCCGATCATTAATGCACGGTGCGAAACCGCGATGGAAAAGAAGACCTTTCGGGATTCGTGGCTGGACCACAGGTGCATCGTTCCGGCTTCCTGGTATTATGAATGGGCACATCATCTGCGTCCGGACGGGAAAAAAGATCTGGGCAAGAAATACGCAATAATGCCGAAAGGACAGGAGCTCACCTGGCTCTGCGGGCTCTACCGGCTGGAAAACAATTATCCGCATTTCGTGCTCCTCACGCGGGAGCCGGGTGAAGACATTGCGTTTATCCATGACAGGATGCCTTTGATCCTGCCGGAAGATGTCATTCAGGACTGGATCAACCCCAGGTATAACGCAAACAGCATCCTCCCCTACGCGATCACGGATTGCGTGTATGAAGAATGCTCTTAAACAATTTCAGCTATGAAAAAAGTGGTTCATCACGCACTAAAGTTCCGTGATGAACCTTAATTTTTTGTTTTAGCACATGTTGAAGATGGACACAACAAAAAACCGGCGGACCGGGCAGCCTGTGATCAGTATTACTTTCACTAATTTTTTCTTGAAACATATGCCGGTATCAGATAAAATGTTATATGAGCTGGTAGATATTATATCAGGAGCCGAAGAATAAGAGTAAGATATTCAGAAGGGCGGTGAGCATAGATGGCCGAAAAGACGTATATCGCAATCGATCTGAAAAGCTTCTATGCTTCCGTCGAATGCAGAGAACTCCGGAAGGATCCCCTCACGACAAATCTGGTCGTTGCAGACAAGAGCCGGACGGAGAAAACAATCTGCTTAGCGGTATCTCCGTCAATGAAGGCGCATGGTATTTCCGGCAGGGCGAGGCTGTTTGAAGTCGTCCAGCAGGTCAAAAGGGTAAACAATCAGCGGCGTGCGAAAGCACCGGGGCATGAGTTCAAGGGGAAATCGACTAACGCGATTGAGCTGGAAAATGACCCTTCTCTCGAACTGGATTATATCGTTGCGACGCCTCGCATGTCGTATTACATCGAATACAGCACCCGCGTCTATAACGTATATCTGAAATATGCCGCACCGGAGGATATTCACGTCTATTCCATTGACGAGGTCTTTATTGACGCTACGGAGTACCTGAAGACCAACGGGATGACAGCCCATGATTTTGCCATGCTGATGATCCGGGATGTGCTGAAGACGACCGGCATCACGGCCACTGCGGGAATCGGCCCTAACCTGTTTCTCTGCAAGGTCGCAATGGACATTTGGGCGAAGCATATCCCCGCTGACAAAGACGGCGTGCGTATTGCAGAGCTGGACGAGCGTACATACCGGCAATATCTGTGGGCGCATACACCGATCATGGATTTCTGGCGCGTCGGCAAGGGCATTGCAAAGAAACTGGCCGAAAACGGCATGCATACGATGGGAGACGTGGCCCGGTGCTCCGTGAGAGACGAAGAACTGTTATACCGGCTGTTCGGCATCAATGCGGAGCTGCTGATCGACCACGCCTGGGGCTGGGAGCCCTGTGAGATCAGGCATATTAAAGCTTATAAGCCGGAGAGCAACAGCATCAGTGTCGGGCAGGTTTTGCAGGAGCCGTATTCCGCGCAAAAGGCACGCATTATCGTGCGCGAGATGACCGACGGACTCGTAATGGATCTGGTGGAAAAGGGGCTTGTGACGGACCAGGTCGTGCTGACGGTCGGATATGACACAGAGAGTGTTACGGAGGATTTCAAGGGCGAAGTCACAACCGACTGGTATGGCCGGAAGGTGCCGAAGATGGCCCACAGCTCAGAGAATATCGGCAGACAGACGTCCAGCACCAGGCTGGTCGTAGATACCATGCTGCGGCTATATGACCGGATCGTTGATCCGAAGCTGCTTGTGCGCAGGATGTACGTGGTTGCCAATCACGTCGTGCCCGCCGGCGATTTAAAGGAAGAGCCCGCGTACGAGCAGATGAACCTGTTCACTGATTTTGAAGAGCTCCAAAAGCAGAAAGAAGCAGAAGAGAAAGCCTTGCAGAAGGAAAAACGGCTGCAGAGCGCTATGCTCTCCATCAAAAAGAAATACGGAAAGAACTCCATCCTTCACGGCACAAGCTTTGAGGAAGGGGCAACCGGGAGAGACCGGAATAAGCAGATTGGGGGGCATAAAGCATAATGGAGATTTCACATCAGTACGATGACATTATCGATCTGCCCCATCATGTCTCTGAACGGCATCCGCAAATGCCGATGATCGACCGGGCCGCCCAGTTCTCGCCGTTTGCCGCTCTGACGGGATATGATGCTGCGATCGTCGAGACAGCCAGGCTGACGGACGAGAAGCGTGAACTGTCAGAGGAGCAGAAACAGGAGATCAACAGACAGCTGAATGCCCTGCAGGCGCGGATCAAAACCGACCCTACCGTCACGGCAGTCTATTTTGAAGCGGATGGCCGAAAGGCCGGAGGTGCATACAGAACGGTCACGGGATCGGCAAAGAAAGTCGATGCTTATCTGGGCGTGCTCGAGCTGACAGACGGCACGTCAATTCCGTTTGATGATATCCTGAGCCTGTATTAGAGTATTTCAGAAATCTTTTATCGCTTAGAGGAGGAGAAAACAATGAGCAAAAAGGTACTGATTGCAAAACCGTTTTATAAAAAGTTCAGCCCGACAGGTTATCAGATGCTGCTGGACCGGGGTTATGACGTTGTAACAACGGAGCTGGATCGGGATTACTTCCTGGAGGAACTGCTGCCGCTGGTCGGAGACATTGACGGCTGCATTGCCAACTGCGAGCCCTGGGGAGAGGAAGCGCTGAGCGCAGCACCGAAGCTGAAGATCCTCGCCCGTTACGGGACCGGAATGAACTCAGTAGATACGGAAGCCGTCAAACGGCATGGGGTGATGTGCACAAACTGCCCCGGCATCAATGCCAATCCTGTGGCGGAACACGTGATGGCGATGCTTCTCGGTGCGCTTCGGGATCTCCCGAACCTGTGTGATACCACCAAAAAGGGGCTTTGGAAAACAGGCATCTTCCGGGAGCTGACCGGTGCAACAGTCGGCATTCTCGGCTTCGGTTTTATCGGACAGCTTGTGGCCAAAAAACTGATCGGGTTTGATTGCCGCGTTATTGCGTATGATATTGCTCCCAATTACGAAGCTGCCGAAAAATTCGGAGTCACCTTCACAGGCTTTGAAGATCTGCTTGCGCAAAGTGATTTTATCATTGTGCTGGTGCCGCTTGTCCCGGATACCGTTGAAATGATCAATAAAGAAACCCTGCAGAAAACGAAGCCCGGCGTTGTTTTTGTTAGCGATGCACGCGGTGAAGTCGTTGATGAAGCGGCAATGGTTGAGGCACTGGTGAGCGGTCAGGTCGGCTACTTTGCAACGGATGTTTTTGTGCATGAGCCTGCCACTCCCGAGAACACTCCCCTGCTGCAGCTTCCGAATGTTATAGCAACGCCGCATAACGGGGCTGAGACATATGAAAACGGTGAACGATGCGGGATCCTGACCGCGCAGCAGATCATCGATGCCCTGGAGGGCAGAGAACCCGCACATCGACAGGTTTAAGCATAAGGAGAAGATATGAAAGACTTTCCCGAATTTATGAAGAGCGAGAAGAATCACATTGATTCTTCCCAGCAAAACACACCGGATATTGACGGCTATTACTATGAGGGTGCCGACGGAGGCCAGATTTGTTTCTGGACATATTATTCGGACAGGGACTCCAAAGAAAACATCCACGAATTTGACGAATATGTGGTTTGCGTATCCGGTGAATATGTTGAGATCTTCAATGGTGAAGAGCATATACTCCATGCCGGTGATGAATTGCTGATCCCGAAAAGGACGCCGCATCACGGGCGTGTGAAAAAAGGCACCAGAACAATCCATGCTTTCGGCGGAAAAAGAATCATTAAATAACTTCCGATATTAATCTGAACAAAAGAGGAATTCCATGAAAAACTTCAAGATTACTATGAATGCTCCGGTCACGATCGGGTTTGCGGCCATATGCTTTGCCGTACTGGTGTTGAATTTCATCACTGCCGGAAAAAGCAACCAGCTTCTTTTTATGACATACCGTTCTTCCCTGACAAACCCGCTGACTTATCTTCGCCTTTTCACTCATGTTTTCGGGCACTCCGGATGGCAGCATTTTATCGGAAATATGGGCTACATCCTTCTGCTCGGGCCGATGCTTGAGGAGAAATACGGGGACAGGAACATGATCATGGTCATTGCAATTGTTGCACTGGCAACCGGACTCATCAACTTCCTGTTCTTCAAAAACATTGCTCTTTGCGGTGCAAGCGGCGTTGTGTTTGCTTTTATCCTGCTGACTTCCTTTACAAGCTTCAAATCCGGAGAGATCCCGATCACGGTAATTCTAGTTGCTGTAATCTTTTTGGGGCAGCAGGTACTGGAAGGGCTGTTTGTGTCGAACAACGTATCAAATCTTTCCCATATCATCGGCGGTATCATAGGATCCGTCGTTGGGTACAGCCTGAACATCAGATCTTAAAAAGGCGGTTTCAGAAATGACGAAAATGCTTGTGCTGGAGGAAAGGGATGTATTCGAACGGCACGCGCCTGAGGAACTTCACAAGTGCTGTGAGATCACCCTTATGAGCCAGTTTACCCCTGTGAAAGAAATCCTGGCATGCGCTTCCGATGCGGAGATCCTGCTTGCCAACCCCACCATCTCCATAAAGGAAGACCTGATTGACGGATTGCCGAATCTGCAACTGATTCAAACGGAAGGCGTGGGATTTGAGGGGGTAGATCTGAACGCCGCAAACAAACGCGGGATCTATGTCTGCAACTGCCGGGGTGTGAATGCCCGCGCGGTGGCGGAACACACCGTAATGCTGATGCTCTGCTGCCTGCGGGACGTGATCAACGGATATCAGGACGTGCTGGAAGGGCGGCAAAACGCCAAGAAGGTCTACTATATGAAAACCGGATCGCTCCGGGATCTCGGCGACTGCACGGTGGGGTTCATCGGATACGGGTCAATCGGAAAAGAGGCCGCAAGGCTCACAAAGGCATTCGGAGCAAGAACGCTCTATTATAAACCGCATCGCAGTGATGAGGAGTTTGCCGAATACTGCATGCTGGATGATCTGCTGGCGCAAAGCGACATCGTGAGCCTGAATCTTCCGCTGACAAAAGAATCGGAGAACATGGCGGACGCAGCATTCTTCCGCCGTATGAAAAAAGGAGCAATCCTGATCAATACCGCCCGCGGCGGTCTGGTGAACAGCAAAGACCTGATTGATGCCCTTGCGAGCGGGCAGCTCGGCGGAGCGGGGCTGGATGTGCTCGACCATGAGCCGGTTCGGACAGATCATCTGCTCGTGAAGGCACCGGAAGAGATCAGGAAGAAAATCATTTTCACGCCGCATATCGGCGGGGTGACGAAATCCGCCTTCGTACGAACCTATGACGTTATTCTGGAAAACGTACGGCACATTCAGGACGGAGAACAGCCGATCAATATCGTCAATCAGCCTCTTCACGTATAACGCAGGTGATAATTTCTCAAAGATTTTTTATAATTTTCAAAAAATTCTTATTTCTGTGACAGTTCTGTGATATTTCGTATGGTATACTGTGCACGTAAATTAAAAATGCAATTTAGAAAGGAGCTCCTGAAATGAATATTGAAAAAGCAATTCTGAACGATGATGCACTGGAAATGGTCCAGGGCGGAACAAAGATCCCCTATGTCATCAAGAGCGGTGACACCCTCGGTGCACTTGCAAAGAAGTACAACTGCACGGTTGAGCAGCTCTGTGAGTGGAACGGCATCAAGAATGCCGATCAGATTTCGGTTGGACAGAAGCTGGATATCAAGTTCTGATCCTGAATTTTCCAAAGAAACGGATTCTCTCTCAGCCCACAGTGGATACGCCACTGTGGGTATTTCTTTTTTATACTGATCACTGATAAAACCATTTTAATCTTTTCGGGCAGAATTGTGCCATGCTGCGTTATCAGCCTTGAGAATACACAAAGTATTCCCTGCGGCTTCTGCCTTGCCTGGCGCAATTCTGCTTCGAAAATCTTTTAAAGCGTATTATCAGTGATCAGTATTATCCCTTTTAAACGGGAAGGCATGTTCCGGGAAACTTCTCCTTTACGGATTTTGAATAGGATTCTATAATTCTTTCATATTTCCATGGAGGTTCCTCATATGTTTTCCTACATCTGGCCTATTGCTTTGCTGGTCCTTTCCAATACAGTCTATCAGATCTGTGCCAAATCAGTGCCTGAAGGTATGAATGCTTTTGCTTCCTTAACGGTGACATACCTGGTTGCAGCGGCTGCATGCATCGTCTTTTATTTTATCTTTCAAAGAGACGGAAACCTGTTGAAAGAGTACGGCAAACTCAACTGGGCTCCCATCGCGCTCGGCATCGTAATCGTGGGACTGGAAGCAGGCTGGATTTTTGCCTATAAAGCCGGATGGCAGGTCAGCACGGCATTTATCGTACAGAGTTGTTTTCTTGCCGTTACACTCCTTTTTGTAGGTTATTATCTTTACCATGAGGCCCTGACATGGAACAAGCTGGTGGGAGCCTTTATTTGCATGATCGGGCTTGTTTTCATCAACTACAAATGATTATTTAAAAGATCTGAGCCTCTGCGAGCTCAAGGGAGAAACAGAATTTTGAAACAAAAAAGCGCCCTTTCGGGCGCTTTAAAACATTAGAACGGTTTTACATGTATGCGACAGTCTCTGACAGCGGCTTCCGGCTGCTGTGATTCGGAAGCGGGCCTGCTCCTTCTGCGGCATAGCCCAGATCCATCACCATCAATATTTCCAGATTCTTAGGCAAGCCAAGCATGCCTGCCAGCTTTTCCGGATCGAAGAAATTGACCCAGCAGCTGTCAACCCCTTCATCAGCGGCAGCCAGGATCATGTGTGTTGCAACGATCGTTGCATCCTCAACTCCGGAATCACGCTTCCCGCCGGGATAGGTAAAAACATTGCTGCTGTCAAAAGCTACGACCAAAACCGTCGGTGCCCCGTAACGGCAGGGCGTTACTGCATCGACCATGGCAAGTGCTTCCGCTGACTGGAGCACAAACACATGCTGCTCCTGCAGGTTTTTGGCAGTCGGTGCCAGCCGTCCGGCATTCAGGATGGCATCCAGCTTCTCTTCCTCTACCTGACGGTCAGAATACTTCTTGCAGGAATAACGGTTTTTCACAACTTCTTTGAATTCCATTTTCTTTTCTCCTTCTGATAGTTTTTGATTTTTCTATAAACTGCACCGCAAATTTGTTGATATTATAACATACTTTTGCATGTATCACAAGACTCAGAAGAAAGGAATATATTTCTTGACCTCTTTTTTGATGTCTGATATACTATTGTTGAAAAAAAGTCAATAGGCTGAAGCGGGGCACGGCCTGACGACAAGAGATAAGAAAGGAATGAATTCGTATGAAAAAACTCCTTGCAATTCTTCTCTGCCTGGTCATGGTGATGCCAGCCGCAGCCGCATGGGCTGACGGAACTATGACGGATGGCACCTACACAGCCACTTTCACTGGCATGGACGGACCCATCACCCTGGACGTTACGGTTGAAAATGATGCTATCACGGCTATTACTGTGGTGGAGGATAATGAAACCGCGGGCGTCGGCGCGAAAGCGCTTGAAATTCTTCCCTCAATGGTCATTGAGAAGCAATCCCTTGCCGTCGACAGCATCTCCGGTGCAACCCTCACAAGCGCTGCCTTTAAAGCAGCTGTAGCCGATGCGATCGGCCAGGCAGGCGGCGATGCAGGCGAATGGCGCAAACGTACAGTTGAACCCGTTAAAGAAGATGCCGAATACACTTAT
>JAFQZI010000141.1 GCA_017406005.1 Oscillospiraceae bacterium | reverse complement strand
ATACATCATGGCCTCCATGTGCAAGATTTTTGATGGTTTTCAAGCATTTCCCTTGCATATATTATACCATGTTGCAGCTGAAAAGTCCCTTATTTCTTAGCTATTCAAGCATTTCTTTTGTTTGCAGTAGACACTAATTATATAAAATATGGACCCGTCCACAACCATACGAGGAGGAAATTGATATGAAAAAAACGCTCGCCGTGATCCTCAGTCTGGCCCTGCTTTTCTCCTTCTGCATCTCTGCCTGTGCTGCAGATGCTTTCAGCCAGTACGTTTCGGAAATCCCCGAAGATGTAGCGATCCATTGCTCTGAAACGGTTATAAAAAGGATATTTCCGGAGGATCTTGCGAGGCTGATCGGAATGACCAAATACAGCATAGAACCGCAGGCTGTCGAGCTGCTCAGGACGCGTTTCCCTGCATTTGAGGAGGCCGCCCGAATGAACCAGCTCAGCACACAGATCGGTCTCGAGATCTTGTATGACAATAGTGACAACTCTATAGCTTCTCTTGCCTGGGATAATGGTCCGGATGAAGATGGCGAATACTATACAGGCTATAAGCTCATAGTCAGTACGCTTTATCTGGTCGAGAAGGATGCCGCAGGAAATCCCGTCAGGGACCCTGAAACCGGAAAGCTGCGCCTGACAACGGACAGGGAGCGGCTGGACGAGTACTGTTGCACCGTTACGCATGAGATGATGCACGCTTTTATGGCAGACTATAACCACAGCGGTATGTCAGGCTTCATTGATCCCGAAATGGCATCCTTACCCGCTTATTCCAGCGAAGAGGAAGCGGAAGCCGTGATAACGCATATTGAGGCGGTCACTTTCCTAAAGTGGTTCATAGAGGGTTGCGCGACAGCGGTCGAAAATGAATATGCATACCGGCAGAAGGGTTTTGACAAGTTACGCTACTTTTCAGAGGAAGGGTTTGACGGATGGTATAGCCCGGAGGATCTGCAATACGCATTTGCAGTGACGGCTATTGAGACCGATATCGATCTGGAAGAGCTGGAGGAGCTGCCGCTTACGTTTGATATCAACGTGAACATTTATGTCACCGGGTATCTGGCATGTTTATACCTGGCTGAGCTTGCAGCAAACAGTGAAGGTTATAGTGCCTGCTATCTCGACCGAAACAGCTTCATCGAAGTCGACAGTACGGTACTCCGTACCGGCCTCAACGACATTCTCAGAATGCTCCATGAGGGAGTAACGCTCGATGACATTATCTACAACATCTCCGGCGGGCGCTTTGACGATACCTCGGAGTTTGAAAGCGCTTTTGTCGTGGGCGATTATGACTCTGCAGAATTTTGCTCTATTTTGCTCAACTATATGCTGCGGCTTTCCCGTGAGAGTGGCAGAAGGTATGCTCCGAACGGCTCGCTCCTTTTCCCCTTCGACATGGACTATTGTACGCTGATCGACTATACGAAAAACGCGGATTCCGAACTCTATCGGATCGTGGACAGCTGTGATTTTGTGGAATCCACATCGGATCTGAGGGATGTAACGGACGCCGGGAAATCCTTGTCTTACTGGGGATACTGGAATGATGCAATGTATGAAGCCGGACAGTACTATGATTATGACGGGGCATACAGCTATTCTGGATATCCCGCCAACTAACAGAAGTTATAAAGATGTATTGCATTCTCTTTACGTTTTAGGATAAAAGCTCTTTCCAGGTGGAGAAGGTGAAGTAGGTGGAGAAGAGAAAAAAGTGACGGATTCTGTAAAATATTGTTGATTTTAGAACATAATGAATGCATTTCTACTCCGCCTGCCGGAACTGAAGGTGGAGTAGAATTATACAGAGCGAAAAATACCGGCCCGAAGCAGAGCAGCAAGTCTCTCTTCAAGCCAGCTATTGGAATATCTTTTGTTTATCCCATAACATGGATATTCATCAGATCCATCACGATTCCTGTCACACAGTACAGAATAAACAGCATAACGCACGGATTCAGATACACCGTTTGCAGGACTTCCTCTTTCGGGATGCATGTCACCATCGTATTGTCAAGGTGAAGGTCCCTGCGCTTCAGGTGTCGAATCAGCTGAACAATGCCGCACACAAACAGCGTTGCGATAACAAGAACCAGAGGTATGACAATCAGCACAGCTTTGCCGTCATCCTTCATTGCCGGAGCAAACAGCATGATGGTGGAAGAGATCGTATTCAGCAGGGTATGCATAACGATAGTATAATGTACCTTCCTTGTCCTGCAATAGACGTACCCGAGGAAAAGGCCGACACTGAATGCATAAAGGAACTGGGCCAGGTTCCCGTGGAACAGGCCGAAGCAGAGGGCCGAAAAAACAATAGCTGTTTTTTCGCCGCAGTTGCGGATGCGGTCGAGCATCAGCTTCCGGAAAATCAGTTCCTCGAGCACTGGAGCGATGAACGTCACCATCAGGAATCCGATCGGCAGCCCCGTGGATACGATCGAGCCGATCATCTCCCGGGATTCATTCCCGCGCGCAGGCGCTGCCTCGCTGACTGTCATGCCGAGTATATTGATAACGATTGATATAACATACATCATCACGAAGATCTGGAACAGGCACCTGAAGCTCATCGCTTCCCCCTGCCACTCTGATCTCGGAATCTTCCGAATGATCAGCCAGAATACAGCCAGGAAAATGATGTTCGGGATATAGGTCAGCGAAAGTGTCAGGGACGGCCCGATAGTCTCTGCCAGTCTGGCAATGTCTGTTTGAGTGAGCAACGGTGCAAAAACGAATCTGCTGAAAACGATAATAGCTGCATATGCTGCTACAAGTCCGAGTCCGATACGTGAAAATGTTTTCTTTGAAGTTGCCATGAAGAACACTCCTTATCCTGTCAGAGGCTTCCTGCCTCTGCTTTTTCTTTACAGGCAGAGTGTAACACAGCAACTGTCACAGAACTGACACATGGAAAAGAAAAACCGGACTCTCTGCATAAAAAAATCTCTCCCTGCATTTTTGAGGGAGAGAGGGCGAGAAGGCGCGTTAAATCGATAAAGAAAGCTTCAACAGAAGATAAAGTTGATCGTTAGCGTGAAAAGGGGAAACCGCCACTTTGCAAAGTGACGGTTTCCACAAAGCTATTGAAAAACTCAAATTCAAGAGGATTACAAAATCCAGTTACTCTGCGTCTTCCCAGTTATGCCACACGTTCTGCACGTCGTCGTTATCCTCGAGCAGGTCGAGCATCTTCTGGAGTCCTTTGGCCTGGTCTTCATCCGCAAGCTTGACATAGCCGTTCTGCGGGAGCATTTCGACCTGTGCGGAGAGAAGCGTATATCCCTTTGCTGTTAGGGCATCGGCAACGGCTGCAACATCATCTTCAGCCGTATAGACGGTGAAAGAACCTTCATCAGGCTCAACATCGGCAGCCCCGGCATCCAGAGCATCCATCATGACGGTGTCTTCATCCAGCTCTTCGTCTTCGTCATCAATGACAATAACACCCTTGCGATCGAAAGACCAGCTGACACAGCCCGTAACACCCATGGATCCACCGTATTTATCGAACAGGTGGCGGACTTCACCGGCTGTACGGTTGCGGTTGTCCGTCATGGTCTCTACGATGATCGCAACGCCCTGCGGTCCGTATCCTTCATAGGTGATTTTTTCATAGTTATCGGTATTGCCGGAGCCGAGTGCTTTTTCGATGGTACGCTTGATATTGTCGTTCGGCATATTGGCAGCCTTGGCTTTTGCAATTACGGAAGCAAGCTTGGAATTACTGCGCGGGTCTCCGCTGCCGCCTTCCTTCACGGCGACGATCATTTCACGGGCGATCTTTGTAAAAGCCTGTGCCCTCTTGGCGTCTGCAGCACCTTTTGTCTTTTGAATGTTATGCCATTTGGAATGTCCTGACATGTGATTTACAACTCCCTTACTGGTTTTTTATTTGATTTTAGCACAATGAATTGGTGATGACAAGAAAAAATTAGCGGTAGATGCAACTGTTCAGTCGCTTCGTAACAAGTACAAACCAGCTGCTCGCGAAGGCACCATTGTACCTCGATTTCGATGCACGGTCGCGAGCACAGTATAGTGGGAAAGACAAAACTGAATAGTTATCGGTAGATCTTGCTTTGAGTCTTCAGAACTTCATACAGTTTTTTGTACGATTCATGGCGCGAAGGCGGAAGTTCGCCGGATGCGACGGCGGCCAGAACGGCACAGCCCGGTTCCGCGAGATGCCGGCAGTCATCGAAGCGGCAGGAGCCGAGATAGGGTGCGAAATCCCGGAAATGATACTGCAGATCCTCGGGTTCAATACTGTCGACCATCTGCACCTCAAAAGAGGCAAAGCCGGGAGTATCTGCCACATAGGTCTCTTCATCGAGAGGAAAGAACTCAACATGGCGGGTGGTGTGCCTGCCGCGGCCGAGCTTATCACTGATCTCGCCGGTACCGAGGGAAAGACCCGGAAGAAGTTTGTTGATCAGGGAGCTTTTCCCAATTCCGGAATCTCCTGCCAGGGCACAAACCTTGCCCTGCATCAGGGTGCGGAGATTCTCTACCCCCTCCCCTGTCAGTGCGCTGGTGCATACAGTGGAAAAACCGCACTTCGTATAGATGCCGGAGAGCTCCTCCGGATCCCTGAGGTCACATTTGTTGATGCAGACGATGGTTTCACAGGAAGCCCGGTCCGCAATCACGGAAACCCTGTCGATCAGATAGGGATCGGTGACCGGTTTAGCTACTGAAGCGACGAAAATCATGCAATCGATGTTTGCCACGGCAGGGCGGATAAAAGAATTCCGGCGTGGAGCAATGGATTCGATCACACCGGAAGAATCCGATGTGACGCTGTAAGTTACATGATCTCCGACAAGCGGAGAGGTGCTGACATGCCGAAAGCGCCCCTTCGCACGGCAGCTTATCAGCTTTGCACCGTCCGATACATAGTAAAAGCCGCTGAGAGCCTTAATGATGATACCTTCTGCCATCAGTAGAAGATCCCTCCGTCACCGGAGGAAACCGAAAGCGTAATGCCGGTGAGCTCTTCCACCTCGGCAAAAGCAACGACGCTCTGGGCAATCACAGTGCCGACATCATATACACTGGGAATGCGCTCGCTGCCGATATAGGTGAGATTTGCACTCCGCAGCTTTTCAATGGCCGCAGCTTCGGACAGGCCGATCAGGTTCGGCATACGGACATAGTTGATCTGTACGCCGCTGCTCACCGTGAGGTAAACCGTGGAACCAGCACTGATCTGTTCCCCAGCGGCAGGGCTCGACCCGATGACAATGTCCTTTGCAACCGTCTGTGAAGTCTCGTTGCTGACTTCGACGGCGAACCCTGCATTCTGGAGCTGGAGCATCGCTTCCCGATAGTTCATGCCCACAACATTCGGAACTTCATTGAGCACATATCCGGTGCTGACCGACAGGCGGACCGGCATTCCCTCGTCTGTCACCATGAGAGTGCGCCCCGCTACCGGATCCTGCGAGAGCACCGTGCCGGCAGGCGCGGTGATATCCACAACATAATTGACAGTAAAGTCATATCTGGAAGTCAGAGAGACATCGTGGGAGATCGTATCATAGCTGCTGCCGACGAAGTTCGGCAGCTCCATCCGCTCGGCCGGAGAAAAGACATCTTTCAGCCAGAAATTCCATAGAAAGACAAACATGGCTACAGCCATTGCCAGCAGAGCAAACGAGCCTGTGGAAAAGCCGATGCGGTTGGACCTGCGCATCGAACGGACATATTCCCATTTAGGGATATTGACGGTAGGAGTAACGGCAACCTTCAGCGGTCTGCCATCGGTTCCGTTAAATCCGGTCCGCAGATGATTGGTAAACCTGTCGAGCGCTTTTTTCAGCTCGCCGGCAGTCTGGTAGCGCTCCTTCGCGTCGGCCGACATGGCTTTCAGAACGATGTTCTCAAGCTCTTCCGGCACGTCCACATCAAAGGCACGGACAGGCAGCAGGGAACCGTTTTTCTGCTTCTGAAGAATTTCGGCAGGTGTTTCCCCGGTGTATGGCTTGAAACCGGTGAGCATCTCATACATGGAAACACCGAGGGAATAAATATCTCCCCTCGCATCCGCCTTCCTGCCGCGTAGCTGTTCCGGTGCAATATAATGCAGGGAACCGAGTGCCTGGCCTTTGGTCTCCTTCAGTTCATTTTCAAAAGCCGCGATCCCGAAATCTGCAACTTTAATGGACCCGTTCGGAAGAAGCATGATATTCTGCGGCTTGATGTCGCGGTGGATGATGCCGCGTTCATGTGCATGCTGCAGAGCATCGGCAATCTGGCGTGAAAAATGCAGCACCTGCTTCCAGGGGACGGGATGCTTGCGCTCCATATACTGGCGCAGCGTGATGCCTGAGATGAGCTCCATGACGAGATAACTGATATCCTCAGTCTGGCTGACGTCATAAACGGCAACAATACCCGGATGGGAAAGCTTGGCAACAGCATGCGCCTCTGCAAAGAACCTGCTGCTGATCTCTTCATCACCGAAGAGTTCATCACGAACGATTTTGACTGCGACTTCTCGGTTGAGGCGCGTATCCATGGCGCGGTAGACGATGGCCATGCCGCCCTCACCGATTTTCTCGAGGATCTCATACCTGTCATCCAGCACAACGCCGAGATATTTTGTATAAGACCGTTCGCTCATGATTTCACCACCAGTGCAATCGTGACGTTGTCGCCCGCACCGCGGGCATAGGCCTGTGAGAGAAGATCCCGGCAGCACTCTTCCAGATCGGAATGACGCAGGCACGTGGCAAGAATCTCATTATCCGTGACAATGTTGGAAAGCCCGTCACTGCAGAAGAGCAGCTCGTCTCCTTCTTCCAGGGTAAGCTCGAAAACATCCGCTTCGGCATAGACATCTCCCCCCAGCGCGCGGGTGATGACGTTTTTGCGCGGATGAGTCCGGGCTTCTTCTTTGGTGATCAGTCCCGAATTGACATATGCCTGTACCAGCGAATGATCCTCCGTGACCTGTTCGATGGTTTTTTCTTTCCCGGAGATCAGATAGGCACGGCTGTCACCGATGTTGACGAGATAGGAAGTGCCGGAATCTGCCAGCAAACCGCCGACAAGTGTTGTACCGAGCCCGGCATATTCCTCCGACATCTCGGAATAATTCAGAATGACTCCGTTTGCCCTGGTGCAGGCATTCTGCAGGATGTTGACAACCCCCTCATTCGTTCCTTCCGCAGCTGGCAGTCTGCCGCAGACATACTCCCGGAAGGTGTCATTTGCCAGCCTGGATGCAAGGCTTCCCGCCGCATGACCGCCCATTCCGTCGCAGACAGCGACAAGGAGACAGCCCGAAGAGCCGATCTCATCAAAGGAAAAACAGTCCTGATTTTCCTTGCGCACGATTCCTTTGTCAGAAATGCCGTAATACTTCATTTTTCTCTGCTCTTTTCAAACTTTCTCCGAAGCTGGCCGCAGGAGGCATCAATGTCGCTCCCGAGCCGCCGACGCACCGTTACATTCACGCCGGATTCTTCCAGGATTCTGATAAATGCTTTCAGGTGGCCCTGCGTTGAGGGCCTGTAGCGGGACTCTTCCACATGGTTTAGCGGGATCAGATTGACGTGTGCACCGACTTCCTTTGCCCTTTGCACCAGGAGGCGGGCATGGGTTTCCGTATCGTTGACGCCGTCGATCATGGCATATTCGAAGGATACACGCCGTCCGGTGGTCTCTGTATACTGCCGGCAGGCTTTCATCAATGCATCCACACCGCGGCCACGGTTGGCAGGCATGATTTTCGTTCTAGTCTCGTCGTCTGGTGCATGGAGGGAAACGGCGAGCGTCAGCTGCAGATCGCGCTCCGCAAGATCGGTAAATCGCTCGATCAAGCCGCAGGTTGACAGGGAAACATGACGCAGGCTGAGGTTAAACCCCTCCGGATGGTTGAGGAGAGACAGAAAACGCATGACATTGTCAAAATTGTCCAGCGGTTCCCCCGTACCCATCAGGACAACGTGGGAAATCTTCTCTCCGCTGTCGAGCTGCGAACAGAGCACCTCGTTGAGCATTTCCGACGGTTCCATCTGGCGTACAAGCCCGCCGATCGTGGAAGCGCAGAACGCACAGCCCTGCCGGCAGCCAACCTGTGTGGAAATGCAGACGGTATTGCCGTAGCGGTATTTCATCACAACGGTCTCGACCGCATTGCCGTCTTCCAGGCCCCAGAGATATTTGATGGTGCCGTCTTTCGCGGAAACCTGTTTTCTTAAAACAGCGGGCCGGTAAATGCCGTAAAGCTCACACAGGCGGGAACGGAGATCAAGGGGAAGATTCTGCATCTCCTCGAAGGAAGCCACTCCTCTGGCGAGCCATTGGGAAACCTGCTTCGCACGAAAAGCCGGAAGCCCCATTGCTTTGAACTCCTGAGCGATTTCTTCCGGCAGCATGGAAAGAATGTCTTTCATCCCGGTTTCCTCAAAACGCACGCATAGAAGCCGTCCGTCCCGTCAAGATGGGGCCAGAAAGTCTTTTCCTGCAGGATTTCAAATCCAGTGATGCTGTGGACAATCTGTTCGTTCTCCTCTTCAAATACGGTACAGGTTGAATACAGCAATCTGCCGCCCGGAGCGACGTAACGCGAAACGTTATCGACGATTTTCTTCTGTACGGCGGGAAGCCTCCGGATCTCTTCCGTCGATTTCATCCGAATTTCCGGTTTTTTTCGGATCACACCAAATCCGGAGCACGGAACATCTGCGATTACCAGATCAAAAGCTTCCTGCAGTTCCGGCAGAAAACAGCCTGCGTCTGCACATCGGGTTTTGAGAATGCTAATGCCTAGACGCTCTGCCCCCTCGGAAATCAGGGATAGTTTCTTCTCATGGATATCACAGGAGAGAATACTGCCCTCATTCTTCATCAGGACAGCCGCTGTAAAGGACTTTCCTCCCGGGGCCGCACAGGCATCCAGAACACGCATTCCCGGCTGAGGAGAAGCCATTTCCACTGCGGTATACGCCGCGCGATCCTGCACATAGGTTTGCCCCGGTTTGAAAGCTTCATGCCGGTCGACGGGAGGTTCGGTGTTGTTCGCCGCAAGAAGCGCTTCCGTAAAGGGCAGGCCATGCCGATCTGCCATACAATCGACAAACCATTTCGGATGGCTGTAACGGACAGAGAGATCATCCGGCAGATGCACGTTACCGTCGGCAAGCTTTCGGAGAACGGCATTGACAAGCCCGCAAGCACTGGCAAACCCGCTTGCGCGGCATAGCTCAACACTCTCACTTACAGCCGCACGGGCAGGAATCCTGTCGCTGAAAAGAATCTGATAGGCTCCAATACGAAGAATGTTCCGCACCGGGGCATCCAGCCTTTTCTTTCCGGTAAGCAGGGCATCAATAACATAGTCCAGCAGCATATAGTTCTGCAAAACACCGAGGGTAAGGCGGGATGCAAGGGAGGCGTCCCGCTTGTCAAGCTTTTCGATGGCGCTGTTCAGCGTCTGCTGAGACCAGGCTCCGCTTTCAAAACAGCGGTTAAGCACCATCAGTGCGGTACTGCGGGCGCCCGGCATCAAAGCTTATGCCCTCTCAGATAGTCCTCGGCACGCAACCGTTTTTTCCCCGGAGCCTGCACCTCGGTAAGAAGTACGGTTTCTCCGTCCCCGCAGGCAATCTCTATCCCGTCCTTTCCGGCAGAAACAATACTGCCGGGAGCAAGATCGGTCCGGTGATGGGTCAGCAATGCGGAAAAAATCTTCAATGTCACACCGCCGAGCTCTGCCGTTGCTACAGGCCATGGCTGCAAGCCATAAACCCATTTGGAAACGGCACGCGCAGGTTTTGAAAAATCCAGCGGACAGAGTGATTTATCCAGCATCGTGACATAGGTTGCCTTGGAATGGTCCTGCGGTGTGCGCGGTGTACACCCTGCCTCGATCGCACGGACAGTCTTGATCAGCAGTTCAGCTCCGAGCACCTTAAGCCTGTCATAGAGCTCTCCGGAAGTCTCATATTCTCCGATTTCAGTCTCTTCGGAAAAAATAATATCGCCGGCATCCATATCTGAGGCAAGGTACATGGTGGTGACTCCCGTTTTCTCATCACCGTTCAGAACCGACCACTGAATCGGGGCAGCCCCCCGATAGCGCGGAAGGAGCGAACCATGCACATTGATGGTCCCGAGCGGCGGAACCGCCAGAAATTCATCCGGCAGGATTCTCCCGTAAGCTACCACAACAACAAGATCGGGCTTCAGGCTCTGCAGGATGGACAGTGCAGTGCCGTCCCGCATTTTGGCGGGCTGAAAAACCGGGATATCGTGTTCAAGGGCAAGCGTTTTGACAGGAGAGAAGGAAACCTCCATCCCCCGCCCTTTCGCCTTGTCCGGCTGTGTAAAAACGCCGGCTACCTCATATCCGTTTTTAAGCAGTGCATCAAGTGACGCCGAAGCAAAATCCGGCGTACCCATAAAAACAATTCGCATGGTATCAGTATTCCCCGCTCTGAATTTCTTCCTCTGTGAGCATTTTCTCGGCAAGTGCGGTAAAGAGAATGCCGTTGAGATGGTCAATCTCATGGCAGAAGCAGCGGGCTGTAAGGCCTTCTCCTTCATACTCAAACCAGTTGCCGTTTCTGTCCTGTGCTCGAACGGTTACCTTTGTGGGACGCCTTACAAGGCCGAACTGTTCCGGCACGCTGAGGCAGCCTTCCGAACCGCACTGCTCCCCTTCCGCCGAGATGATCTCCGGATTGATGAGCTCGAGCAGGATTTCCTCTTCCCCTTCCGGGACGTTGGTTTCGACCACAAGCACGGCACGACGCAGCACGCCGACCTGCGGGGCAGCAAGCCCGACGCCGTTTGACGCCCGGAGCGTCTCGCCCATATCATCGAGCAGGGTGTGAAGTCGCTGGTCGAATTTCGTGACGGGGCGGGAAGTCTTATAAAGGGCAGGGTCTTCTTGTGTCAGTATATTCCGTAAAGCCATAGGGTTCCTTTCCCGTGCAGAGGATTTCAGAAATCAGGGTCACTGTCCGCATAGAAGGAAATGCCCCGAAACCGTTTGTCCGTGCTGCACTCTGTGATCACTCCCGACACCGCACTGCGGATGGCAGGATCGGATCTGCATTTTAATATTACTCTGTATCGAAATCTATTGTTCACCCGGACGACAGCGAGAGGAGTGGGCCCGAGGAGTTCTGTTTTTTCCTTCTCCCGAAGCAGAAAACCGAGTCTGTTTTTGACAAACCGGCAGGCATCGACCACAGCCCGTTCCTCCGTGCCTGAAGCTGTAATACACAGGAGATCGGAAAAAGGCGGGGAATCCTGCAGCTTCCGCAGGAGTATTTCGGACTGGTAAAAAGCGTCATAATCCTGTCTCGCTGCCTGGCAGATGACCTCGCTGGAGGGTGTATATGTCTGAATTACGGCACGGCCTGCCTTCTGCCCTCGGCCGCTGCGGCCAATCACCTGGGTGATCAGTGAAAATGTCTTTTCTGAAGCCCGGAAATCTCCGGAATAAAGACTCTGATCTGCCGAGAGGACGCCGACAAGCGTTACATTTTCAAAATTCAGACCTTTTGTTACCATCTGCGTTCCGATCATAATCGGGATATTCTCTGTTCGGAAGCGCTCGAAAACCTGTTCATGGGTTACACTTCCGGACAGGACGTCTGCATCCATGCGGAGAACCTCTGTGTCCGGGAAGAGGGAATGCAGCTCCTCTTCAACAAGTTGGGTACCGGCTCCAACGTATTTAAGAATACCGCCGCAGTCAGGGCAGGAGTCATCCACCCGGCGGGTGTATCCGCAGTAATGGCAGATGAGGCGCCTGTTTACACTGTGATATGTTAAGGAGACGCTGCAGTGCGGGCATTTGTAAATATATCCGCATTCACCGCAGGTGACAAGTTTATGGGCCCCGCGGCGGTTAAGAAAGAGGATACTCTGCTCTCCTCTTTCGATATTTTCAAGAAGTTCTGCACGGAGAGGAGAACTGATACTTCCCATATTCCCGATGCGAAGCTCATTTTTGAGATCGACAATTCTGACCTCGGGGAGCTTCAGCTCATTGAAGCGTTTGCGGAGTACAAATCTGGAGTAGCGGCCGCTTTCCGCAAAGTACCGCGTCTCGAGATCCGGTGTGGCAGACCCGAGCACAAGCAGACAGCCACTTTTGAAGCATCGATATTTGGCAACATCTTTTGCATCGTAGCGTGGATTGTTTTCAGACCGATAGGTATCTTCCTGTTCCTCATCAATAATGAGGATCCCGAGATTTTCGACCGGTGCGAAGACAGCACTGCGTGTTCCAATGGCGACATGGGCCCGCCCTGTTTTCAGCCGTTTCCATTCATCATAGCGCTCGCCAGGTGAGAGGGAAGAATGCAGCACCGCAATATCATCCCCGAAATAGGAAGAAAACGTGTGAAGCATCTGCGGTGTGAGTGCAATTTCCGGCACGAGGAGAATGGCTGATTTGTCTCTTTTCAATGCGGAATCGATCAGGCGGATATAGACGCTCGTTTTTCCGCTACCCGTGACACCTTCCAGCAGGGATACGGCAGCTTTTCCGGAGGAGGAAAGAGCGTCAAGCCCCTCAAAAGCAGATTGCTGCTCCTCGTTGAGAATCGGCATTTCCTGCTTCTCTCCCGCGTTGAATTCCGGAATACGGAAAACTTCCCGTTCAAAAAGCTCCGCAAGTCCGGAAGAAAGCAGTTTATTTAACGTCGTTCTTGCACAGCCTGTAAAAAGCAGCAGCTCGCGCAGTGGCATCTCGCCGTAAGGCGCAAGTTCCCGCAGAATCCTGGCTTGCGAAGGAACACGCTTCTGCATGGCATCAGCTGCATCAAGCGCCT
This sequence comes from Oscillospiraceae bacterium, assembly GCA_017406005.1. Lineage (GTDB taxonomy): Bacteria > Bacillota > Clostridia > Oscillospirales > Oscillospiraceae > Limivicinus. The sequence goes on along the minus strand of JAFQZI010000141.1, from coordinate 33,921 downwards.
CTCTGGCCGGAACGGCCAGACGAACCACAGCAACCGTTTTATCGTTTACACGGCGGCGTCCCTGTCTGTCGAACCAGAGGCCGACAGGCAGCATGGCCCGAACCGCGTCATAAACCGTGCAGAAAAACCGTTCCCGCATAAAGAGGGCAAGCTGGATTTGCTGTGGTGTAAGAACAGGCTCGTCGTCGAGAACTTCGGAAATCTCTTTCAGTTTCTCATATTCTGCCCTGTCCGAAAGTGCCAGCACAATGCCTTCGCTGCGCCTGTTGCCTGCTGAAAAAGGCACAGCGACCCTCATCCCGGGCTGAATTCTTCCCTGAAAAGTATCCGGGACGGAATACTCATACGGTTTGTCAATCCAGTATGGTACGGCAGAGACCGCAATTTTGGCTACTGCATCCGGCATCGTCTGGTTGGCTCAGGCTTCGCTCTGTTCCTGTTCTTCAGCCTCCGGAACTCCGTCAGCCTCCGAATCGGATTCGATCTGGTTCACCGACTCATGCTGAGAAGGCGCTCCCGATTCTGCAGAAGCCTTTATTACATTCGCTGCCGGAGCTTTCTTCTCTGCTGACTCCGCACGGTCCTTTTTCATCTTCTGTCCGTCCCTCACAATTGTAAGACGGCCGGTATAGACTTCATCGATTGCCTCGGAGACGGGCTTGCGATCGGAAGGTTCCTCCCCTTCCTTGGTGAGGGAAAGCGCTCTTGCTCTCCTTGCGACAAGATTTACAAGCTGATAGCGGCTGCCAACCTTTTCAACAAGTTCAGCCACCGGTGGATATAACATCATGATTCCTTCTTCTCCTGACTTTCATTCAAATAGTTTTTTCTGTCTTCATAGAGGCAGTGCGATGCTGTGATAATGGCAGAGAGTTCTTCCGCTGCCACGGACAAATCATCATTTACAATAATATACTGATAAAGGTCGGCGTGCCGGTATTCTTCCCTGGCACGTTCAAGCCTGCTCCGGATCTTCTCCGGAGTTTCAGTACCGCGAAGTGTGAGACGGCGTTCCAGCTCTTCCAGAGATGGCGGAACAACAAAAATCATCACGGCTTCCGGCATCATGGCGTGAACCTGCCCGGCTCCCTGCACCTCAATGTCAAGCACAACATTGAAGCCCTCTTCCCGCTTCTGTTCAACATAAGCGCGCGGTGTACCGTAGTCGTTGCCGACATAAGAAGCATGCTCCAGCAAAGCATTCTCCTCCACCATCTGCGCAAAGCGCTCCTTGGTGATGAAAAAGTAATCCTCTCCGTCTTTCTCGCCGGGACGTGCTTCACGCGTCGTAACAGACACCGAAAAGCAGAGATCCTGGCGTTGTTCCATCGCCTTGGCAATCAGGCTCGATTTCCCCGCGCCTGAAGGGCCGCTAACCACAATCAGTTTTCCTTTTTTGTTCACGCTTTCTCCTTTTCCTCTTCAATGGTTTCCTCCAGCCTTGAGGCCAGCACCTCAGGTGTCAATGCTGAAAGAATGACGTTGCCGCTGTCTGCGATCAGAACCGACCGCGTGCTCCTTCCGAAAGAAGCATCTATCAGCAGCCCTTTCTCCCGAACTTCCTGCACCAGGCGTTTGATCGGTGCAGAATCTGGACTTACAATGGAGATCAGATGCTCCGGAGAAACATAGTTCCCAAAGCCGATACCAAGCAGCTTCATACTCAGCCTCACTCGATATTCTGGATCTGCTCACGGATTTTCTCAATTTCCGATTTCAGATCGACCACAACGTGTGCAAGCTCGGAATTCTGGCACTTGGACCCGATGGTATTTGCCTCACGGTTAAACTCCTGAACAAGGAAGTCTATTTTCCTTCCGATGGGAGATTTCCCGCGGATCATTCCGTCAAGCTGGGCTATGTGACTTCTGAGCCGCACAGTCTCTTCGTCAACGGCTATATGATCGGCATAAAGGGCTGCCTCGGCAAGTATTCTGTCTTCATCAATGCCGGCTGTGCCGAGAACTTCGGCCATCTTCTTTTCGAGCCGCTGCCGGTAATGCTCAACGGTCTGAGGCGCTTCCATCTCCACACGGGAAACATAAGTGCTGATGGTTTCCAGCCGGGAGAGCACATCGTCCCTCAGTTTTTCGCCTTCCCGCTCCCGCATAGCATCAAAATCTTTCAGAGCCATCTCCAGGAAGGAGCAGATGCCTGCAGAAACCGCCTCTGCATCCAGTTCGTTGCGCTCCACGAGAAGAACATCAGGGAAACGCACGGCGTTAAGCGCTGTAATGTCATTGTTCAGGCCGTATTCCTCAGAAACCTTTTTGACAGCTTCGAGATATCCCCGCAGCAGCGGTTCATTAACAGAAACCTTTACATCATCAACCGACACTGCATTAATGTTGACAAATACATCCACTTTCCCGCGGCTGATATGACGCTGTATCGTGCTCTTCACAGCCTCCTCCGCGAAGAGAAAGCTTCGCGGCATTCTCACGGATGTCTCCAGATATCGGTTGTTGACACTTTTCAGCTCAACGCTGATTTCAAACCCGGCAGCATCACCTTTTGCGCTGCCGTACCCGGTCATGCTTTTTATCATTTTCTGTTCGTCTTCCTTCCTGTTTCAGCTGCTTTTCTGGATATCGACCATAATTGTGTATGGTCCTCCGATGGCACCGACATCCAGAGCACCATCTACCTGAATCCGGACATTGACGATGTTGGATCCCGTTGTGATATCGTAGTCGGAAAGGTCCGCTATGGCAACGAGATCCTCCGAGGTGACCTTTGCAAGGCTCTCCGGTGTCCCGCGCAGTTTGACCGTCAGCGCTTTGGAGAGGACTTCTGCCTCGTAGCCTTCTGTCACGCCTCTGCACTGGATGTTCCGCACGGTGAAGTTTCTGCTCTCCAGGCCTACAATTTCCACCGTTACCTCTGCTTCGGTAATACCTTCCACATTAATAAGGGAGTTATCAAAACTGATGGGGTAGGTATAGGAGTAGGTCGCATTGAAGTCCGCCAGAGAGATAGTAGCAACGGGAATATTGTTCATTGCATCCAGAATAGCAGAGTCTCCTGCGAGGGTAATGGAATCCGGCTTTATGGTTACTTTGGTGTTGTTCTCATTCGCTCCGGATCCGTAGATCAGATTGACGGTCAGCGGGAGCTCCTTCATTTCAAGGATCGGCAGTGTAGCCTTTACAAGATCAGTGGAGCATGTGACACCCTCTGTACTGGCCGGTTCATCTTCCGCTGTCATCAGCGTGAATCCGGTTTCAATCGAGTAGGTTGTGGAGACGTCCATTGCACTGAACGAAACCCAGGCGTAGGAGATATTCCTCAGAAAAGCATCCGGCCCGCTGACAGTGATTTCTGACGGTTCAAAAGTGACCGGCTGAGCCGTATAGCCTTCCGCAATGCTGCCGTCAAAGCTGCCTCGTACCGGAATGGATTTGGAGTTCAGCTTGGAGACGGTGAAGTTTATCGTATCAGGCACTTTCCTCGTAACCGAAATCCCTGAAGTATCGATTCGGCTTGGATAACTCACCGTGTACTGCATCGAAGCATAGGCACTCTGGGAAAGCTTGCTCACATCAATCTGCGCCGCAAGATCTTCAGAACTCAGGGAAGAAACCACTCTGCGCGGGCCTACCAGTTCAATGCTTACAGTATTGGTGCTCAGGCCTGTCACCACAAGGTTTTTGGAATCACGAAGGAGCGCCTCGCCGGCAAGTTCCACGCGGACGCCGCGAAACGTCTGCCGGATGTTGTCGTTCTCGACACTTGTAACATAAAGCCAGAACACGAAAGAGAGAATCAGCGCAGTGATTGCCCAGAATAATTTACTGTCCGTTATTTTTTTCATCTGCTATATCCTCTTCGGTCTTACTGGCAAAAAGCTTCTTGGCCAGTTTCATGAAAAAATTTGACTCTTCCAGTTCCGTCGATTCGGTGGTCAGTTCTTTGCGCAGAAGCCTGTCAACTGCCTGCGGCTTCAGATGACGCTTGAGCGTGCCGTCAACAGCACAGGAGATAGCGCCGGTTTCTTCCGAGACTATCACCACCAGTGCATCAGACTGCTCACTCATCCCGATGCCGGCTCTGTGCCGCATGCCTAGATCTTTACTGATTGTCGTGCTTGATGAGAGAGGAAGCACACACCCGGCAGCTGCAATGCGTCCATTCCTTATAATGACAGCCCCGTCATGTAGTGGCGCTTTATTGTAAAATATATTTTTCAGCAGTTCCGAAGAAACCTCGGAGTCAATCACTGTTCCGGTGGAAATGATCGACTGCAGGCTCACATAACGCTCAAGGATAATCAGCGCACCGGTTCTGGATTCCGCCATATCAGCGCAGGCCATAACGGTTTGCGTAATGGCGGAGGTTATTTCAGGATCTCCGACACTGCTGCGGGAAGAAAACCTGCTGCCGACTTTCTCGAGAATGTGGCGCAGCTCCGGCTGGAACAGAATCACAACGACCACGACGCCGAGTTCTGTCGCTTTGCGGAGAATAAAGCTGATCATATTCAGCTCAAAGATCTCCGCCAGCCAGAGGGCGATCAGAAACAGCAGCAGACCCTTAGCGAGGTTATAGGAATTCGTCTTCCGCGTCAGGAGAATCAGCCGGTAGATCAGAAAAGCGACAATCAGAATATCAACTATATCGGCAATTCCAATGGTCTGTATATAGTTCATGCTGCGGCTTAAGATATTTTCCAATGTACTCATGAGCAAACCTCTTCGATCAGCACAACCGCGTGTGCGGCAATTCCAAGCCCTTCTCCCGTAAAACCGAGTTTCTCTTCCGTTGTGGCTTTGACGGATATCTGCGCTGCCGAAACGCCGGCTGCGTCCGCAATTCTATGCCGCATCGCCTCAATGAAAGGGGCAAGCTTAGGTTTCTGGGCAATTACCGTGCAGTCGGCATTCGATAGCACAAACCCTTTTTCTTTCAGCAGAGATGTTACTTTTTCCAGAAGGACAATACTGTCTGCTCCAAGATAGGCATCGTCGCTGTCCGGGAAAAGCTTTCCGATATCCCCGAGTGCAGCGGCACCAAGCATGGCATCCATCAGCGCATGCACAAGAACATCCGCATCCGAATGCCCGAGCAGACCCTTTTCATACGGAATTTCAACACCGCCGAGAATCAGCCTTCGCCCTTCTGTCAGGCGGTGCACATCATATCCATGCCCGATTCTCAAAACGCATTCTCCTCTCTTTCACGGAGGATTGCCTCGGCAACGGGAAGATCTTCCGGCGTCGTCAGCTTAATATTGCCGACATCCCCTTCAACGGTTCTGACCTGAAAGCCGGTAAGCCGGATAGCGGAACTGTCATCTGTGATCGGTATCTTCTTTTTTGCAGCATATGTCAAAGCTCCTTTAATCAGATCCGCATCGAAAATCTGAGGCGTCTGGACACGGATGACACTATCCCGATCCACATCACCGCTGATAAATCCTCCGGATACACTCCGCAGGGTATCCGCGCTCGGAATGACGGGAATTGCGGCGTGATAATCACGCGCAGCATACAGTGTATCGGTAATAACCTTCCGGGTAATCAGTGGCCTTGCTCCGTCATGGATGGCAATATACTCAGCTTTACTGTCCACCGCAGAAACACCGGCAAGCGAGCTCTCTGCCCGGGTGTCACCCCCTGCCATCACCTTTCGAACCTTGCTCAGCTTATACTGTACACACAGATCGGCAATAGGCTGAATAGCTTCTTCTCTTGTCACAACGATGATTTCATCCACCAGCTCATGCTGTTCAAAGGCCTGTATAGACCTGATTATTACAGGAATTCCTCCGAGAGAAAGAACCGATTTGTCTTTCCCCATGCGGGTGGAATTCCCAGCGGCAAGAATCACCGCACTGCAATGAGGCGTTTTCGTATTTGTTCTGAATTGATCAAGAAACTTCTTATAGTCCATTTTTATCCTTTCAGCTGTCTCTTTCGATAGAAATTCATCATACCGTCCTGCATATCTGCGAGATGGTTCAGCATCTTCCCCGCCCCGTATGCCGCACAGGAAATGGCATCATCTACAACCATTGTACGAATCCCGGTGCTGCGTTCTATCAGCCTGTCAATTCCGTAAATCAGCGAACCTCCGCCGGACATGATAATTCCGTTCTTGTCAAGATCACCGACAAGCTGGGGAGGAGTCCTCTCCAGAACAATATGAACGGCATCCAAAATCCGGTTTACGGGATCCACCAGTGCTTCAATCAATTCAGCAGAACTGATATCAACTGTTTTCGGCAGACCGTTGACAAGATTTCTGCCCTTAACTTCTTCACTGCCGACATCCGGCCGCATAATCACACCGCCGATGTTGCGTTTCAACTCCTCCGCTGCAGTGAGGCCGATGAGCATGCTGTGCCGCTTTCTCACATATTGCACAATCGCTTCATCAAAAGCTGCACCTGCTGTCTTGATAGCTTCACACTCGACCACTCCGCCTGCTGAGATCACAGCAATCTCAGTTGTCCCCGCTCCGATATCAATGATCATATGCCCGTCAGGTTTTGAAATGTCGACACCGGCACCGAGTGCTGTTGCAACCGCGTTCTCCAGAAGGTAAACCTTACGGGCTCCGGCTTCAATAGCAGCATCGATCATGGCCCTTTCTTCCACGCCGCTGATACTGCTCGGTACACAGGCAAGCATACACGGTTTAAAGAGACTGAAGGAAGTAATCCTGCTGACCAGATCGCGCATCATATGAGCTGTGATCTCATAGTCTGAAATAACACTTGCATCAATAGGCCGGATAGCAACGATGTTTGCAGGCGTTCTGCCCAGCATCTTCTGTGCCTCCTGCCCGATCTTCAGAATCTTCCCGCTATATTTATCCACCGCGACGACTGTCGGTTCACGGGCAACAATACCTTTTCCCTGCTCAAAAAGCATGGTTGAAGCAGTCCCCATATCGATCGCGATATCTTTCTCAAATACTGTCATGGTTTCTCCATCCCTAACGTTTGTAAATCCGTCCTTGCAAGCGTCAGTGCTCTCACCTGCTTTGCTCCTGCATCTTTCAGAATCCGTGCACATTCCGAAAGCGTCGACCCGGTCGTTACAATATCATCCATCAGAAGAATCGTCTTCCCAACGATCTTATTCTCATATAAAGGGATATAAGCATCCCTGATGTTAGTTTTACGTTCTGCTCTGCTGCCGGTACCGGACTGCGGAGCTGTATTACGGATTTTTTTCAGTAGCAATTCGCAATCCAGTCCTGCTTTTTCGGCAAATCCTTCTGCCAGCAGCTTTGCCTGATCGTATCCGCGACTGCGCAGACGTTTTCTGCTGAGCGGCACCCAGGTGACAATATCACAGGCGTACTCTTCCTTCTCCAGAATGCTGATCATAAGATCCGTATAGATTGAACTGTAAAAAGACAGACCGCTGAATTTATAGCGGAGGATTGATTGCCGTACCTTTCCGGTATACTCCATCAGAGAAATACAGGAATCCAGTTCAGGCAGCACCTGCGGCCTCTCTTCCCTGTTGAAAACAGGAAGAGAGGTCTTGCAAGTCCGGCAAACCCGATCTCTTTTTTCCGTTCCTTTCAGAAAGCAGTGGCACCAGACACACCGCGGCGGATAGAACAAACCCAGCACACGGTTCAGCAGCGTATTTTTCTCCATAATGATAGGTATTATAGCATCTCCTCTGCTTTCTGTACAGAGAATGGTAACATTTTGTAACTATTTATTTTTTGTTTTCAAAATGTTCAAAAAATACTGCATCCGTTTTCTTTATCCCCGAAATGTCTTTTTATACATATTCTTTCTGATGAAAATAATAATGAAACCATTGTATGGTATTGAATGTCACGGGACTATTAATTATAATAACAAGAAAAAATCAATGAAGGAGTTCTCTGCGAAATGATAAAGTCAGTACTCATAACATACCTGCTGATTATAAATGCCGCCGCCTTTATTCTGATGGGTACAGACAAGAAAAAAGCCAGGCATAAAGCTTGGCGAATCTCTGAGAAAACATTGTTTTTAACAGCTGTTCTCGGCGGAAGCGTTGGGAGTATTCTTGGCATGTGGATCTTTCACCACAAAACAAAGCACTGGTATTTTGTAATAGGCATGCCATTCATACTTGTCCTGCAGATCACTGCCTTCTACTTATTCGTAAAATGACAGAAATACAATAATTGACCGAAAAAAGATTGGCTAAGCTATGCGAAAAAGTGTTTTAGCATTCTGAGATGTGGCAGAAGCAACTTCTTCCGGAGATATTTCTTTGACTTCGGCAATCTTTTCCACAATATAGCGGAGATTGCCGGAGTCGTTTCTTTTTCCCCGCATGGGAACAGGGCTGAGGTAAGGGGAGTCTGTTTCAATAAGGATCCTGTCCAGCGGTGTAATTGTAAGTACCTCGACAGCTTTGCGTGCGTTTTTATATGTGATTGGGCCGTCAAAACCAAGATACCATCCCAATCTGAGAAGTTCGGACGCCATCTCGGCACTTCCGGAATAGCAATGGAATACTCCCCTGTTTTCCCGGTGACGTGAAATTATTTCAAAGCAGTCCCCGTGGGCGTCTCTGTCATGGATGATGACAGGGAGGTCCATAGTGAGTGCCAAATCAAGTTGCGCTTCAAAAACCTGTTTCTGAAGATCTTTTTTTGAAACATCCCAATAATAATCTAAGCCGACTTCCCCGATAGCAACACATTTCGGGCTGTCCGCAATCCGGCTGATTTGCGAAAGCCAGTCAGCAGGGAGATCGGAGAGTTCTTCCGGATGTATTCCAGCCGCAAAATAAACATAAGGAAATTCTTCGGCAAGTGTACGCGCCAGGGAGGAACTTGAGAGATCACACCCGGGATTAATTATCGTATCGACCCCGGATGCCGGAAGGGCAGCAAGCAAGTCTCTTCGATCCGCATCGAAAGCTTTATCATCATAATGGGCATGTGTTTCGAAATACATGGGAGCAATCCTCTCTTCTTATCTTTCCGGGACACATGAATTATACAAGAAAAAAGGGCCGGCTGCAAGCCGGCCCGACAGGGTATCATTTAATTAATTTTAATGGAACGGCTGACCGGGACTTCCTCCGCTTCCTTCGGAAGGGTAAGCTTCAGAACACCGTCAACATAAGCAGCTGAAATCTTATCTACATCGATACCGGTAAGATCAAAGCTTCTGCTGTACGAACCGTAAAAACGCTCACGCTTGATAAAGTTGGGTACTTTTTCTTCCTTATTCAGCTTGCGCTCGGCAGAAATCGTCAGACAATCATTCTCAATACTGAGATTGATGTCTTCCTTCTTAAAGCCGGGAAGCTCAGCATTCAGCTCAAAGGAATCACCGTTATCAATAACATCGGTTGCGAAAGGATTCGTCACGTTTCTGGTTGTGTTGTTGAAAAACTCATCCATTTCACGGAAGGGATCATAATTGGACATGCGGTGCATTCTGCGGTCAAAAGGAATCAGTTCAAACATAATACTCTATACCTCCAAAAATTTATTACGATATTAGTACAGCTGACAGATAAATATTCTTCAAATATATTTTTCGTTTCAGCGTGTATATAAGATATCACACAATTTTGAATAAATATAGCATATTATATGAACAAATTATGAATATTAGCACTCATTATGTTCGAGTGCTAATTCCTATATTCCGGGAATGAGGCTGACAAGATGAAGCACCAAGGGAGCGAAGAAAAAGGAAGGGAGATAATTGGCCACTTTGATTTTTGTGACCCCCAGCATGTTCAACCCGAGTGCGAGTATCAGGAGAGACCCGGCACAAATGATTTCATTGATGGCAGCGGTGGTTAAGACTCCTTCGAGCAAACCGGCGCCGAGCGCAATCGCCCCTTGAAAGACCAGTACAAATGCGGCAGAAAAGAGCACACCGATACCGAGACTGACAGCAAGCATGCTGGATGAAATCAGATCAAGGACGGATTTGGTAAACAGCATTTCATTATCACCGGTAAGCCCTGCTGTCAGTGATCCTACAATCGTCATAGCACCGACACAGAAAAGCAAGCTCGCCGTAACAAAAGCCTGCGCAATTCCGGAATGTTCCCCGTCCTTCTGGAATTTCTTTTCCACCACTCCGCCGAGGCGGGAAAGAAGACCGTCAATATCCAGAAGGGTGCCGGTGATTGCGCCAAGAACCATGGAAAGTATAAGAACAATGGTGTTCTCCCCTTTCAAAGCGCCGCTGATCCCGATATAGACTGTGCATAGAGCAATACCCGTCATGATAGCGTTGGAAAAGCGTTCCGGTATTCCTTTCTTGAAGATCAGGCCGACCGTGCTGCCAACAATGACAGCGATTGTGTTGACTATGACTCCGAGCATACTGTGAATTCCTCTCAATTTTTCTTGCTTTTTTTATTGAAATGAGATATACTTTGAAAAGTTGATGCCGGTGTGATGGAATGGTAGACGTGACGGACTCAAAATCCGTTGGTGGCAACACTGTGTGGGTTCGAGTCCCACCACCGGCACTTATTCAGATGATATCTTTTCACATTGTATACCTAAAAACCCGCTGAAGAAATTCAGCGGGTTTTTATTTAGTTTCAGGGGAAAACTGCCGTTTTGCCGAAGCGGCTTATTCGGCAGGAGCAACCTCTTCTGCGGGGACTGCTTCTTCTGCGGGAGCTGCTTCTTCTGCAGGAGCTTCCTCTTCAACAGGCTCTTCCTCTTCGGCCTCTTCCTCGGCAGGGGCGACCGGCTCGAGAAGGGCACGGATGGAGAGGGAGATCTTCTGGTTCTCGTTATCGATCGCGGTGATCTTGGCATCGACAACATCGCCGACATGAAGAACATCGTCCACCTTTGCGATCCGATGGTCAGCGACCTGCGAGATATGGATCAGGCCGTCGACTCCGGGAAGAACTTCCGCAAAAGCGCCGAACTGCATGAGCTTGACGATCTTGACGGAAGCAACATCACCGACACTGTAGCGATCGGTAAAGAGCTTCCAGGGATTGGCTTCGGGATCTTTGAAGCCGAGAGAAATCCTATGGGCGTCCTTGTCGAACCCGATGACATAAACATCAAGCTCGTCCCCGACTTTTACAACTTCAGCAGGATTATGGATTCTGCCCCAGCTGAGTTCGGAAACATGGACCATACCGTCAACCCCGCCGATGTCCACAAAAGCACCATAACTGGTGAGGGATTTGACAACGCCCTTGTAGTGTTTGCCGACTTCGATGGTGTTCCAGAGTTCTTCTCTCAGGGCGTGGCGCTGAGCGGCTGCTGCACGGCGGATCGAGCCGACAACACGTTTGCGGGCCTTGTTGACTTCGGTGATTTTGAGCTTGACGGTATTCTTCAGGAGCTGGCCGAGTTCGGCTTCACGGGGAAGATCCGTCTGAGAGGCAGGAACGAAAACACGAACGCCTCTGACATTGACGACAACGCCGCCCTTATTGGTCTCCGTGACAGTGCCTTCGACCACAGCGCCGCTTTCGGCTGCAGCTTCAACATCATCCCAGAATCGAATGTTGTCAAGACGCTTCTTGGAGAGCATTGCAGTGCCTTCAACGTCATTCACTCTGACAACAAGGGCTTCAATTTCGTCACCAAGCTTTACGTTATCTTCCACTTTTTCGCCGGCATCTGTAAAATCAGTAGTCGGAATGAAGCCGGTGTACTTCATGCCGAGATCAACCGTTACTTCGGTACCGCTGATGCCCGTGACAACGCCTGTGACCCTCTCTCCGTTATATATTGATTTAAGGCTCTCTTCCAGCATTGCATCAAAAGAGACTTCCTCTGCCGGTGTTGCTGCAGCAGGTGCTGCTTCAGGTGCTTTTTCTTCCGCTGCTTTTTCTGCAGTTGCTTCTTCAACTGCGATGGTTTCTTCAACCTTCAATTCATCCATGGCTTTTCTTACCTCCTTAATTATCCACGACGGCGTCGACGCTCCGGCGGTCAACCCGACAGTATTGCATCCGGCCAGCTTTGTCTTGTCAAGCTCATCCGCACGCTCGATAAACTGAACATTCGGACAGGCTTCCTGACAGATCTGGGCGAGATGCAGACTGTTCGCACTGTGCTTTCCGCCGATGACAACCATAGCGTCACACCGGGCGGCAAGCTCCGCCGCTTCGTTCTGCCTCGTGAACGTAGCAAAACATATTGTATCAAATATTTGAAGATTTGTACATCTTTTTTTTAATAAATTTACGCAATTATTGAAAAACCTTCGGGTCTGTGTTGTCTGTACGACGACGCAGATCGGCTGACTGACCATCTCCGGATGCAACTGAGCCCAGGCAGAAGCCTCCTCCTCACTTTCAAGCACCGTACAGGCACTGCACCATCCGCAGATTGCCTCCACTTCCGGATGGTTTCGCATTCCGATAACAAGGACATGCTGTCCCTCTTCGGAAGCCCGGCTGACAATACGGTGGATGTGCTTGACACGCGGACAGGTCGCATCCACGACTTCGGCTCCGGCGGCCTCAAGCGTTTCAATCACGGCGCGGGAAACCCCGTGGGCACGAATGATAACCCTGTCCCCCGCCGTGACTTCTGAAGGCGAGGATATGACGCGCAACCCCTTCTCCTGCAGTTCCGAGACCACATCGGCGTTGTGGATCAGCTCCCCGCAGCTCAGGCAGATGCCGTACTGTGCAAGGATCGTCTCCGCCATCTCGACTGAACGGCGCACCCCGAAGCAGAAGCCCGCACTTTCGGCAACAAGAAGTTCCTTCATGCCTTTGCCTCCCGGCGAACGGGAAGCTTTTCTTCTATGATGGCACAGAGAGCCTCAAAGCTCTGGTCAAAGTCCAGATCGCTGGTATCGACAAGAACAGCGTCTTCCGCCCGGCGGAGAGGAGCAATTTCCCGCGTGGTATCCTGATAGTCGCGCAGCTCAATATTTTTCAGGACTTCTTCAAATGTTGTATCAACGCCTTTCTCCAGAAGCTCTTTCAGGCGCCGCTGCGCACGCGCGGCACTGCTTGCCGTAAGATAGATTTTTAGATCTGCATCGGGCAGAACGACCGTCCCGATATCGCGGCCGTCCAGGATCACGTTGTACTCCCGGGCAAATCTGCGCTGCATATCCAGCAGATAAGCACGGCAGACCGGAAGTGCAGAGACATCCGAAGCATAGAGGGAGATCTCCGGCATACGGATGGCTTCACTTACATCCTCACCGTTGAGGATCATCCGCTGCAGGCCGGAATCGTCATAGCGGATTTCGATTCTGAGATCCGGAAGAATGGCGGCAAGTTCCTGTTCGGAGTGCCGGTCTATTCCGGCCCTGCCGGCTGCGAGGCCGACAGTGCGGTAGATGGCGCCGGTATCAAGGTAAACAAAATGATAGGCAGCGCTGATTTTTTTGGAAAGGGAGCTCTTCCCTGCTCCCGACGGGCCATCAACGGCAATGGAATAATGTTTCTGATTCATGGCAGTATCCTTTTATCATATTTTGTTTTTTATTCCGTTTTCCCGGTGTTCTTTACGATCGCGCCTGCTGCCGTGAAAGCGGTGCACCATGCGATCTGCAGGTTGAACCCTCCGGTATAGGCATCCAGGTCAAGGACCTCCCCCGCAAAATAAAGACCGGGAACGATCTTGGATTCCATAGTGCGGGGATTTACCTCTTTCGTGCTGATCCCGCCGGAGGTGACAATAGCCTCATCCACCGGGCGCATGCCCGAAACGGAGACGGGAAAAGCTTTCAGCGTCTTCAGGATCGCAGTACGCTGGGCATGTGTGACGGTATGCACCGGTGTGCCGCCGTCAACCCCGGCAAGGGAAAGCACCACAGGTGCCATGGAACGCCCGGTAAGGCCGGGCATCACATTCTGCAGGGAACGGTTCGGCTGGGCTGCAAAATCACGCAGGATGCGGGCATCCAGTTTTTCCTCATCCAGCCCGGGTTTCAAATCGATTTCCAGGCGGTAAACAGAAGACGGAAACCGGCGCATGTGCGCACTGGCAGAGAGCACGAGCGGCCCCGAGACGCCAAAATGCGTAAACAGCATTTCTCCGAGCTCCTGATAGATCAGCTTGCCGTCTTCAAAAGCACGGAGCGTAACGTTTTTCAGGCTGAACCCCTGCAGGTCCCGGCAAAAAGCATCGCCGCTCTCCAGCGGGACAAGAGACGCTCGTGGCTGGACCAGTGTATGCCCGAGTGCCTGGGCGATTTTATATCCCGTCCCGTCAGATCCCGTAATCGGATAGGAGAGGCCGCCCGTACAGAGGCAGGCTGCTCTGCAGGAAATCATCCCTTCCCCGGTGTGTACGCAGGAGACTGCCCCATCCGAAAGGACAACACTGTCAGCCCGCGTTTTCAGACGCTTCACACCGTATACCTCGCAGAGGCGGACAAGGCAGTCCGCGATATCATCTGCGCGGTCGGAACAGGGAAAAACCCGCGCTCCGCGTTCCGTTTTCAACGGAACGCCATTGGCCTCGAAAAACGCCATCACATCCTGCGGGGAAAACCGGCTGAGCGCACTGTAGAGAAACCTCCCGTCACCGGGGACATTCTGCATGAATTCGGGAACCGTACAATTGTTGGTCAAATTGCAGCGGCCTTTCCCCGTAATGCGCAGTTTTCTGCCGAGCTGGCGGTTTGCATCGAGCACAAGCACACTGCAGCCGCCCATCGCCGCGTGGCAGGCAGCCATCAGCCCGGAGGCCCCACCTCCGATCACGACAAGATCACAACCGGCGATCTGCTTCATGGTTTTCCTCCCGCCTGTACGGCAGCCCAAAGTTCAGACAACTCCTGCTCCGTGAGAACGCGCCAGGCACCGGGTGTGAGGCTGCCGAGCGAGAGAGGCCCTTCGCTCACACGGCGGAGCAGAAGCACTTTCAGGCCGGCACGCTCACAAAGCCTTCGGATCTGCCGGTTGCGGCCCTCATGGATGGTAACAAGGCACTCCGCTTCCTGCCCGCTGATCCCCACCAGTTTCACCTGTGCGGGAGAGGTGGCGCGGCCGTCAATTTCAATCGGACGGGAGAGAGACTGCACCGCCGATTCCAGCTTCTCGCCCTGCACGCGGAGAAGATAGGTCTTTGCAATTTCGGAGGCCGGGTGCATGAGTGCATTGGCCAGCGCCCCGTCATTGGTGAGAAGGAGAAGGCCTTCGGAATACTGATCCAGCCGGCCGACCGGGTAGACACGCGCGTGCACCCCCTGCACCAGGGAGGCAACCGACAGCCGGCCCTGTTCATCGTGAAGGGTGGTGACAACCCCCGCGGGCTTGTTGAGCATAACGGTGACATGCCTCTCCCGTGAAAGAAGCGGCTGCCCGTTTACGATGATATTATCCTCTTCCGGATCCGCTTTCATCCCGAGTTCCGCCGTAATCCCGTTCACCCTGACTTTTCCCGCGGCGATCAGCTGTTCGGCAGCCCTGCGGGACATCAGCCCGGAGGCGGATATGATTTTCTGGAGGCGTTCCTGCATACTGTTGTTTCCTTTAACAGCGGATCCGGCAATCGGGAATTGCCGGATCCAGAGATGTTTAGATTATTCTTCCTTCTGCTTGGCGATGAAGGCATCGACACGGTCCATTACCTGGGGAACAAGGTCAATGATCCTGTCAACCGTGGTGTTGGCGGGAGGCGTTACATTGATCATACGCACAACGCCGTCTTTAATCACGAGGAAACCGAACGGCTCAATCTTCACGCCCGTTGCGTTGCCGCCGCCGTAGGGCTGCGGGCCGTCCTTCCGTTTGGGACCGAATTCCACCCCGCCACCGCCGAAACCGATGCTGATTTTGGAAATCGGTACAAGGGTAATGCCGTCAGGCGTAATAATCGGATCTCCGACCACCGTATCCACCTGGAGAATATTTTTGACATTCTCCATCGTCGTCTGCATGAGCTCGCCAATCGGGTTTACTTTTTCATTCTCCATTTGTAGGCTTCCTTTCCTGTTCAGTTATAGTATTCGTATCATTCTGAGGCTGCAGTGCCGGCCGGGAACCATCGGCTTCAGCAGGGGGAGATTCAGCGGACTCCCCTTCCGGTTCTTTTTCCTTATCCAGCAAAGATCGGATCAGTTTCGTGACAAGGCCGGGATTTTCCACCTGGAAGCGGTATTCTTCCGGATCGGTGCGCTTCAGCTTTGCCCAGTAGAGCTTGTTGCGGATCAGAATTCCGATGACGCCAAAGAGGATGGTGAAGAGCATCGAAAAAACGGCGCCGATCCTTAAAACAACCGCTATGCCGAAATCCAGCGCCATCTTATCGGTTGTAAAAACAATATCCGTCCGGACATCGGTGTTTCTGCAGTGAAAGCGCTCGGCACAATACGGTGCAAGAGAAGACAGGATCGCATTGACCGAGGCGAAAAGGCGGGCAGTGTCACAGGGATCTTTTCCGGCTGCCACCCAGTGGAGCAGAAAGCGATCGACAGAAAAGCCCCGCGAAAACTTCGCCAGACCATCCAGGACCTTCTTCAGCAGCTCGATAATCTCATCGCCGCTGATCATAAGGCCGGGCCCTTTCTTTTCCTTTTTCGGTTTTTTCTTTTTGGGCTTCTTTTCTTTCGGGGGCTTTTTCTCTTCCGGCTTCGGTTCTTCCTGCTTCGGTTTTTTCAGCTTTGAATTTTTACGCGGATAGATCTGCACAAGCAGCCCGCATAGCTTGACGGAAAGAACCAGCTTTTTCTCAACAAAGCTGATATCCACCCCGACACGGATCTGACAGATGAGGAAAATGATCAGTATAAGAATCCCAATGATTTTCAGGGCAAGCAAACGGTTTTCACCCCATTTCCTCCGGGCAACAGAATGCCTTTATTGTTGCATTTTTCTTTTATAATTCCGTTATTGTCAGCTGTTCCTGCGAAGGATCCTGCTGCTGCAGAGCGTCTATCGCCTGCTGGAGTTTGGCAATCCCTTCGGTGGAGGCGATTTCCGGCAAAGGCGGCAATTCGGACAGCTCCCTGATCTGCATGGTGCGCAGAAAAAGGTCGGTTGTCCCGTAGAGGGTCGGCCTGCCGGGCGCCTCCAGCCTTCCCTTGCCTTCAATAAGGCCTTTTTCCGTGAGAGACGTGACGGTATAGGAACTGTCCACCCCCCTGATACCACTGATGTTCGCAGCTGTAACCGGCTGATAGTAGGCCACAATGGCAAGCGTTTCCAAAGCAGCAGGAGATAGGGACGGCGGCCTGCGCTGTTCAAGGATCTTTGCTATCACGGGAGCATATTCCGGAGAAGAACAAAGCTGAAGTTTATCCGACATCCGGATCACCGAAAGGCTGTGCTTTTCCGCGCGGAATACCTCTGAGAGCTCCGCGGCGGCATCTTCCACGGTTTCCTCCGGAACACCGAGGATCAGTGAAATCCTGCTGACCGGAACCGGTTCCCCGGCAGCAAAAAGAATAGCTTCCAATTCAGAACATGTTTTTGTCATCATGATTCTTCAATCTGTTCCAGAATTTCATCAATATCTCCGCCGGCAAAGGAAAGGTCATACCCGTCTCCATGGCGGGAAACGGAGACGACAAGGCTGCCCATGCTGCACAGTTCCAGCACGGAGATAAACGTGGCCACCAGCTCCGACCTGGACCGGCACTCCGCATAGAGCTCGTTCAGGCTGATGTTGCGAATCCTGAGCCTGTCAAGGATCTGGCGGCTCTTGGCACGGATGCTGTAGACAATGCGCTGGGGCAAAGCCCGGGCAATCTGCGACAGCTCGGGAGGTCTGGCTTCCGTTGAAGTAAACAGCTGAAGCAGGGCTTTCAGCAGCTCCACCGGCTTATGGGAATATGGATATTCCGCGGCACATGAGGGGGCCGGTTCCGGTGCGCGGGAATAGAGCAGCGCTCCCTGGCTATAGGCATCGCTGAGAAGGGGGGTAATCTCCCGTACCGCTGCAAGGGAATCCTTGCATTTCAGCGCCTCAAGGGATTCCATCAGGGCTTCCAGTTCGGAGACTTTCTCCTCACCGGAAAGAAGCGTCTTCGTTTTGATATACAGGAGGTAGGAAGCCATCCGCACAAATTCGCTGGAACCTTCCAGATCCAGCTCCTGCATTTTTCCGATATAGTCCAGATACTGATCCAGAATCTCGGATATCCGGATATCCCTGATTTCAATTTTATTTTTCTGCAGGAGCATCAGGATCAGGCTGAGTGGACCTTCAAAGTCCTTCAGCTCATCCTTTTCCCGCACAACACCTTCAAGATAAAAATTCGGATCTTCCATAGAGACGGATCACCTGTAGAAAAGCGGGCGCACAAGCTCTTCCGTGCCGAGTGCGACAGGCACCAGAACTCTGTTGTATACAGCCGAGATCACCGCGGAGAGCGGCCTGCCGAGAACACCTGTTGCGACCAGGGCGATCAGCAGTATCATGCCGTACCGCTCATAACGCATCAGCTTTGTATAATTCTCATCGCTCAAAACGGAGAGCAGGATTTTCGACCCGTCCAGCGGAGGGACCGGGATCAGGTTGAAAATGCCGAGGCCGGTGCTGATATACGCTCCCAGGGACAGCATCCGGAGAAGATACCGCCCCGCCTCCGTCGCGCTGAGCGGATGCATCAGCAGCCCATAGAGGAACATGAACACAAAGGCCAGCAGGAAGTTTGTGACCGGCCCCGCTAGGGCTGTGATCGCCATCCCCTTTTTGGGATCCCGGAACCTGTACATATTCACGGGGACAGGCTTGGCCCAGCCAAAGTGAAAACAGACCATCATGAGAAGCCCCGTCACATCGATATGCTTCAGGGGGTTGAGCGTGAGACGGCCGGCGCGGTAGGCAGTATCGTCCCCCAGTTTGAAGGCGACGAACCCGTGCCCGAGCTCATGGAGCGTGATGCAGATCAGAGAGGGCACTACCGACAGAAGGATGCTCAGAAGATATGAAAAGTCAAATCCTTCCCAGATATCCCGTACGATGCTGATGGCTTCTCCCTCCCTAAAAAGATACTTTTGTTATTTTATCAAATTCACAGAAAAAAAACAAGAGCAGAGCACAGAAAGTCCGGCTCTGCTCCGCAGAAATTACAGCAGATTTGCAATGGAGGCCAGGAGCACTTCCCTCCCCTGCCCGTTCTGCGCGGAAAACGGGATGAGCGGAACCGCCTCCTCAAGGGAAAGCGACCGCCGTATGTTTTCCAGATTCGGCGCAATTTCGCTCTGTTTCAGTTTGTCCGTCTTATTGGCGAGCACCAGATACGGAAGCCCTGAGGCGCGAAACCACTCCGCCATGCCGATATCATCCTTTGTGGGAGCATGCCTGGCATCCACGATCAGAACACCCAGGCTGAAGAGGTCCTTTTCAGAAAAAAACTGTTCCATCAGGACGCTCCAGCGTTCTTTTTCACTCCGTGAAACGCTGGCAAAACCATAGCCCGGAAGATCGAGGAAATAAACCTTCCCGTCAACAAGGAAATAATTGATGTGGATGGTTTTGCCGGGCGTATTGCCTGTTCTGGCAAAGTTTTTGCGGTTCAGGATCCTGTTGATCACGGAGGACTTCCCGACATTCGACTTGCCCGCAAAGACGACCGAGGGCACGGAAGAACGGATGAACTGCTCCGGGTTTGCAGCCGAGCGCACAAATTCCACCCGGCCGGTGTTCAGCACGGCCATCAGTAATCCTCCGCGAGCGCTGCGGGAATCACTTCATCGATACTGCTGACCGGCGTGAAAGAGAGCCTTGCGCGCACGAGGGGATCAATCTCCTCGAGATCCGCCTCATTATCTGCGGGAATAATGACCGTTTTGACCCCGTTGCGCAGGGCTGCCATCGTTTTTTCACGCAGGCCGCCGATCGCAAGCACGCGGCCGCGCAGCGTTATCTCTCCCGTCATCGCCACATCGTGGCGGACAGGCCTGCCGGTCAGGGCGGAGATGATGGCAATGGTCATCGTGATCCCGGCAGAAGGCCCGTCCTTCGGGACGGCGCCTTCCGGGAAATGGATGTGGATATCCTTTTTGTTGTAGAATTCCGGATCTATCCCAAGCAGGGCAGATCTGCTGCGGATGCAGGTAATGGCAGCCTTGGCGGATTCCTTCATGACATCGCCGAGGTTCCCGGTCAGATCCAGCTTGCCCGATCCGTCCACCACAGCGACTTCCACATCAAGGACTTCGCCGCCGACGGACGTCCATGCCAGCCCACGCACCAGGCCGACGGTATCCTTCCTTCTCTGCTCATCCGGCTTGAACCTGACCGGACCGAGGAATTCAGCCAGATTATCCGGAGTGACCTTCACAGAGTCATACTTCTTTTCCGCGATACCGCCTGCAGCCTTGCGACAGATGGCTGCCAGCTCCCGCTCCAGCACACGCACGCCGGACTCCCTCGTGTAGGCGGGAATCAGGCTGCGGATCGCCGCATCCTGCACCCTGAGCTGGGCG
Source organism: Oscillospiraceae bacterium (assembly GCA_017406005.1). Lineage (GTDB taxonomy): Bacteria > Bacillota > Clostridia > Oscillospirales > Oscillospiraceae > Limivicinus. The sequence goes on along the minus strand of JAFQZI010000141.1, from coordinate 13,606 downwards.
GCAGAGAGGCCATGCTTTTTGCGCTGCTTCGGAAGCAGATGCTTTTTTGCGATCTGCAACTTCTCTTCATCGGTATAGCTCGGGAGCTCGATCACTTCCATCCTGTCGAGCAGGGCCCGCGGGATCGTGGCGGTCGTATTGGCCGTCGTGATAAAAAAGACATGGGAGAGGTCAAATGGGATCTCCAGGAAATGATCCCGGAAGGTGGAATTCTGTTCGGGATCGAGCACTTCAAGCAGGGCGGCAGCGGGGTCGCCCCGGTAATCGGAACCGAGCTTGTCAATCTCATCGAGAACGACGAGTGGATTGCTCGACCCCGCCTGTGTAATGGCATTGATAATCCTGCCCGGCATCGAGCCGATATAGGTCTTCCGGTGCCCGCGGATATCCGCTTCATCATGCACACCGCCGAGAGAAATACGCACGAGCTTCCGGTTGGTGGCTTTGGCAACGCTCATGGCAATGCTCGTTTTGCCCGTTCCGGGTGCTCCGGAAAGGCAGAGCAGGCCGCCCTTGATCTCCGGAGAGAGCTGCTTGACGGCGAGATATTCCAGAATGCGCTCTTTCACCTTCACAAGGCCGTAATGGTCCTTATCCAGGATTCTGCGGGCCTTTTCGATGTCTACGGTTTCTTTGGTATACTTCCCCCAGGGCAGCTCAAGGCAGGTGTCCAGATAGGTGCGGATTACCGCTCCCTCGGAGGACCCGAAAGGCTGTTTGGACAGGTGGGAGAGCTCTTTACGCAGCTTTTTCCTGATCTCGTCTGAAACGGGCAGCGCATCGATTTTCTTCTGATATTCGTCAATTTCATCCGCCCCGTCTTCTCCGAGCTCGGACTGGATCACCTTGAGTTCTTCCCGCAGATAATACTCCCGCTGGCCCCTGTTCATCGACTCGATCGTGGCATCGTTGAGTTCCTTCTCGATGTTCATGATGTCCAGCTCATGGCTCAGGAAGCGGTTGATATCCGTCAGCCGCCGGCAGGGATGCAGCTCTTCCAGAAGATGCTGCTTCTCAGAAGGCGTGAGCATCACATTCTGTGCAAGGAAATCGGAAATATAAGAGGGTGTGGAATTGCTGAAAAGCGTCAGAAGCTGTTCCGGGCTGAATTCCCCGCTGAGCTGCAGATACTCCTGGTAGAGGGAGAGGCTGGTGCGGACCAGGGCTTCCCGGCGCGTCTCGCTGATCCGCTCCGGGAGATCTTCCAGAGGCAACAGCACGGCGGTATATCCCTTTGGATCCAGATGCATTTCCTCCGCGGAGGCGCGGTAAAGCCCCTCCAGCATCACGCGGCACACGGAAGCGCCGGGCTGCTGGAGCAGCTGGCGGATTCTGCAGACCACGCCGATGCGGTAAATATCCTTTTCTTCCGGGATATCCACCAGAGGATCCCGCTGCGCCGCAAGGAAGACCATCCTTTCAAACCGGTTGGCGTTGTTCAGTGCAGCGACGGAAACCTTTCGTTCAATATCCAGCGTCAGCAGCAGCCCGGGAAAGATGCTCGGGCCGCGCAGGGCGATCATCGGTATCGTCACCCGGTTCTGCTTCAGCTCTACAACCGGATGGTTATCCTTTTTCACTTCTGCCATCGTTATTCACCGGTCCGTATCCGCTCAGGGCCGGTGTGGTTCCGGATTCCCTCAGCCGTCACAATTACTTTCCGAAGAGCAGGATCGGATGGCGCTTCAAACATGATGTCGTTCATAATGCTCTCCACCACACTGCGAAGCCCTCGCGCGCCGATTTTCAGCTCGATTGCCCGGTCGGCAATCAGCTCAAGTGCTTCCGGCTCAAATTCCAGATCGATCCCGTCAAAGGACAGCAGCTTTTTGTACTGCCGGACCATGGAATTTTTCGGCTCGGTCAGGATCCTCACGAGGTCCTCCCTGCCGAGCGACTGGAGTGTTGCAATCACCGGGAGACGGCCGATCAGCTCGGGAATGATGCCAAACTTCAGCAGGTCATCCTGCCGGACCATGGAAAGCAGCTCCCCGATATCCCGATCGGCTTCTCCGCGGATGTCCGATTCAAAGCCTATGGATTTTTTGCTGGAACGCCGGGCAATGATTTTCTCCAGCCCGTCAAACGCGCCGCCGCAGATGAAGAGAATGTTTGAGGTGTTGATCTGGATGAAATCCTGATTCGGATGCTTCCTGCCGCCGTTGGGCGGGACATTGGATACCGTGCCCTCAATGATCTTCAGCAGCGCCTGCTGGACGCCTTCGCCCGAAACGTCGCGTGTGATGGATGTATTCTCACTCTTCCGTGAAATCTTGTCGATCTCATCGACATAGATGATCCCGTGCTCGGCGCGCTGAATATCAAAGTCAGCCGCCTGGATGAGCCTGAGGAGGATGTTCTCCACGTCTTCACCGACGTACCCGGCTTCCGTAAGCGTCGTCGCATCGGCTATGGCAAACGGAACATCCAGCATTTTTGCGAGCGTCTGGGCAAGGAGGGTTTTCCCCGATCCCGTGCTCCCGATCAGAAGGACATTGCTTTTCTGCAGCTCCACATCCTCCCCGGAACTCCCGTTGGAGATACGCTTGTAATGATTATAGACTGCAACCGAGAGGACTTTTTTCGCGTTGTCCTGCCCGATCACGTACTGATCCAGCTTTTCCTTGATCTGGGCAGGTTTCGGCACCTTTTCGAGATTGAAATCCGCAGTCAGATCGCTGCTGGTCCCGGGCTGGCGCTTGCTGTCGTTATCCGCTACGATATCCATGCACATTTTCACGCATTCATCACAGATATACGCGCCATTGCCGGCAATCAGCCTGCCGGCGAGGGATTGCGGCCTGCCGCAGAAAGAACACCTGATCTGTCTTGTTTCGTTTTTTGCCATTTGAAACTCCTAAATGAAAGGGGGAACAGCAGTTCCCCCAGAAATATCAGCGCTTGTAAATAACCTTGTCGATCAGCCCGTATTCCAGGGCTTCCTCAGCTGACATGAAATGGTCACGCTCACAGTCCACCGCGACCTGTTCCACGCTTTTGCCTGTATTCTGGGCAAGGATTGCATTGAGCCTGTTTTTAATCTTCAGAATGTGCTCGGCCTGGATCTGAATATCCGTAGCCTGGCCCTGGCTGCCGCCGGAAGGCTGATGGATCATGATTTCGGCATTCGGCAGGGCGATACGCTTCCCCTTTGCTCCGGAGGAAAGCAGGAACGCGCCCATGGAAGCCGCCAGCCCGACACAGATGGTGGAAACATCCGGCTTGATATACTGCATGGTGTCGTAGATCGCGAGGCCTGCCGTCACGCTGCCTCCCGGGCTGTTGATATAAAACTGGATATCCTTATCCGGATCTTCCGCCTCGAGATACAGCAGCTGTGCAACCACGAGGCTCGCCGTCACATCGTTTACTTCTTCCGAGAGAATTATAATCCGGTCATTCAAAAGACGGGAGAAAATGTCATACGAGCGCTCTCCGCGGCTCGTCTGCTCCACTACATACGGAACAAGGCTCATTCGGCAACCTCTTCGGTCTCTTTCTTCTCAGGCTTGGCAGCCTTTTTGGACTCTTTCTTCCCAGGCTTGGCAGCCTTTTCGGGCTCTTCCTTCTCAGGCTCGGCAGCAGGCTCTTCCGCAGCCGCCTTCGGAGCGGGATCCACGGCAACGGCGGAATCCGCAATAAGGTCCATCGCCTTTTCTTTCTTAAACTCGGAGAGGATATAATCCTTACCGAAGTACTTCCTGATCTGCTCGGCAGGAGCACCGATGGAACCGGAGATCTTCTCGACATAGGCGTCGAGCTCTTCGTCCGTCGCTTCAAACTTCTCCGCGTCAATGATCGCGTTGATGAGGAGCTCCAGCTTCGTCTCGCGCTCCGCGTTGGGACGGATCGCCGTCTTCATCGCTTCCTCATCGATCCCGAGCATGGAAACGAGCGTCTCGATCTTCATGTTCTGACCGTTTATCCCATAGTTGTTGGCAAAGTTGCGGATGATGGATTCGACATGCGCTCTCACCATCGTCTCAGGCAGGTCAGCCTTCAGGTTCTCACATGCCTTTTCGAGAGCTGCATTGCGGAAAGCGGATTTTGCCTGCTCGGCGCGGCGTTCCTCCAGATCCTTCCGGATGCTTGCCTTGTACTCTTCAAACGTATCGAACTCCGAAACATCCTGGGCAAAGTCATCATCCAGGTCCGGCAGCTCCGGATAGGTGATGCCGTTGACCTTCACATGGAAAACGACGTCTTTCCCGGCGAGATCCTTTGTATAGTCCTCCGGGAAGGTGATGCTGATATCCTTCTCCTCGCCTACGCTCATGCCGACCACCTGGTCTTCAAAACCGGGCACAAAAGAACCGGAGCCGAGCTCAAGAGCGTGGTTTTCTCCCTTGCCGCCTTCAAACGGAGTCGTCTTCTCCGCATCGAGGAAACCTTCATAATCGATATTGGCGGTGTCACCCTTCTCGGCGGGCCGGTCTTCCACACTGAGTTTGCGTGCGTTGCGCTTGCGGACGGCTTCGATCTCGCGGTCGACCTCTTCCTCGGAAACCTCAGTGGGAACCTTCTCCACTTCAAGACCCTTATACTGCCCGAGTTCCACTTCCGGATAAAGCTCTACGGAAAACGTGTAAACAGCGGTGCGCTCTTCACTGACATCCGCAGAAACAATAGAGGGCATACCAATGAAATTAATGCTGCCTTCTTCCACACCTTTATCAAAAGCAGGCTGAGCGAGCTCATCGAGCGCATCCTGGTAGAACACCTCACGCCCGTACATCCCTTCGATGACGGCAAGAGGAGCTTTGCCTCTGCGGAACCCGGGGATATTGATCTTCCCTTTGTTCTTCTGATAGGCTGTTCTGATTGCCTGTTCAAATTCCGCATTGTCAGACTCTACCTGAAACTCAAGCCAGTTATTCTCTTTCTTTTCCGAATTCTTAAGAATCATTTCAGATTCCTCCTATTTATACTTAAAATGCCGATTTGATATATTATCAGATTCCGCACACAAAATCAATGATAAATCTGTCTGTTTTCCAAAAAAATCGTCTCCCGGAGGACGGATTCGCCCCCATATCAGAATTGTTCTCTGAACCTGACAGGACTTACGAAAATACTGAACGCGCAGAAATCCTGAATCGTCATAATCCCAAAACTCAAACGGGCCCTTCTTCGGAAGGGCCCGCAGTATTATGTCAACAGAATCGTCCCTCTGACATACTGACATACACCAAAGGACGGAGAACTGTCTCCTGTTTTCTAATTACAAATTTACAATTTCATATTGAGTAGAAAAGCCATCAGAGCGTTCTGGCTTTTCCCTCGCAGTACATTTTTGACGGCTGAAGCACGCCGTTGCGCCAGCGGATCTTGACCCAGTTCGGTGTAAGTACCATGGCAAAGCAGGCTTTGTTCCCCCTCTCATCCTCCACCGGGATTACCCTCGTGAAGGTCATTCCGACAGCCTCCTTCCAACGACTGTCCGCAATGCCCCAGCTTTCCAGCAGGGTCATCAGCCGGGCGGCATGTCCTTCCCGGAAACATGTGAGAACATCTTCCGTTTTCTGCATTCTGAAGCAAATATCGAAGGAAAACGTCTCTCCGAGCGTCCCGTCCGGCAGAAGATCGAACTGAAAGTCCACAATGCCGTGTACGACAGAAAGAAGTTCGGAAATCTGTGAAAGCATCTTCTGATCAAAGGCGACGAAGCCGATCTGCCCGAAGACTGCTGCCAGATGGGCAGGATCTTCCGCACAGCGTTTCTGTTCCTCAATGGGTATATAACCGCAGATGCGAAGCGGAGCACCGGGACGGCCTCGAAACAGCCCGAAGTAAGCCAGCTGCCAGTATTCCGGCATCCGGGACGCTTTCTCCATATACCTTCTGCCGGCTTCCGGGTCTCCCAGCGCTTCGCAGAAGGGCCCGGCAAGCTCCGTATCACTGTGAGACTGGAAGTGTACAGACGCCGCACTGCCGGACGGTTTTTTCATTTCCAGTTCAAAGCCGAAGCAGACGTCAATATATTTTTTCTGCACGCCGGCATACCAGTCAAGCATCCGCTCCGTACCCGCAGCTGCAGGATGGGTAAAGCGCAGGCCTTCCGGAATCCCTCCGTAAAGCACGGTCACATCCAGAAACGGAGCCCCCTTCAGCGGAAACTCCAGATAGAGGGCCGGAAAGGAAGTACCCTCCAGAAACGGAAGTACCCTTTCACAGGCGCGTTCCCCGTCTTCCCCGAAAAGAATCGGACCGCGGCCTTCACCGGCTGCCTGCAGAAAGAGTGCCCTGCAGGCCATCGCGTTAGACGGCGTCTTCATCAGCTTTTCTCCTTCGGCGGATTTTTGCCGATGCGGGCATGAAGTGCCAGAACATAGCTTTCCGGATGATTCCGGAATGCCACACAATTCTTCCCATAGAACAGGCGGCGATGCGGACAGCCGCCGACACACAACGGAAGCCACACGCAATCGCGGCATTCTTCGTCCGTCACGGGAAGAGCGGTATTCAGATACATGGTCAGATTATCCGGGGCAAAGGACGTCTCCAGCGGCTTTTCCGGATCCCAGTCACGTGCTGTTGCAAAAGCATGCGCAGGTTCTGCAGCGGATTCCCAGCATTTGAACAAGTTTCCGTTTTCGTCGATTCCGACAGACCACAGGACATTCGCACCGCAGAAGTGCCCGCGGCCTGCAGTGAAGCGCCCGGCTTCCTGCAGGATGCAGATATCCGTCGAATCCTTACCGCAAAGAAGAACGCTCCGGGAGCCGCGTTCGTCAGCAGCCTTATTCCCGTAGACCGGTGCCGGTGCATAGTCCAGCTTATTTCCGGATTCTTCCGCGAGCTTTTCCATGAACTCCCTGACTTTGGGGACTTCAGCCAGATTGCTTTCCTGCACATTCTGGCGGATACTGACACGGAACGGAATTCTCCCATCCCGCAGGTTCCGGATGATCCGGTCAAATGTGGCCCCGCCTCCCGCGAGGTGACGGGTTGCGTCATGCTGTCCGCCCAGCCCGTCAACAGTGACCTGACAGCTGCTGACACTTGAGCGCTCGAGGATGTCGATATTCTTCTGTGTAAGCAGATACCCGTTGGTGATAATCCCGGCCGAGTATTCGGCACTGAATTCCTGCGCCAGTGTTATCAGGCGCAGCGAAAGCGCTTCAATCACGTCGATGGCGAGCAGCGGTTCACCGCCGAACCAGGTCACGCTCAGATGTCTTCCTCCACAGGCTTTCAGCATACGCCGGGTCAGACTGACAACATCATCCTGTACTTCTGCACTCATCCTCCCCGGCCTGTGATTCTCAAAGCAATAAGGACAGTCAAAATTGCAGTTCATGGTCGGGCAGATGGTCAGGCTGATCCCGTGAGGTCCGGCACAGGCTTCCCTCCCCATCATGTCCAGAGCCGCACGCTCGTCGATCCGGGTGATGATGCCGCGTTTGGCAAAGCGCTCAATGATCGGATGGTGCTCGTCCAGCCTGTCCAGAATGCTGAGCAGGTAAAGCTCCAGCGGAGAATATTCAGCACAGGTCCCTTTGAACAGGTTGGCGATCGCAACCGCTTCGCTGCCCGGGACCGGAGCGCTCAGGTTGTAACGCGAAATGTGCCAGCCTGCCTCTCCGGCTGTGCACTTCGCCGAGGCGCAGCTGCTCTTTTGCATTTCTGTGCTGCTCATACAGTTTCCGAGGTAATAAGAGCCTGGTTTCTTATCAGAGGAGAACGGCTTGGTAATTGCAATTATCCCAGCAAATTCCGCCGGCAATCGCCTGCAGCTGTTCATCGGTCAGTTCCTGCCCGGATTCCTTTGCTATTGCGAGAAGTTCTTCCGGAGACTGAGCAGCTTCGGCCTTCTTCTTCTGCTCGTCAGTGAGAGTATTGAAAATGTTCTCGGGAATGTTCATGATGGTTCCTCCTATCCTATTCAAAATGTAAAAAAAATTGTCACTTTTATCTCAGTTTTCAGTATACCCTGTTTTCTGGGATAATTCAATCTTTTTTTGTCTTTCAAAGGGGTGAAAACCGTCTGCCAGAGGACAGACTCCTCCCGGATCAGCTGCTGCACCCAGTCTCCGTATCCGGCCGTCAGCAAAAGCAGCAGGGCGAGGTCCCTCTCCCCTTCCATCGCCTTCCGGACCATCTTCAGCGCCAGAACCGTGCCGACATTCGGAACCAGATGATAATCCTCCGTCAGGGCATGGTATTCCTCTTTTTCGCTCATGGGTTCTTCCAGCAGGATCCGGATAACAGCGGGCATATCGTGCGTGAGGAACAGCCTGGCTTCCTCCTGCGGCCAGGGGATCTCCCGATAGGTCAGCCCGTCCCGGATGGCTCTCACACTCGAAAGCGAAATGCCGAAACGCTTTGCGATTACCGGCACCGATTCCCCTTACATCAGTGCAATGCGGACAAATCCCAGCTCTTTCGGATCCAGCTTACGCTCAGTCCGGTTCGCCCGGCCCCGCTTTATCTCCTGAAGCGGGAAATCGGAATCCGTATAGCCCTCAAGGAAATCCCGGTAAGACTTCCCGTCCCGAATCGAAACAATACTCGGTCCCGAGACAGAATACTCCTCCGCTATCTTCCTTGCCGAGACACCGGCTTTCAGCAATTCCGCAATTCTCTGAACCTGTTCCCTTGTCAGCTTCCGGTTAGCGGATGGCTTCCCTTTATGGCTCAGACTCAGCTTTTTCAGGGTATCGGCATTCGGCGTGATCCCTGAAGCATGCAGCCTTGAATGCTCCGCCCGGTCCATCACCTGCAGATTGGCCAGGCGGTTGTCATCTTTTTCCCCGTTGATATGATGAACCACCTCGTTGCCCCGCAGCGGTCTGCCGAGATATTCCTCCATCAGGACCACATGCGCGGGCTTTCGTACCCCGTCACGGGTTATCGTTTTATATTCGGATCCCATTTTCCCCTTCTCTCACAAACCGCGGATGATCTTCTGCGTGTTCGCCTCACACATTATTCTGTTCAACACCTCCGCTTTCCTGACGACAGAATTGTACCACAAACATCCGCACTGTCAATATACCCGCGCCGTCCCCGCCTACGCACTTTAGCGATTTAACCTGCCCTCTCACCCTCTCTCCAAGACAGGGAACCGTTTCCTGTCTAATACTTTATCATTGTTTGAACAGAAGAAGTATGATAAAATATTTTATCTCGTATTTTTAATTGTACCGTGCTGAAAACCCGAAGGAGGGAACAAACATGGATCTGAGCTTTCTGGATCAAACGGAAATTATTCTGGATGCGTGGGCAAAACACGTGTCGGACAATCCTGCCGCTCTGGCACTGACGGATGAACGCCACCCGCGCGGCTTAAGCAGACGGCAGGTAGACGAACTGTCCGGACGGGTCTACGCCTGGCTGAAAGCAAAAAAGATCGGCCGGGAGGACTTTGTATTTCTGTGCCTGCCCCGAGGCGCTGTCCCGCTGATCGCGGTGCTGGGTGTATGAAAAGCCGGTGCCGCCTTCACCATGGTGGAGGACAATTATCCCCCGGAGCGGATTGCCTATATCCGCAAGGACTGCAGCTGCAAAGCCACAATAGACGCGGAAGCCTGGGAGGAGATCCTGAAGACAGAACCGGAATCCGGTTATGAGAAGCCCGGCATCCGGGACGCCGCTTTCGCGGTCTATACCTCCGGCACCACGGGAAATCCGAAAGGAGCGCTGCATGAATACGGCAGCATCAGACTGATCCAGGCCGCTTCTCTCGATCCGAGGAACGGGAAACCCCGGATTGACGAATCCGACAGGCTGGCCCTGATCCCGCCGCTGAATTTCGTTGCTGCCATCCGGCGCTACATCTACGCCGTTTATGACGGCTGCCATGCTTTTGTCGTTCCGTACAGCATCATCAAAAACCCGGTTTTGCTCCGCCAGTATTACTGGGACAACCGCATTACCGTCACCTACTGCTCCCCCTCCCTGATCCGCCTGATCGGGGATCCTGGACCGACAATCCGCCAGATCCAGATCGGCGGAGAACCTGCAAACGGCATCTTCGTCGAAGGGAAAGAACTGGTGAACGGCTATTCCATGAGCGAGTGCGGGTTCCCTCTGGCAGAGTTCATCATTGACAGGCCATATGAAACCTGTCCTGTCGGGAAGCCTGATCCGGATCAGATTGTTCTCCGCATCCTGGATGAGGACGGAAAGGAAGTTGCGGACGGAACCGAAGGCGAAATCTGCGTGGAGGATCCTTTCTTCCGCGGATATATCAATCTGCCGGACAAGACTGCGGAAGCGCTGCGGGGAGGCCTGTACCATACCGGCGATATCGGCAAAAAGCTGCCGGACGGGAACCTTGTACTGCTCGGCCGCAGCACGGACATGATCAAGATCAACGGCAACCGGATCGAACCGGCGGAAATCGAGGCGGTCGCGAAGAAAATACTGGGCGTGAAATGGTGCGCGGCCAGAGGGTTTGAAGATCCGCTCCACGCCTTCGTCTGTCTGTACTATACGGAGAATATCACGTTTGATGAACTGGATGTCCGGGAGAAGATGGCACAGTACCTGCCATATTATATGATCCCATCCTTCTTCCTGAAGGTGGACGAAGTGCCTTTGCTCCCCAACGGCAAGATGAACCGGAGAGCCCTTCCGAAGCCTGAACCGAAGGCGGAAAAGACGGATTACATCCCTCCCCGCACGGAAACGGAACAGGTCCTGTGCCAGGCATTCGCAAAAGCCCTACAGGCGGGTCCGGTCGGTATCCGGGATAATTTTTACCATCTGGGAGGGGACTCTCTCGGAACAATGCGCGTGCTGGCTGCGGCAAATCTGCCCGTCCTTCTCGCTTCGGATATTTTTGAAGGCTGCACACCGGAACGCATTGCAGTCATCTATGATAACCGACAGGCCGGGGCAGCACAGGAAGATCCGGCCGTTACAGAAAAACGGGAACGAGGGAAATCCCATCCCCTTACACCAAATCAGATCTCGATTTTTGATTACTGCATCTTTTCCCCCAACACCATCATGTGGAACCTGCCGAGACTGTACCGCTTTCCCGCGGATACGGACGCCAGCCGTCTGTGCGATTCGGTAAACAAAGCACTGGCGAACCGGACAGCTCTGTACACTGTTTTTGAATTCAATGAAGAATGCTCGCTTGTCCAGCGAATTGCACCGGAAAAGATCCTTAAGCTCTCTGTGGAGAAAACCACCGAAGCAGAGTTCGCCCGAAAAAGGGAAAGCCTGCTCCGCCCGTTCCGCCTGACCGGCGAGCCTCTCGTCCATGCCGGCCTTTATCAGACAGAAGAAGCCGTCTACCTGTTTTTTGATATCCACCATATCATGACAGACGGGACGGGAATGCAGCTTCTGAATGAAGATATTGTCCGCGCATGGAAGGGCGAGCCTCTGCCGACGGATACCTACTATGCGTATCTGTATCAACAGGAACAGATGCGGGCAGGCAAAAAGTACCGAGAAGACCGGAGATTCTTTGAGACAGCCTATGAGAAGGACGACTGGTGCATCAACCTGCTTCCGGATCTGCAGGCACGTCCTGCCGGCAGAGCTTTCCTGCCGCTGATACGCACGATTTCGCCGGAGGAGATGAAAGCCTGGGAGGAGAAAAACCATATTTCCAGAAATATCCTGTTCACTGCGGTCGGACTTCTGGGAATCCATGCAATGGAAAAGAAAAACAATGTCATGCTGGACTGGATCTTCCACGACAGGACAGATGACGTGCGCCGCAACGCTTTCGGCTGCATCTTCCGCTATGTCACCGTCGGCCTTAAAATCAGCGGGGAAATGACACTGCAGGAATTCCTTAATGAAGTTTCCGCCAGATCCAACGAAAGCCTTGCACACTGTTCCTATGAGTGGAGCGTGATGCGGAACAATGTCTTTGAGCATGATATGATGATCGTCTGCTATGAGACGGCGGAAATCATGAGCGGCAACAGCATCGGTTCCATCGGCGGGACAAGGCTGAACGTGGAGAGCCATGCCCCGATCAATTCCAGAAGCCTGGCCGTACAGATTATCGAAAATCCGGACAGGATCGTTGCATACCTCATGTTTAACCGGGCGATCTATTCCGAGGAGAAGATCAGCCGTGCCGTAGGCCTCTTTTCGGGGCTGCTGAACTGGATCCTGGGAGAGACAAAGAACCGGCCCCTGTCCTGTCTAAAGGAGATTTGCGACAGATGAACGATACATTCAGTATAACAAGAAGAAGATGCCTCGCCGCGATGTTCAGCTCAGCCGTGGTTGCCGTCTGCGTCTGTATCGGTGTAACCATGAATCTGACCACGCTTTATGATGTCAATTTTGATCATATGGGACTGCGTACATTCTGCATGTTCACGGTAAACTCGAATATCCTGTGCGGTATTGCGATGATGATGTCTCTGCCATATACGATTGACGGTTTGCGAACGAAGAATTTCTATCTTCCTGACTGGATGGTGGACCTGCTGTTTGCCGGCGTAACATCTGTAGGGCTGACTTTTCTGATTTCACTTTGCATCCTGGCCCCGGTAAAGGGTTTCGTCCTTATTTTCACCGGTTCCCGTTTTTTCCTGCACGGTGTGTGCCCGGTCGTGGCTATGATTGCCTTTTGCTTCTTTATTACGAATCACGTGATTCCCTTGCGGGAATCCCTGTTCGCTCTGATCCCTGTGATGCTCTACGCAATGGTCTATTATTTTATGGTTGAGATTCTCGGTCCGGATAACGGCGGATGGGATGATTTTTACGGATTTCTAACCCGTATTCCTTCCTGGATTTCCATGCTTTCCTTTATGCCGCTCACCTTTGGCATTGCAACAGTTCTGCGCCTGCTTCACAACAGAACCTCTCTCAGGCTGAATCCGACAGAAACAGTGCAATCTGCGCGTCAGTTCACTTAAATTCGCATTTTTACTTACGGCTCACCTGCCAAAGTGCAGCATTCCCAGCCACAAACAGGTCTAAGCGGTATGAATTCTTCCGCCTCAGGCAGATCGAGCCGGTATTCCGGCGAAAACATATCGCGGTTCCCTTCCGGATTTTTGGCATAAAAATACCCGGGTCCCTTCCGAAGAAGGATCCGGGGCACTGTATTCCGTTTTTCTCACTTTCGACAGTTTACAGCATAGCAGCGTAATGCGGGGGCAGCAGACACGGAGGGGAAGAGTGAGATTTTTTATGTCAGGAGAACCGTCCCCCTGACAGATTAAAAATCGTCCAGGCAATTTTCCCAGCAGAGTCCGCCAGCAACTGCCTGCAGCTGTTCATCGGTCAGTTCCTGCCCGGATTCCTTTGCTATTGCGAGAAGTTCTTCCGAAGACTGAGCAGCTTCGGCTTTCCTCTTCTGCTCGTCAGTGAGGGTATTGAGAATGTTCTCGGGAATGTTCATGATGGTTCCTCCTATCCTATTCAAAATGCAAAATCCTTTGTCACTTTTATCTCTGTTTTCAGTATACCCTGTTTTCCGGGATAATTCAATCTTTTTTTCCTAGTAAACGGTAAATAACCTGTACGGTAGAAAGAAACCCGGCAGCTTTTGACTGCCGGGAGAAAATCAAGAGTCTGCTGTTGGTTTTCTGCAGATGTCCGGGATATCCTGCGACCAGGGGAGCAGGTCATCGAGAAAAGAAAAGTCTTTGTCATCCATGTGTTTGGGCATCTCGGT